>DHAA01000081.1 GCA_002397275.1 Thermacetogenium sp. UBA4966 | reverse complement strand
AGGCGGCATGGTTGTCTATTATGTAAAGGGCATCAAACAGGGGCTCGCTATCATCAAGGTGTCCTATCCCACTTATGACGGCCGAGAAACCTATGTGGCCATCCACGTCACCGACCGGGACAGTGATTACGAAAATCCGCTCCATGTCTCCAGCACTCTGGACTATGTGACCAAGTACGATACGATTCACTATGACGAACGGACGCAAAATTATCCCATCACCGTCGACGTTTCCGTCGGCAGCAGCAATGCTCTTGCCCTGTATGTCAACGGCCGCAGGGTTGATCCCGGTTCCATACTTCACCTGGAGAAAGACGGGGAAAGATACCAGCAATGGTCTCCCCGGATCCCTCTAAAAAACGGCTATAACACGGTGATTTTGACTGCCGCTGACCAAGGGGTCACTCAGACGAGGGTTTACCAGATCCGGGCCTCTAAAATGACCGTCACCCTGGAGAATACAACGCGTGAGGGAACAGAGATATACGAGGGCGACGAGGTGAAGGTGCACTTCACGGGCCTGGTCAATCCCCTGCCCAAGATATCTCGCCTTTATAACCCCTCGCAGGGGCAGATTTCATATACCACCGACCTTCCCTTTCTCACCCAGCTTTACGGAACCTCCAGTCAGTACGACGTGACCAGCAGCACGGTATCCTTTACGGCGACGGGAGCGGGGGATTATTCTCTGCATGACGGCTACCTGCGCGTAGTAGGCTTCGGGGGGAGCGGATGGCTGGAGACCCCCACCGCCCAAATCCCGGAATACCGGGGACGCCCCGTGAAGACGGTGGGCGGCGGAGGCCCCAACGTGCCCCAGAGCTTTATGGCCTATTCTTTCCTGCCGGAGGTCAATTTTACCGTTAAGGAGAATCCGGACTATCATCCGGTGCGGGTAAAAGCCACGGCGGATAAGGAGACCTACGCCCCGGGAGAGACCGTGACCATCAGTATTCCCGATCTGGATATAGCGGAAATACGCTCCCACCACGATTTTTGGGATGAAATCGTCGACGACTCATCAGCAGTCCCTGGCTCTCAATACTTTAAAACCACAGCCATCACCCAGTCCAGCGTGGTTTATGCCACCGATATCCCCGGCCTGGAATCGGTGCGCACGGTGGAATTTGTGGACGTGAAAAAGATTGTCGACAATATCCGCGAAGGGAAACCCATTCTCGGCGCGGACGGAAAAACAGAGATCACTGTTATCAACAACTACAGAGAAGGCGCGCCGGTGGAGGGACTTGAGGGATTGAAAACCCTTACCTTCAAGATCCCCGAAAATACGCCCAGCGGCACGTATAAACTCAAGGGCGGCTATGTGGACGTGGAATATGGGCCCTATTGGTGGGTCAAGTACGTCACCTACTGCGGCGGCGAGCTGGAAGATGTGGAGATTACCGTTGCCGGAGAAGTCGCTGCGGAAGATAAAGACGACGGCACCCTGAAAAGGATTTCTCTGGACAGGTGTTACGCCTTTATCTATGATCCGAGAACGCCCGGCGGAAATACCGTACCCGATGCTGAGCTTTACTTGGACGAGGAATATGTTACCCAGGCGCAGGGTGTTTTTAATTGGACGAGCATCAACCATGTAATCCGTATGGACGTATATTTAGGAGGAAAGTCTGCGGGCGCAACACTGAAATACCCGGATGCGGACGGTGAGACGGTCACCGAGTTCATAAAAGTTAACCGAAACGGAAAGGTGCAGCTGCCGGTGCTGCCGCTGCAATTGGGAGATAACCAATTCACCCTGACGGCGCACCCGCAGGAAGGCTCCACCGCCCCCCCTACTACCTATACCTTCAACGTGAAGCGGGTGGTGGATGAAAGGGTCGCCTACTTTGCCGAACTGACAGGTCTGAGTTATCAGACACTGAGCGCCAATTCCGAGATAGCCGAGACCCCGATGGGGGAAGGCTACTCCCAAAAGGGTGTTATCATTTCCTCTGGAAAAGACTACACCTCCGATCAGCCTGGTAAATCCTATATAGAAGTGGGATATTCGGTGCAGGAGATCCTCCTGAGCGCACAGGCTAAAAGGCCGGAGCCCAGTTTTAATCTGCTATATAAAGCCTGGCTAGATAACACAAAGGTGACGGCCAACGGCTCAAGCCTTGAAGAACCCATTAAGCTGGATGTGGGTCGAAATGAGATCATCCTTCATATCGACGGCGGGGATTTCAAAACGCAGGCTGACCATATCCTGTAGTGAACCGCCGGCCGGACGTGGGTCTTAAAACGGCGGAGATCAGCGGCGGCAAAATAGAATCCGGCGGCTTTTATCCGGGAATCAAAACCATCAAGGTAGCCAGCTCCGGAAATGAACGGGGACAGTTTGAGATGACCTTTACGGCTGCCGCAGGCGCGGTGATCACCAGGGATGTTCCCGCCACCGCGGAGAACATCCAAAAGATGGGAGCGGAAAAGATCAGCCGGCTGACCATTAAAACCGGAGTTCCGGCCGCTTTCGACGCGCCTGATCCGGTCGTCTCCAGTACCACGGCCGAAACGCCGAAGGTATATCCTATCTTTGTCACCCAAACGGTGGACGGCAAAGAAATCGTGACGGAATATGAAATCGCGGCGTACCGGGCGTCGGAGTTGACGTCGGGAGAGACCTTATCCTACTCGCCCTCCTCCGGCAAGAAAGTCAGTGTCACTGACGCGCTGATTGCTGACGACAGCAATCCGGACGGCGTATTCCGCGCTCTGACCGGAAGTTATAAAACCCGGCTGGGGCTGATGGGCGGATTTGTGGAGTACCGGCTTGACCGGCCCATTGAGAATGACTCCCACAATAAATACGGCATTGACTTCATCATCTATGGCGCCGCCGCGTCGGCGTCCGAAGCGTTCCCAGGTAGCGTGCAGGTGGCCAGGGATGAAGACGGGGATGGGCAGCCGGACCAGTGGTATACCCTGAGCGGCAGCGAATACTATGCGGACGGCACAGAACATTCCGTATCCGTCAGTTATGAGAATCTGGACGGAGGCTTAGGTTATCTGGACAGCAGCGGCCTGAGAGCAGGACAGATAGCCTCCTGGCAAGGGCAATACCCGGATCCCGTCTTCAGTTCCCGCTGGAACTCCATCGTCAAAAGCGATGAGAGCACCACGTTTACCGGCGACCTGCTGTCCAACCGCAATCCCGCCTTTGGCTACGCCAATGTGCACCCCATGGGACTGAACAATGCCCGGCCGTCACGACCCGACAAGCCGGTCAACCCCTACCGGTCCGGAGATCTATATACGGATGCCAAAGGCGACGGCTTTGATCTCGCCTGGGCGGTCGATAAAAACGGGCTGCCGGTAGAACTGGAAAGTGTGGACTTCATCCGCGTTTCCTCATCTTATTTGGATGCAGCGAACGCGGACGGGACCGTGATCACCTCTATCGTCGACGTGACCGGCGAGAGCAAAAACCCGGGCGTGTCCTCCGACCTTCAGGGTCTGAAAATCAACGGGGAGGACTTCCCCCTCGAAGAGGGCGTATACAGCTATAAAATCCCCCTGGATGGGGCACAGGACGTTAAGATATCCGCCTCAACCTTTGGCGCCAACTTCTATGTCAACGAAGAGGCCCTGGGCCACGAAACGGAAAGCTCGCCCATTCATTTCGACGGGTACAATACCCGCGTTGTTCGTCTACTTCTTCAGTCGGAAGAAAAAGCGCCCAAGCTCTACCATCTCATCCTGGAACCGAAAATACAGGTCAATACGATTACCCTGGATAAAAGTTCCCTGGAGCTGAAAGCGGGAGAGAAATTCCTGCTGACGCCCACAATCACACCGTCCTCCGCCAATGCAGCCGACGCCGTAAAATGGTTCAGCACGGCGCCGGATATAGCCAGGGTCAGCGGCGGGCTGGTCACCGCTGTAGATGAGGGGACGACTACCATATCGGCTCAGATCGGCGGTAAGTTCACCCAGTGCCTCGTGACGGTGCGCTACGCCTCGGTCAATGAGGTCATCGCGGCCATAGCCGCCCTGCCTGATACAATCACTGCGTCTGACCGCGATGCTGTTGAAACGGCCAGAGCTTTTTATGACAGCCTGACCGGCGGTGAAAAAAAACAAGTAGGCAATTACGCGAAACTGCAAAGTGCGGAAGCCGCTCTGGCGGAACTCCCGGACCCTGCGGAGGCGGTCAACGAGGTTATTGAGCTGATCGACAATCTGCCCCGGAATATTACCATCTATGACGAAACGGTTATTCTTAAGGCGCGCGCCGCCTATAATGCCTTGAATGAGGAACTGAAAGCGGCTGTTACAAATTACGACTTGCTGCTCAAGGTCGAGCGCGGCTTTAAGGAGCTTAAATTGAGCGATGACCGGGTCGCACGCGTCATCGAAAAGATCGGCTTGATTCCGCTATCCGTTTCTCTCTTCTCTTTGGATGACGGGATAAAAATCAGGGATGCCCGGGAGGCCTACGATCTGTTAACGGATACCCAGAAGACTTATGTGTCGAATTACCCGGCCCTGGTATTGGCAGAGGAACGCTACACGGCGTTTATCACCGGCTACAATCATGATGTGGAGCGGGTGCAAAATGCTATCAACGCCCTGGAAACGCCCGTATCCATCAGCGAAAAAGCACGGGTGCTGGAGGCCCGCAGGCTCTACGATGAGCTGCCCGCGGAAAAGCAGGCTCTCGCTGATGAAGACACCCTGCGCCAACTCACTACTGCCGAAATATACCTGGGACTTGCTCCCGCAACCGGACGGGCTGAGTCGGTCTACAGTTATATGGACCAGATCAGAGAGGCTTTGGAAATGCTGCCCGAACCATTGACCTATGGCAGGTTTTTCGGTGACCGGTCTAGCGTGAGTGTTCTGGAGCAGTTATTTGACCAAATCTCGGCTGCGGATAAAGACGCTTACCTGCAAGAGGAGTGGGAAGAATTCAATAGAATAAAGGCGACGCTGAAGAATACCGCCGCCGGCGCCGACCTGGAGGCGATCAAAGAGAGTTTCAAGACCCGGATCTACGCTTTCCCGGTTGACTATACCTATCGTGACTACACAAATGCCTACGGCCTGCAATCATTGGTGAACAGCAACGATTGGATAGGCTTGGACAATGTGCTCAAAGATTGGTTTAACAGCGATGAATTGGAGCAGAGTTATAAGGATAAATATAACAATGTCGTCGCGGCATGCTACAACGCCTTCCAGGACAACGCGGCCAAGATGGAGAGCATCAGGCCCTATGTCGATGCGGTAACCCGGCTCGGCGTTCTTGATGTGAAGAATTCTGAGCATAAAGCTGCGGCTGAAGCATTGCTGGCTGCCTTCAATTATCTGGACAGCTATACACAACAAGTTTTCCAGACGACCTATCCTGAACAATATGCCGTTGTGCAGTCGGTTCAGGCGGCCATGGAAGCCTACTGGTATAAGCCGGATCATGTCAAAAGTGGCATAGACTGGTTGCCGGCTGTGATCGCGGCGGGGGATAAGGAGGACATAGAGCAGCTGCGCAAAGATTACGAGGCATTGCCCCAGGAACTGAAGGAACTGGTAGACAATTTAAGTAAACTGACCCAGGCGGAAGCCGATCTGGCAACGGCGCAAGCGGCTGATGAGCAGACAATAAACAGTTTAATCAGCAAGATCGCTTCCCTGCCGGAGCTGATCACCCTGGAAGATAAGGAACTCATTGAGTCGGCGGAAGCAGATTACAGGGATTTGACCCAATCCCAGCGGGACCGAGTAACGAATTATGCCAAACTGCAGGCTGCCCGGCAGAGCCTTGACGGTTTATACAACGACCAGGCCATGATCAAAAATGCGACGGACAGAATAAACGCCATTGAAACGCCTGTGGAACTGGCAAACTCTGATCTGGTGCGCGCGGCAAGAGCTGCCTGCGACGCTCTGACCCAAGATCAAAAGGAGGCAATGGAGCAGTCCGTGCTCCAGAAGCTGGCTGACGCGGAGCTTGCCCTGGCGGAAATAGTACCCGGCGGCGATATCGATACTGAGAAAATCCAGAATGTCATAGAGCTAATCAACAACATCCCAGACGGAGCACGCTACAATGATCCGGCCGTGAAGTCTGCGCGCGAAGCATACAACAAACTGAACGACGATGAAAAACTGTATGTGACCAATTACAACAAATTACTGGCAGCGGAGCAGAACGGTTCGGAAGAGGAGGACAATCAGGTGGAGGCGGATAAGGTTATCGCCTTGATCAATCAGATACCCGACGGAGCAAAGAAAGGCGATGCTGCGGTTACGGCGGCCAGAGCCGCTTATGATTTATTATCGGAGGCCCAGAAGAAGCTGGTAACGAATTATGCCAAATTGACTGCGGCAGAAGCGAATGATCCATCCGCAGGCGGTCAAGTGAACAGAACAGCCGGCGGCAACCGCTACGACACCTCCACCAAAACAGCGCTGGAAGCCTATCCGAGTGGAGCGGAGACAGTGATCATCGCCCGCGGCGACGATCAGGGCAATTTTGCCGACGCCCTGGCGGCCAGTTACCTGGCAGGGGTGGAAAAGGCGCCGATCCTGCTGACCAGCCCCGGCAGCCTGCCGCAGGAAATAGAAGCAGCCATCAAAAAACTGGGCGCCAAAAAAGCCTATGTCTTAGGGGGCGAGTTGGCCGTATCCCAGGCGGTAGCAAGTAAGCTGAAAAGCCTCGGGCTGGAAGTGGAGCGCATCCAAGGCCAAAACCGCTACGCCACGGCAGCGGCGATCGCGGCCAGGGGAGGCCAGACGGAGACCGCCATCGTGGTCAGCGGCTTTGCACCCGCGGATTCACTGGTAGCCGGTCCCCTGGCCTTCAGCAGAGAATTTCCCATCCTGCTGGCGGATAAGAACAGCGTTCCGGCCGAAACGAAGCAAGCCATCGCGGACCTCGGCATCAAAAACATCATCGTCATCGGCGGCGAAAGCGCGGTCAGCAAGGCAGTCTACAGCGAGTTAAAGGCCAAAGAGCGCTATTGCGGACAGAGCCGTATTGAGACCAGCCTTGACGTAGCGGAAAAATGCTTTAAAACATCAGAAGACTTCTCCATCGTCGGTTATCTGAAACTGGCCGACGCGGTGGGAGCCGCAGTCAGCGGCAATCCGATCATCTACGTCAAGAATGATATTTCAGATGTGAAGGACTACCTGAAGGGCGCGGCAGCCGCGGATACCAACTTTACCATCTTCGGCGGCGCTCTGGCTGTCAGCAATACGGTAGAAAATGAGCTGAAAAAACTGCTGCAGTAACATCGACCCTCTCATTAAAGCATACCGGGCCCGATAAGGGCCTGGTATGCTATTCAGGCTGTCGGCCAGCTGCGCCGTAACAGAAAGTGAGGAGGGACTATAGGGAGGGGCTTATGAATAAAACAAAACGTCATTGCGCGCTTCTGATGGTACTTGTTCTTATGTTTAGCCTGCTGCCAGGCGCCGCATGGGCCGAGGGCGCCGGAGTCGCAGAGAAAGAGGACGGAACGTTGTCTCCCGGCGATGAAACGATCAGGGTGTCGTTCCGTCTGATCGGGGACTCCAAGCACGGCGTTCCCGATGATGATTCCGAGTCACTGGAATACCATGTGGCATATGAAAACTGGATCAAGACAAAATATTATACCTTACCCCAAGGCTCTGTGGTATACGATTTGTTCGCCATGGCCTTGGACGAAGCCGGATTGGACTTCGTTGCCAGGGATGGCTTCGGTTATGCCAATAATTACATCGCGGGGATTCAAAGCCCGATCACCGAAGAAATGCTCTCGGAATTTGACAACGGCAGCTGGAGCGGCTGGATGTATACGGTAAACGGCGAGCATCCTAATATCGGTTTGGCGGCCAAGGGGCTTGAGGACGGCGATCAGGTCATATGGCATTACATGGACAATTTCTACATCGAGCTTGATGACGAAGCCTGGCTGGATGTGCCGGACACGGATCCGGGATTCACTCCTCCCGAAGGCGGACAGGTGAACAGAATAGCCGGAGGCAACCGCTACGACACCTCCGCCAAAACAGCGCTCAACGCCTACCCGGAGGGAGCGGAGACAGTGATCATCGCCCGCGGGGACGACGAGGGCAATTTCGCCGACGCCCTGGCGGCCAGCTACCTGGCAGGGGTGGAGAAGGCGCCGATCCTGCTCACCAACCCTGGCAGCCTGCCGCAGGAGATAGAAGAAGCTATCGAACAACTGGGCGCCAAAAAAGCCTACGTCCTGGGTGGTGAACTGGCTGTCTCCCAGGGGGTAGCCAACAAGCTGACAAGCCTGGAGCTGGAAGTGGAGCGCATCACAGGCAATAACCGCTACGCTACGGCAGCGGCGATCGCAGCTAAGGGAGGCCCGGCGGACACCGCCATTGTGGTCAGCGGCTTTGCGCCCGCGGACTCCCTGGTAGCCGGTTCCCTGGCCTTCAGCAGAGAATATCCCATACTGCTGGTGGATAAGAACAGCGTCCCAGTGGAAACAAAGAAAGCCATTGCGGACCTGGGCATCGAGAAGATCATCGTCATCGGCGGTGAAAACGCGGTAAGCAATGCGGTCTACAGCGAGTTAAAGGCCGAAGAGCGCTACGCCGGACAGAGCCGCATCGAGACCAGCCTTGATGTGGCGGAACAAGCCTTTGCCGAAGCGAAAGACTTCTCTATTGTCGGCTACCTGAAACTGGCCGACGCCGTGGGCGCGGCGGTCAGCGGAAACCCGATCATCTACGTCAAGGATAATATTTCAGATGTTGAGGGCTACCTCACAGGCGCGGCAACTGCCGATACAAACTTTACTATCTTCGGCGGAACCCTGGCTGTAAGCGATACGGTGGAAAACGAGCTGAAAGAACTGGAACCGCTGGCCATACAAGTGTTGCAGGATCTTATAGAAAGAGTGTCTTAAGTCTCATGTAGTATGTCCGGCTTAGGCTGTTGGCGGTGGGTTTGGCAGGAGTCAGTCGAAATATGTCAAATTGTATCGAATAAATATTATTTTTGCAGATTAATTATTGAAATTGAGATAATAATGTGCTAAAGTGTAGCTAAAGCAAACATTACCAGATATGAGACAGGATAGGGCTGACCGAAGGACGGAGGCGCTTCCCTTAATTGGGTGGCGCCTTTTATAATCTGCCGACAAAAACTGAATACATCTTTTTGTGACCCTGCGGCGCCTGACAGGTCCGCAGGAGTGAACAAGGGAACCGGGTGCGAATCCCGGACGGAACCGCCGCTGTGAGCGCCGATAATCAAGGCTCGTCGACGAAAGTCGGTCACTGGGAAACCGGGAAGGCTGAGCCTGATTGGCAGAAGCAACATCTGTCCAAGCGCAAGTCAGAAGACCTACAAAAAGAATTTGCTTGCCGCCCCGCGGGAAAGGGGACAAGCGCTGATGAGCAGGAAAACGGCTGTGACAATCACATTTTGATTGTCACAGCCGTATTTTATTATTCCTGGAAAAAAGAGGTGAGGCGGTTCCATGCAGTGGGGATTCGGCTGGGGAGACCTATATCAAAAAGAGCAATGTCATAGAATTTAAAGCAAGGATCGAACAAACGATTGGCAATAACGGAATTTGAAAAAGGAGAGGATGATTATGAGGATTAAAGGGCAGAAATGGATATCGTTGCTGCTTGTCTTCACTTTTCTGTTTGGTTTAGTTGGTTTAGGTAGTTTTCCCGCCGTCTCTTATGCAGAGGGAAATATCCATGTCACCATACGAGTCGAGGGTCCCGACTACACTATCTTGCCCGAGACAGTGGTGGAGGTACCTGCCGGGGTCGGCAACGCTGATGTTTTGCAGGCAGCCGGGCTTGAGGTGACCGAGGACGGTGGCCTGATCGACGCCATTGAGGGGGTGGATGGAGACTTTTATTGGAGCCTTAATCCGTTTATTACGGCTTTTAAAGAAGGGGACAGCGTCGTCTATGCCGGCAACGGCAGCAATACCCTGACGCAAATCGCTGCGCCGGAGCAGGTTAAAGCTGGGGATAACTTCACCGTCACCGTGACGAAAAAAGATGAGAGCGCGGTTTCCGGGGCGGAGGTTATCTACTACCCGGATGGAGGGCATCGCACACCGACCAAAACAGGTATCAAAACAGATGCAAATGGTCAAGCCGCACTGAGCATCGCTGAGCCGGGCGCTTACTATGTAGCTGCGGAGGGCAGTAATATTGTGAGGACCAAAGCAAAGGCGATCCAGGTAACTACGGTTATCGATAAGACCGAACTGAACTCCTTGATTGCCGAGGCCGAACAGCTGAAGAGCGGCGACTACACCGCGGAAAGCTGGGCGGATTTCATAGAGGTGCTGCAGGCTGCCCAGACGGTCAGCGCTAAAGAAGACGCAACCCAGACCGAGGTGGATAACGCCTCTGCGGCGCTGTTGTTCGCCAAAGATAAGTTGGCTGTGGAAGCGGCAAGAATAGCTATCGCAGGAATAACCTATACAGTATTTATGGGAAGTGCCAACACTGAGGATAGCGTCAAAGAATGGATTGAATCCGAGATCGCCAAACTCAACCTGAACGGAGTTACCGCCACAGTCGTCATGGACAGCTTTACACCTGCAGCTACCGCTGCGGAAACAGATCCCGGCACAGAGGGCAGCTTCACCTTTACGGTAAACCTCTCCAAGGGCGAGGGCGAAACCCCGGCTGCCGACAGCTTACAGCTCAGCGGCAAGATTGCCTTCACCGCCGGTGAAGGGCTTTATACCTACGAGGTTACAAACGGCGAGGCGACCATTACCAAATGTGACTCCAGCGCCGGCGGAGCAATCGAGATTCCCGCCACCCTAGGAGGCTACCCGGTGACCGGCATTGGATACAGAGCGTTTTACTATCTAGACAGCCTGACGAGCGTGACTATTCCCGACAGCGTGACGAGCATCGGGGAAGATGCGTTTCGCTTTTGCGGCAGCCTGACCTCGCTTAATATTCCAAACAGCGTGACGAGTATTGGGAATGGGGCGTTTTACAGCTGCGGCAGCCTGACCACTGTTGCCATCCCCGACGGCGTGACGAACATAGGGGATAATGTGTTTAACTATTGCGACGGCCTGACGAGCGTGACTATACCGGACAGCGTGACGAGCATCGGGAAAGGGGCGTTTTCCGGTTGCGATGCCCTGACGAGCGTGACTATACCGGACAGCGTGACGAGCATAGGGGATAGTGCTTTTAACGGCTGCGGCCTGACCTCGCTTACCATCCCCAGCAGCGTGACGAGCATTGGGAACGGAGCGTTTAACTATTGCGCCGGACTGATGAGCGTGACCATACCGGACAGCGTGACCAGTATAGGAGATAGTGTGTTTGCCAATTGCGCCGGCCTGACGAGCGTGACCATCCCCGGCAGCGTGACGAGCGTTGGGAAAGGGGCGTTTCGGGATTGCGACGGGCTGACGAGCGTGACTATACCGGACAGCGTGACGAGCATTGGCAGCCGTGCTTTTACCGGTTGCGAGACCCTGGCGAGCGTAACCATCGGGAACGGCGTGACGAGCGTTGGGGATAGCGCTTTTCGGGATTGCGACAGCCTGACGAGCGTGACCATCGGAAACAGCGTGGCGAGCATTCTGGATTGGGCCTTTGCCGGCGGCGACAGCCTGACAAGCGTGACTATCCCCCGCAGCGTGACGAGCATCGGGGCTGGGGCGTTTTGGGATTGCGACAGCCTGACCGCTATTGCTGTGGATGCGGATAATCCTTCGTACAGCAGCGCGGACGGCGTCTTAGTCAGCAAAGACAAAAGCGAGCTCATACAATATCCCGGCGGGAAAGCGGGAGCATACACCATCCCCGGCAGCGTGACGAGCGTTGGGAAAGGGGCGTTTCGGGATAGCGACGGGCTAACGAGCGTGACCATCCCCGGCAGTGTGACGAGCATTGGGGAAGATGCGTTTGGGGGTTGCGCGAACCTGACGAGCGTGACCATGGGCAACGGCGTGACAAGCATAGGTAATGGAGCGTTTGCCAAGTGCGCCGAACTGACGAGCGTGACCATTCCCGACAGCGTGACGAGCATGGGGGATAGCGCGTTTTCCTATTGCGCGAGCCTGGCGAGCGCGACTATCGGCAACGGCGTGACGAGCATCGGTGACGGCGCTTTCGCTTATTGCGACGTCCTGGAGAGCGTGACCATTCCCGGCAGCGTGACGAGCATCGGGGGACAGGCGTTTTTCTCTTGCACAACCCTGACCTCGCTTGCCATCCCGGACAGTGTGACGAGCATCGAGGACCGTGCCTTTTCCGGCTGCACAACCCTGACCTCGCTTACCATCCCCAGCAGCGTGACGAGCATTGGGTATGGGGCGTTTTGGAACTGCAGCGGCCTGACCTCAATTACCATTGCAGGCAGCGTGACGAGCATCGAGGACCGCACTTTTTACGGCTGCGGCAGCCTGACCTCGCTTACCATCCCGGACAGCGTGACGAGCATAGGGAAGTGGGCGTTTAACGGTTGCGGCAGCCTGACGAGCGTGAGTATTCCCCAAAGCGTGACGAGCATTGGTAGCGGGGTGTTTAGCGGCTGCAGTAACCTTAGCATATACGGCGTGACGGGCTCTTATGCCGAAACCTACGCCAGCGACAACGATATACCGTTCGTAGCGGTGGACAAGACCCAGCTGAAAGCCCTGCTCGCGGAGGCCGAGCAGCTGGAGAGCGGCGACTACACAGCGGAAAGCTGGGCGGGCTTCACAGAGGTACTGCAAGCCGCCCAGGCGGTCAGCGCTAAAGCGGATGCAGCCCAGACAGAGGTGGATAACGCCTCTGCGGCGCTTTCAGCCGCCAAAGAACAGCTGGTTATTTTTGACGGAGAAGTGAACAGAATAGCCGGAGGCAACCGCTACGACACCTCCGCCCAAACAGCGCTGAACGCCTACCCGGACGGAGCGGAGACAGTGATCATCGCCCGCGGGGACGACGAGGGCAATTTCGCCGACGCTCTGGCGGCCAGCTACCTGGCAGGGGTGAAAAACGCGCCGATCCTGCTCACCAGCCCCGGCAGCCTGCCGCAGGAGATAGAAGCAGCCGTCAAACAACTGGGAGCGCAAAAAGCCTACGTCCTGGGTGGCGAACTGGCTGTCTCCCAGGGGGTAGCCGACAAGCTGAAAAGCCTGGGGCTGCAAGTGGAGCGCATCACAGGCAATGACCGCTACGCTACGGCAGCGGCGATCGCAGCCAAGGGAGGCCCGGCGGACACCGCCATCGTGGTCAGCGGCTTTGCGCCCGCGGACTCTCTGGTAGCCGGTTCCCTGGCCTTCAGCGAAAATTATCCCATACTGCTGGTAGATAAGAACAGCGTCCCGGCCGAAACAAAGAAGGCCGTCGCCGAACTGAGCATTGAGAAGATCATCGTCATCGGCGGCGAAAACGCGGTGAGCAAGGCGGTCTACAGCGAGTTAAAGGCCAAAGAGCGCTACGCCGGACAGAGCCGCATCGAGACCAGCCTTGACGTGGCGAAAAAACTCTTTGCAACAGCGACAGACTTCTCTATCGTCGGCTACCTGAAACTGGCCGACGCCGTGGGCGCGGCGGTCAACGGAAACCCGATCATCTACGTCAAAGATAATATTTCAGATGTTGAGGGCTACCTCACAGGCGCGGCGGCGCCCAACTCCCGCTTTACTATCTTCGGAGGAGTCCTGGCTGTAAACAATACTGTGGAAAATGAGCTGAAAGAACTGTTGCAGTAAAGAAAAATCGTTTCTCCCTCTCATTATTACACGCACACCAGACCTTAATCGGGTCTGGCGTGCGTGATCTTTAAGCTAAGCGGCGAAGAAGAAAAGTGCTGAGGCTTGATGGAATCAGAAACTCAAAGGATGGGATAATGTGCAAAAATCAAAACTGTTGATTTCAATATTTACAGTACTCGTTCTGCTTTTTGGAATGGCAGCGCCGACTTTTGCTAATGAGGCAAACGGCATCACCCTCGTTACAACCTTAGAAGACGGGGCTACCATTCGCGGGAGCATCAAGACCTTTGACCTTTGGGCAACTAAGGCCAATGGAAAGAAAATATCTGCAGAGAATATTACTGTATTGTTAAATGGAAAAAAGATAGGATATGCATGGGATGATTCTTCAAAGACAAGCTATCGGCTACAACTTCAGGAGGGGGAAAACACCGTTTCCATCACTGCCAAGAGCGCCGGAGAAACCGAGACCATAACTTACCGGCTGCATCATCCCCCTGTCAAGGACGGTGATCCGATTGGTACCGTAGCCTTTAGTGTAGAAACCTTTACTATTGGCAGCGGTTATCTTGTGGAACCGCGTATCATCGAGATTTATGAGGGTGAAAATGCAGCCCATTCCTTAAACAAGGTCCTCACGGAGAGCGGGTTAAAATACAACCATTGGGGAACGTTGACTGAGGGATTTTATCTTGCGCATATTCTGGATGGAGGCGCCCCGTTGAAACAGGGCGAATCAGGGTGTGACGATCCTGACTTAGGAAGGCCGCTGGCTTTGGAACCCCTTATCCCGGAAATTTTGTATACAGCTTTGGTGGAACATGGGTTTTCGCCTAATTATGATGTTTATTCGGAAGGATCGTTGGGAGAATTTGATTTTACCGCGGGCTCCGGCTGGATGTATGCGGTTAATCATGTTTTCCCCAATTTGGGATTTAACCAGTATTACTTGTGCGACGGCGATGTCGTGCGCGTCCAGTATACCCTTGCTTATGGCGCTGATATCGGCGGGTCGGCCGCGATGGGAGGCGGAAATGATTCTTCTTACTACCCTATCGCCAATAAAGACAATTTAACAAGACTCGTCGCCGAAGTCAATTCCTCCGAGAGAAAGGATGCTCTGCTGGACGATCAAAGAGTAAACGAGTGCTATGAAGCGGCAATGGATGTGCTGGCAGACCTCAGCCCGGAGCAGGAAGCGGTGGACAGCGCCTATGAAGCGTTAAATAGGGAATTAAATGCAGAGGCATTTGCAGTTATGGATCTGATCGATGCCTTGCCGGATGCGGAAGAAGTCACTCTTGCCGACGGAGCGGCTATAGCGGCAGCCCGTGAAGCATACGATGGCTTAGCGGAGGAACAGAAAGACCTGGTGACCAAGCTCAAGAAGCTGCAGGATGCGGAAGCGGCCTATGAAGGACTCCTGAAAGGCGGCCAAGTGAACAGAATAGCCGGAGGCAACCGCTACGACACCTCCGCCAAAACAGCTCTGCACGCCTACCCGGACGGAGCGGAGACAGTGATCATCGCCCGCGGGGACGACGAGGGCAATTTCGCCGACGCCCTGGCGGCCAGCTACCTGGCAGGGGTGGAAAAGGCGCCGATCCTGCTCACCAGCCCCGGCAGCCTGCCGCAGGAGATAGAAGACGCCGTCAGACAACTGGGCGCCCAAAAATCCTATGTCTTAGGGGGCGAGCTGGCCGTATCCCAGGGGGTAGCCGATAAGCTGAAAAGCCTGGGGCTGCAAGTGGAGCGCATCACAGGCAATAACCGCTACGCCACGGCAGCGGCGATCGCAGCCAAGGGAGGCCCGGCGGACACCGCCATCGTAGTCAGCGGCTTTGCGCCCGCGGATTCCCTGGTAGCCGGTTCCCTGGCCTTCAGCGAAAAATATCCCATACTGCTGGTGGATAAGAACAGCGTCCCCGCCGAAACAAAGAAAGCCGTCGTGGACCTAGGCATTGAGAAGATCATCGTCATCGGCGGTGAAAACGCGGTGAGCAAGGCAGTCTACAACGAGTTGGGCGCCGAGGAGCGCTACGCCGGACAGAGCCGCATCAAGACCAGCCTTGAAGTGGCAGAAAAACTCTTTGCAACATCAAAAGGCTTCTCCATCGTCGGCTACCTGAAGCTGGCCGACGCCGTGGGAGCGGCGGTCAACGGAAACCCGATCATCTACGTTAAAGATAATATTTCAGATATTGAGGGCTACCTCACAGGCGCGGCAACCGCCAATACTCGCTTTACTATCTTTGGAGGAACCCTGGCTGTAAACAACACTGTGGAAGATGAGCTGAAAGAACTGGTGGATTGAGTTTCCCTTTCTGAGCGTTATGCAGTTCAGGTACTACAAAATAGAGCTGTACTGAGGCTGAAAAACGGGCAGAATAAGTGCGAAATGCTTCGCCGTGGAATATGTCTAATTGTGTCGAACAAAATTTTCCTGTATTTTGCTAGATAATGCCAGAATAATTATTGATATTGAGATAAGAATGTGCTAAGGTATAGCTAAAGTAAACATTACCAGATATGAGATAAGATAGGGCTGACCGAAGAACGGAGGCGCTTTCCTTTAGGGGAGGGCGCTTTTTTTATAATTCGGTAATCAACGGTCGAGACAGCTTCCCAGCTATCTTCCATTCGAAGAAATAATATTAAGGAAGGGGGTATGCTTAAGGTTTAAAACAAGACTCTGGCAGACGCTTAAAGCAGCGCAATATCGAGAAGGGAGTGGATTGGAAGTGAGGTTTAAGAGACAAAAGTGGATGTCGCTGCTGCTTGTCTTCACCTTTTTATCGGGAATACTCGGGTTGAGCAGCTATCCTGCGGTATCTCATGCAGCGGGAACCATCCATGTCACCATACGAGTGGAGGGTCCTGACTACACCATGTTGCCTGAGACGGTGGTGGAGGTCCCTGACGGCGCCGGCAATGTGGAGGCTCTGCAGGCAGCAGGACTGGAGGTGACCGGCAGCAGCGGCATGGTTGATGCTATTGAGGGCGTAGAGGGAGACCCTTATTGGAGCTTTAATCCGTTTATTGAATTCTTAAAAGATGGAAATAGCGTCGTCTATTCCGGCAACGGCAGCTTGAATTTGTCGCAGATTTCCCTGCCGGAGCAGGTTAAAGCGGGAGACAGTTTCACCGTCACCGTGACGAAAGAGAACGACGGGAGCGCGGTTTCCGGTGCGGAGATTATTTATTACCAGGAGGGGGATTATGGCGCCCCAATCAAAACAGGTATCCAAACAGATGCAAGCGGGCAGGCCGCGCTGAGCATCGCCGATGTGGGCGCTTACTTTGTAGCTGCGGAGGGCAGCAATATTGTGAGAACCAAAGCAAAGGCGATTCAGGTAAAGGCTACGGTTATCGACAAGACCGAACTCAACTCCTTGATCACCGAGGCCGAGCAGCTGAAAAGCGGCGACTATACAGAAGAAAGCTGGGCGGACTTCACAGAGGCGCTGCAGGCTGCCCAGACGGTCAGCGCCAAAGCGGATGCAACCCAAGAAGAGGTGGATAACGCCTACGCGGCGCTTTCAGCCGCCAAAGCGCAGCTGGTTACCCTTAGCGGTCCGGTGAACAGAATAGCCGGAGGCAACCGCTACGACACCTCCGCTAAAACAGCTCTGGACGCTTACCCGGGCGGCGCGGAGACAGTGATCATCGCCCGCGGCGACGACGAGGGCAACTTTGCCGACGGCCTGGCGGCCAGCTACCTGGCAGGGGTGAAGGATGCGCCGGTTCTGCTTACCAGCCCCGGCAGCCTGCCGCAGGAGATAGAAGCAGCTATCGAACAACTGGGCGCCAAAAAAGCCTATGTCTTAGGAGGCGAGCTGGCCGTATCCCAGGGAGTAGAAAACAAGCTGAAGAGCCTGGAGTTGCAGGTGGAGCGCATCACAGGCAATAACCGCTACGACACCGCGGCCGAGATCGCCGCTGAGGGGGGCAATGCCGAGACAGCTATAGTGGTCAGCGGCTTTGCACCCGCGGATTCCTTAGTAGCCGGTCCCCTGGCCTTCAGCAGAGAATATCCCATATTGCTGACAAACAAGAACAGCGTCCCGGCTGAAACGAAGAAAGCCATTGAGGAGTTGGGCATCGAGAAGATCATCGTCGTCGGCGGCGAGAATGTAGTCGGCAAGATAGTCTACTACGAGTTAAAGGCCCAAGAGCGCTATGCCGGACGGAGCCGCATCGAAACCAGCCTTGAAGTGGCGGAAAAACTCTTTGCAACATCAAACGACTTCTCCATCGTCGGCTACCTGAAACTGGCGGACGCCGTGGGCGCGGCGGTCAACGGCAACCCGATCATCTACGTCAAAGATAATCTTTCAGATGTTGAGGGCTACCTGACAGAGGCGTCGGCAGCTAACTTTACCATCTTCGGCGGAACCCTGGCTGTCAGCGATACGGTGGAAAATGAGCTGAAAGAACTGCTGAAGTAAAGCAAGCGATACCCTCTCATCAGCGCATACCGGGTACGTAAAAAGGCCTGGTATGCGTGACCTTGAGAGGATGCGTAAGCTGGTTAAGCGCGCTTACTGTCTTTTGTTAAAGATTAGCTTGTCTCATTGTTAAATCACATTGATTTTCACAGCCGGAAAAGGTATAGTTTGGATATGGGTGATCGTTGGTTGATTAATCCTTATGGCATGGCCGGGAGGTGAGGAGTATGGACAATGAAGAATTTCAAAGGCTTGTCTTGCAGGAACTGACCGGGATAAAGGATAAAGTAGCAGGCGTAGAAACCAGGATGGAAAACATAGAAACCAGGATGGATCATATGGAAACCAGACAGGACGAGATATACCAGGTGGTAAAAGCCATAGAGCATTCCAATCAGGTCGGCAGAGCGGAAATGGACAGCCAAAATGTGAGGCTGGCCAGGGTTGAAGGTAAACTGAAAAGAGCCGGCGAAGTGTTGAGCGATGATATCGAAGCGGCCGGGATCTAAAAAAAATATTGAAATCCAGGGAGATACTGTGATAACCTATAACCAAGATAAATATTAACGACTTCGAGTTGGGCTGACCGAAGAACGGAGGCGCTTCCCTTAATTGGGCAGCGCTTTTTTAATCTGCCTGATTTGGGTAACAAAACTGAATACATCTTTTTGTGGCCCTGCGCCGCCTGACAGGCCGGCAGGGATGGACAAGGGAACCGGGTGCGAGTCCCGGACGGAACCGCCGCTGTGAGCGCCGATAATCAAGGCTCGTCGATGAAAGTCGGTCACCGGAAAACCGGGAAGGCAGAGTTTTGATTGGCAGAAGTAATATCTGCGGAAGCGCAAGTCAGAAGACCTACAAAAAGAATTTCGCTTGCCGCCCTGCGGGGAAGGGAGACAAGCGTTGAAGAGCAGAAAAACGGCTGTGACAATCAGATTTTATGGTTGCAGCCGTATTTTATTATTCACTGAAAAGACGCCTTGTGCGCTGGCGGCTATCTCTATATCGGCGCTATCCCAATCTCTCATTGTTGTATATCAGGCTGTAATAGGTCTGGCATGCATATCTTCTTTTTAAGAGCGGGGAAATGGGTTTTATTAAAAAGCTTATGTGAGAAAGGAGAGGATTGATGAGGCGGGACCCTGGCTGTCGGTGATACGGTGGAAAACGATCTGAAAGAGTTGAAGTTTTTAACATATTAAAATAAAAAGTGGGGGATGTAAGATGATCAAATTGTTCACAGGTAGGGCCGGACGCAGCTTTGCAAAATCTGTGTCTCTGCTGCTCACCCTGATGATGATGTTTTTGCTGCTGCCGGCGGCGACACTTGCCGGCGCCGACAGCGTCCGGACGGCGGCGGAGGAGCCTGTGACCTTTAGCGAGCCGACGATCGAGCTCAAGCTGCCCCAAGAGGCTCTTGCGGTTGGGACAAACTTTGAAGCGGAGCTCTGGGTCTACAACATAGAAGGCGTCAAGAGCGCCAACATGTGCTTTGACCCGGATGTGAACGCGGTGTTCCGCGATCCCGCGGACGATTCGCCGATCACAACGGGTGACAGTTTTGCCGCAGCGATCAAACTGGAGGACGGCCATGACTTGACAGCAGCTGATTTTGTGAACACTCCGGTTTCAATGTCCAGATGGCAGCTGCGATGGGACTCGCCGGAGGGATTATCGGCGGATGAAAAAGGCGTCAAAGTGGCGACCATATCGCTGCAGATGGCCCAGAAAGGCATCCCCCAGTTCAACTGGAAGCAGATTGCCACGACAGAGTGCGCACTGTACGCAGGAACCGGAGGCAGCGGCCCCGGCGGATTGTACAACACACTGAGCGGCCCGGGCGGCGCTAAAAAATTGGAGAAAGCCATAACACGTGTTGATACCGGTCAGGGAGAAATCGAGAATACGGCCCCAGCGCGCCAATCCGGTGTGCCTGCCGCGACGACCGCGGAGACGACGGCGGACAAGGCCTATGAACTCGACCTGTCGCCGGTCTTTGAGGACGCGGACAGCGATGAACTGACTTACAAGGTGAGCGTGAACGGCGCAAGCTATGTTGCCGCCGCAAAGAATTACAGTTATAAACCGAGCGCTGAAGGAACAGTCACGCTGGTGTTTAAGGCCAATGACGGTACGGTTGATTCGGCAGACACCTATACCGTGACGCTGACGGTGAAGAAAGCGGAAGTACTGCCTGTCCCCGAACAGATCGCGGTCAGCTTGGATGGCGAACAGGAAGGCGTGTATCTGTACGACGGAAAGATATACTGCTTCACAGATCTGACCGAGGGCAATCAGATCAAACTGAAGGCGGATGTGTTTCCGGAAGGCTCCGATCCTGAAGTAGTCTGGCTATCAGACGCGTCAGGCGTGTCAATCAATGAGGACGGACTGTTAACCTTTAACGCTGCCGATTGGAATCGAACGGCACATATTACCGTATATTCAAAGCAAGGGGGTTTTTATGGAGTCAAGTGTACAATAGATTGCTTCAAAGTTGTATCCACGGATGCAAAAATATATGTGCTGCCTTCCGACACCCTTGATTTTACGATGGTGGACGGGGTCAGTGTGCCGGAGAGCACATGCGTGTTCAGCGATCCAATCTATACGGCTGATTTGGACTGGGCGGTCGGGGACGAATCTGTGGCTTCGGTTGAAGTGACCCCGTCCATGGTGTTTGTTTCCGGTGTTGGCCCGGGAACGACCGAAGTCACCGCCACGGCCAAATTCGACGACTCCTTCAAGTATTCCCTGCCGGTCACGGTGACCGAGGCGGACGGTGTGCCGGTGGAAGATGTGAGAGTACTTTATAGTTATGAGGAAGTATCCCGCAAGTCGTTGGTTGAGGGGAACAGCATTGATTTTACCGTGGAATGCGATCCATGGTATACAACAGATGCAGTGACTGTGGAATGCGAAGACCCGGGGATCGCCGCGGTCGAACTTAAGGACGGCTGGTGGTTTACGCTCACAGGCCTGGCGACGGGTACGACGGATATCACGGTGAGGGTCGGAGAAATAACGAAAAAGCTGTCTATCACGGTGTTGACGGACGACGGCACGCCCAGGTTCACAACCCTTTTTCAGGGAGGGGAGTACCCGGTTTATAGTAGTGACGGTTCATATTCTTATACGACTGAGAGTATTAAATTCGACCATGACATCAACCCCGACATCACGGATTACAAGGCGGCGCTGGAAAACAAGTTTATCAATCTGCAGCCCAGGGCAACATGGGATACGGCCAAATTCGACGGGGATCTGGAGGTCTATTATGCCGACACGGACACCACCGTGCAATCCACATGGCAGCCCGGTAGTTACGGTAATTATTTCGAGAGCAAGATAAACCTTCATGAGGGTGAGAATATTGTCAGCTTCAAGCTGACCTCCTGGGAAGATCCGGAAATATCCACCACCTACACCTTTACCATCAACCGCTTGGCGGAAGTGGCGACGGAAGACAGCAGCATTAACCGGATAGAGATTGCGCCGTCCGAGCGAGCCTTGATGTCCGGGCTGAAAGCTCATGGCGCCGTTGAAGGATCGCTGTTATATCAGAAGGACGGCGCCTGGACAACCGTAAGCACACGCGACAAAAGCAAGGTGGACGGCGCCCTCTCCATGGAGTACTACGCCTTCCTGGGCGACGACGTGCAAGAGATAACGCTGGAGCCAGAGAAGGCGAACCCATTGACGCAGGCGCGGATCCGGCTGGCTGGCGGTCAGCTTGTGGATGCGGTGGACAAACTGACGCTGGATAGCGACGGGGAAACCGTGTTCAAGCTGGAGACCATATCGGGCTTAAATTATGATGCCTACCTGGAAAGCGGAACAAGCGACCCCTGGACGGCCGATAGCGTTTATACGCTGCATATCGTCCGTATAGCGGCAAACAAAGCCCAGATTAAAGAGATGAAGCTTAAGGATGTGGAACTGCTCTCCCAGGCCGCGAAATTCTGCACGCCGCAACACCCCTCGTTCGAAATAAATAGCGCCGAGGTGGCCGGATTCACATTCCCTATCCCGGATCACGAGATGGCGGTGTTTTACGAGGGTGCGGAAAACACGGCAGCGATGAGCTTTACAATGGGAGAGGGGCTGGATGTATACTTTGCCGCAGACTATTACGCAGAACTGGAAGACTGCGTAAAACTGTTTCCGGACAGCAAGGGGGAGTACGCGGTTAATCTGAGTGCCAAATCATCAGCCGGGTCATGGGGATATAACACAATCATTGTCATACGGGAAACCGATGATTATACACTGCAGGCGACATATAACATCCCCGTATATCAGGTGAACGCCGATGAGGCAGGCAAGCTGGATATGCCGGATACCATTGTGGAATATCTGCCCGTCGCCAGCCAGTACACCAACGCAGATAACCGCCTGACCGGAATCTACGGCCTTTATCCGGAAAAATCGCTGACAGGAAACGGCAAATGGTGGTCGCCCATCAGCGCCGGCAACTTCGGCGGCTACATCACTTATTACTATGAAGACGCCGTTACCGATGACCCCAACAACCCCTACGGCGTAGACTTCATCGTCTACGGCAACTCCAACGGCGGCAGCGGATTCTCCGAGCCGGGCAACGTGCTGGTGTCGGAGGACGGGAACACCTGGTACACCCTTGCCGGCAGCGAGCACTACGACAAAAACGTGGAATGGAATCACACGGTAACCTATTCCAAAAATGCGGACGGCAGAAGCACGGACTGGGCAGACGGCAGCAGTGCGGGAACGCTCGACTACACCTATCCGCGGCAGGAACTCTATCCGCTGGCCGACTTCGGCGATTCCCTCACGCTAAGCGGCGTTACTGCGATGTCGGGCGGCGGAGGCCCCAGCGACTGGGGAAGCGGAGTCCCCTTCTTGCCCGCCTTTGGATACGCGGACGTCAGGATGAACGCTCTGAATGTGTCTGGAACCGGTGAAAATACAACGTTGAGCGGCGAATCCATGAACCCCTATCTGCCTGTGTATTCTGTTGGGAGCGGTATAGCGCCCAAGACAGGCGAATACTATGAGTACGGCGGAGATAACTTCGACCTGGCCTGGGCGGTGGACGAAAACGGCCTGCCCGTCCAACTGGATGCCGTACACTACATCAGGGTGCAGACGGCTTCCTTTATCGACGGCGGAGCCATCGGCGAAAAGTCCACCGAGGTCAACGCGGTGACCCGCGCCAAAGCGGAAAGCGCGCTGGTGGGAAAAACAGAGGCGCCCAGGATCTTTGTGGATGGAACGGAGATACAACTGACAGATGGACAGTATATCTATGACGCGGCTCTAGCCAATGGCGGCGAGGTCGAGGTTGAGGCGGGCGATGCTTCTGTATACATCAACAACAAACGCGCCGCCGGCCGGACCTTTGAAAGCGCCCCTGAGAAGGGCGTTGTCCGTATCATCGTGCAGGAAGGCGAGAAGGAACCGTTCATTGCCTACCTGAAAGTAGCGGAAGGTCAAGTGACGAGGATAGCCGGAGACAACCGCTACGACACCTCCGCCAAGACAGCGCTGGACGCCTATCCGGAGGGAGCGGAGACAGTGATCATCGCCCGCGGCGACGATCAGGGAGGTTTCGCCGACGCCCTGGCAGCCGGCTGCCTGGCAGGGGTGGAGAACGCTCCGATCCTGCTCACCAGTACCGGCAGCCTGCCGCAGGAGATAGAAGCAGCCGTCAAAAAACTGGGCGCCAAAAAAGCCTATGTATTAGGGGGCGAATTGGCCGTATCCCGGGCGGTAGCCGACAAGCTGAAAAGCCTGGGGCTGGAAGTGGAGCGCATCCAGGGCGATAACCGCTACGCCACGGCGGCGGCGATCGCAGCCAAAGGAGGCCAAACAGATACCGCCATCGTGGTCAGCGGCTTTGCGCCTGCGGACTCCCTGGTGGCCGGACCCCTGGCCTTCAGCAATAAATATCCCATCCTGCTGGTGGATAAGAACAGCGTTCCGGCCGAAACAAAGAAAGCGATCGCGGACCTGGGCATTGAGAAGATCATCGTCGTCGGCGGTGAAAACGCAGTGAGCAGGGCAGTCTACAACGAACTGAATGCCCAGGAGCGCTATGCCGGACAGAGCCGCATCGAGACCAGCCTTGACGTGGCTGAAAAAGCCTTTGCCGAAGCAAAAGACTTCTCCATCGTCGGCTACCTGAAACTGGCCGACGCGGTGGGAGCTGCGGTCAACGGCAATCCCATCATCTACGTCAAGGATAACATTTCAGATGTGAAGGACTACCTGACAGGCGCGGCGGCAGCTAACTTTACCATCTTCGGCGGAACCCTGGCTGTCAGCGATACGGTGGAAAACGATCTGAAAGAACTGCTGCAGTAAAGAAAAAGGTAGACACCTCCGGCGGGAGACAGTAAAGCTTATCACTCTCTGCGCCGGAGGTTATATCCGCAGCAGGAATGAAAAGAAAAAAACAACGTATTAAAGTAAAGAGAAATTGGAGAAGAAATCATGAGAAAACGAGTACGAATATGTCTGCTTGCTTTGATTATGCTGTTTGCACAGATTCCTGTCAGTGCATTGGCGGATGGGGGTTTTTATGCTGAAACCGACGCTGAGCGTGTAACGGTCATGGCGACGATTTCCAACGACGGTACGCCGATCATGGGTAATGACGCGGACGAGACAGTCCTCGCCAATCTCGAGGTCAGCGTTCCTTACTTCGACCTGGACCTTTACGGCCTGTCGGATTACTATCGCTATGGTACTGAAGATGGATCTGGCCCATATGTAAATAATAAACTTATTGAGCGCCCTACCGTCCTGCATCTGTATATCTATATGCTGGAGCGCTATTATATGGGCATCCCGGAGGATGAATGCGGCAAAGGAACCTCTGGTGTCATGGACTACAACGAGAATACTCAGATCAATTACCTGGATGGTGCGGAAGCGTATAAATCCAACGAGAAAAAGGCGCTGTATCTTTCGCCTATGGGAAGCCCAACGTCCCTATATATGGGAAACTTCTGGGGTCACGACGAAAATCTGATGTACTATGTTAATCACGCCTATCCGTTGATGTCCCCGGGATGGGGGTCCACTTGCGACTACGTACTGCTTTCCGATGGAGATACTGTGGATGTCGGTATGTTTACGGACTGGAGTTTTTGGACGGCAGGCGCTTTTGCTTGCTTTTCCGAGGATGTCTATACGGCCGTAGCCGGAGAGACGGTAACTACCCAAACCTGGGAAACCGGAACGCATTCAGTAGGCGCCGGCGATCCAGGTGAGCGTAAGCCTATTACAGGCCTAACGGTTGGCGTATACAATTCCGAGTGGCAAAGGATCGCCACCTTAACCGGAACGGAGAACACCTATTCTTATACCTTTGAAGCCCCCGGAACATATTATCTGCTTGCGGAAGAGACGGAGGCCCGTACCGAAGAAGCCTGCGTCGCTCCCGCTGTGAGCAAGATCATCGTGCGCAGCGCAGATGCGCCTGATCGTCGCCTAACCGTAACAAGCGGCACAGCGGAGAAAGAAAGATACGCAGCGGGTGAACTGGTAATAATCACAGCCAATAAGGCTCCTGAAGGACAAGTATTCGACAAGTGGACGACAGAAGACGGCATAACTTTTGCAGACGCTAACACTGCTTCAACCAGCTTCACCATGCCGGAAAGGGATGTAACGGTAGTAGCAACATATAAAGATATAATTGAGACGCCCCAGGTGAACAGAATAGCCGGCGGCGATCGCTACGACACCTCCGCCAAAACAGCGCTGGACGCTTACCCGGACGGCGCGGAGACAGTGATCATCGCCCGCGGCGACGACGAGGGGAACTTTGCCGACGGCCTGGCGGCCAGCTACCTGGCAGGGGTGAAGAATGCGCCGGTTCTGCTGACCAGCCCCGGCAGCCTGCCGGATTCGGTGGAGAAGGCCATCCAAACGCTTAAAGCGAAGAACGCTATAGTACTGGGAGGCACACTAGCCGTTTCCGCAAACGCGGAAACAGAACTGAAAGCGTTGGGCCTTACAGTAAAACGACTTAGCGGCGCCAACCGCTACGACACCGCGGCCAAGATCGCCGCTGAGGGAGGCAATGCCGAGACAGCTATAGTGGTCAGCGGCTTTGCGCCCGCCGACTCCCTGGTAGCCGGCCCCCTGGCCTTCAGCGAAGGCTATCCCCTGCTGCTGGTGGATAAGAACAGCGTTCCGGCCGAAACGAAGAAAGCCGTCGCCGACCTCGGTATCGAGGAGATCATTGTGATTGGCGGCGACAACGCGGTGAGCAAGGGAGTCTACAACGAGTTAGGCGCTCATGAGCGCTACGCCGGACAGAGCCGCATCGAGACCAGCCTTGACGTGGCGGAAAAAGCCTTTGCCGAAGCGAAAGACTTCTCCATCGTCGGCTACCTGAAACTGGCCGACGCGGTGGGAGCGGCGGTCAACGGCAACCCGATCATCTACGTCAAGGGTAATATTTCAGATGTGAAGGACTACCTGACAGGCGCGGCAGCACCCGCCAGCCGGTTTACTATATTCGGCGGAACCCTGGCTGTTAGTGATACGGTGGAAAACGAGCTGAAAGAACTGCTGAAGTAAAGCAAGAAATTACCCTCTTATCAGCGCATACCGGGCCCGTAAAAAAGGGCCTGGTATGCCTGATCTTGAGATCCTGATCTTGAGATGATGCGCAAGCTGATGCGTTAAGTGCGCTTACTGTCTTTTGCTAAATATTAGTCTGTCTCATTATTAAATCACATTGATTTTCACAGCCGGAAAAGGTATAGTTTGGGCAGGGTGATCGCCGGGTGATTAATCCTTATGGGAAGCCGGGAGGTGAGGAGCATGGACAATGAAGAATTTCAAAGGCTTGTCTTGCAGGAACTGACCGGGATAAAGGATAACGTAGCAAGCATAGAAGATAAAGTTGCTGGTATAGAAACCGTTCAACAAGGTATGCAGAATAGCCTGGAGCGCATGAAGACCAGAATGGACCATATGGAGACCAGGCAGGACGAGATATACCAGGTGGTAAAAGCTATAGAGCATTCCAACCAGGTCGGCAGAGCGGAAATGGACAGCCAAAACGTGAGGCTGGCCAGGGTTGAAGGCAAGCTGAAAAAAACTGGCGAGGTGTTGAGCGATGATGTCGAAGCGGCCGGGGTTTAAAAAAAGTATTGAAATTCAGGAAGATGTTGTGATAACCTATAACAAAGAAAAATATTAACAACCTCGAGACGGGCTGACCGAAGAACGGAGGCGCTTCCCTTAACTGGGCAGCGCTTTTTTAATCTGGAAACTAATCCGCGCCAAACGCGTTCTTAAATCTCAGGTATGCCATAGCATCTCCAGCAAAATTCGCACAATCCGCAGCAATATTTCCCACGGCCGCGATCCTGCATGCAGTATGAGAGAACCCTCCTGCTCGGGAGGGGGAGGCGAGCCCGCAAAAGGAGGGATGCCTGAAAGTCCTGCCGCTCTGCGCCCCGGCGGCGCCGGCGGCTGACCCGATCGCGGGGGAGAGGAAGGAGAAAATAAGCGCCGGCTTGAAGGAGCCGGAAATTGGAAATTAAAAGGATGGGATAATGTGCGAAAATCAAAACTGTTGATTTCAGTATTTACGGTACTCGTTATGCTTTTTGGAATGGCGGCGCCGACTTTTGCCGATGAGGCGGTCGGAAATCTATCTGCAGACGGCGGAAGCGGCATCACCCTCATTACAAGATTGGAGGACGGGGCTACCATTCGCGGGAGCAAAAAGGCCTTTGATCTTTGGGCGACCGATGTATTAGGGAAGAAAATACCTGCGGCGGATATTACCGTCTTGTTAAACGGAAATAGAGTATGGCAGTCATGGGATGATTCTTCCAAGACAAGCTATACGTTGCGCCTTCAGGATGGGGAAAACACCGTTTCCATCACTGCTGAGAGCCGCGGAGAAACCGAGACCATCAATTACCTGCTGCACCACCCCCCTGTCAAGGACGGAGATCTGATCGGCAGCGTAGCCTTTAGCGTGGAAGTCTTTACCATTGGCTGCGGTTATCTCGTGGAACCGCAAATAATTGAGATCTATGAGGGTCAAAACGCGGCCCATTCCTTAAACAAGGTCCTCACGAAGAGCGGGTTAAAATACAAGCACTGGGGAACCGTGAACGAGGGGTTTTATCTTACGCATATCATGGATGGAGGCACTCCCTTGGGACAGGGAGAATCAGGGTGCAACGATCCTGATTTGGGAAGGCCGCTGGATTTGGATCCCCTTGTCCCCGAAATTTTGTTGAAACATGTTACGCCTGATTATGACGCTTTTTCTGGAGTATCATTGGGAGAATTCGACTTTACCGGGGGCTCCGGCTGGATGTATATGGTCGACCATAATCCCCCCAATTTGGGATTTGACCAGTTTTACTTGGACGACGGCGATGTTGTGCGCATCCAGTTTACCCTTGATTATGGTAAGGATATCGGCGCGGGGTCCGCTCTGGGAGGCGGAGATTATTCTTCTCACTACCCCATTGCCAATAAAGACAATTTAACAAGACTCGTTGCAGAAATCAATTCTTCAGAGAATAAAGATGCCCTGCTGGCCGATGAGGAGGTGCAGGAACTCTATGAAGCGGCCATGGATGCGCTGGTAGACCTCAGCCCGGGGCAGGAAGCGGTTGACAGCGCCTTTGAAGCGTTAAATACGAAATTAAACGCAGAGGCGGTCGCAGTTATGGATTTGATCGATGCCCTGCCGGATGCGGAAGCAGTCACCCTTGCCGACCAGGAAGATATAGCGGCAGCCCGCGAGGCATACGATGCCCTGATGGAGAAACAGAAAGGCCATGTGACCAATCTGGATCAGCTCCTGGCCGCGGAAGCCGCCTTGGGCGAGCTGCAGGCCGTCAAGGGAGTGGAGGACAAGATCGCCGCTATCGGGACGGTGACCCTGGAGAGCAAACCGCAGATCGACGAGGCGCGGGCGGCCTATGCCGCGTTACCCGCCGAACAGGCCAAACTGGTCGCCAACTACCGGACCCTGACCGCGGCGGAATCCCTTTATGCACTCCTCAAAGGCGGTCAAGTATACAGAATAGCCGGAGACAACCGCTACGACACCTCCGCCCAAACGGCGCTTAACGCCGCAGCCGTCAATCAGAACGGAGCGGAGACAGTGATCATCGCCCGCGGCGACGATCAGGGAGATTTCGCCGACGCTTTAGCGGCCAGCTACCTGGCCGGGGTGGAAAAGGCGCCGATCCTGCTCACCAGACGCGGCAGCCTGCCGCAGGAGATAGAAGATGCCGTCAAGGAGCTGGGCGCTAAAAAAGCCTGCGTCCTGGGAGGCGAATTGGCCGTATCCCAGACAGTGGTCGACAAACTGGAAGAACTGGGGCTGGAGACAGAGCGCATCCAGGGCGCTACCCGCTACGCCACCGCGGCGGCGATTGCGGCCAGAGGAGGCCAGGCGGAGACCGCCATCGTGGTCGGCGGCTCGGCGCCCGCGGATTCCCTGGCGGCAGGCCCCCTGTCCTACGGCGAAAACTATCCCATCCTGCTCGTGGATAAGAACAGCGTTCCGGCAGAAACAAAGAAAGCCGTCAAAGACCTGGGCATCGAGGAGATCATCGTCATCGGCGGCGAAAACGCGGTGAGCGGGGCAGTCTACAGCGAGCTGCAGGCCACAGAGCGCTACTGCGGACAGAGCCGCATCGAAACCAGCCTTGACGTGGCGGAAAAACTGTTTGCCGAAGCGAAAGACTTCTCCGTCGTCGGCTACCTCAAACTGGCCGATGCCGTGGGAGCGGCGGTCAACGGCAACCCGATCATCTACGTGAAGAACGACGTTTCCGGGGTTGAGGGCTACCTGACAGAGGCGGCGGCCGCCAACACCAACTTTACAATCTTCGGCGGACGCTTGGCTGTGGGCAAGACCGTGGAGAACGCGCTCAAGCAACTGCTGCAGTAAAGCAGGCGAGCAGATAAAAATTGTTTTCAGAAAGGAGACGCTAAGTGAAAATAAAGCGGTTTTTCAAAAAAGGCTTAACAATACTCCTCGCCGCGGTCATGCTCATGACCCTGTGTACGCCCTTTGCCTTCGCCGCCGGCGAAGGGATTTACACCTACGAGGTGGCAGACGGCAAGGCGACCGTCACCGGCTGCGACTCCAAGGCCAGTGGGGCGATCGACATTCCCGCGATCCTGGGAGGCTTTCCGGTGACGAGCATTGGGGAATATGCGTTTTGGTATTGCGGCAGCCTGACGAGCGTGACTATCCCAGACAGCGTGAGAATGATAGATGAACGCGCCTTTCGGAATTGCGGCCTGACCTCGATCGTCATCCCGGAGAGCGTGACGAGCATCGGGGAGGAGGCGTTTCGGGATTCTAGCCTGACATCAATTACCCTCCCGGACAGTGTGACGAGCATAGAGAAATGGACGTTTCGCGGTTGCGGCAGCCTGACGAGCGCGATAATTCCCGGCAGCGTGAAGAGCATCGGGGATGAGGCGTTTCAGGATTGCGGCAGCCTGATCAATGTGACTATCGGAGACGGCGTGAAGAGCATCGGGAAGAATGCGTTTGCCGACTGCGGCCTGACATCGCTTGTCATCCCGGACAGCGTGACGAGCATCGGGGATTACGCTTTTTCCGGTTGCGGCAGCCTGACGGGCGTGGCTATTCCGGAGAGCGTGACGAGCATTGGAGATGGGGTGTTTGGCAGTTGCGCCAGCCTGACGAGTGTGACTATCCCGGACAGCGTGGAGAGCATAGGGAAGATGGCTTTTGCCAACTGCACCAGCCTGAAGAGCGTAACTATTCCCGAGAGCGTGACGAGCATCGCGAGTAGTGCGTTCAGCGGTTGCGCAAGCCTGACCGCTCTTGACGTGGAGGCGGCTAATCTTGCCTACAGCAGCGCGGACGGCGTCTTGTTCAGTAAAGACGAAAGCGAGCTTATACGATATCCCGGCGGGAAAGCGGGAGCATACGCCATTCCGGACGGCGTGACGAGCATTGGGGATGATGCGTTTTCCGACTGCGGCAGCCTGACGGGCGTGACCATCCCCGAGAGCGTGACGAGCATTGGGGCTGGGGCGTTTCAGGATTGCAGCAGTCTGAAGAGCGTGAATATTCCCGACAGTGTGACGAGCATAGGTAAGAGAGCGTTTTACGGGTGCGGCAGCCTGACCTCGCTTACCATTCCCGACAGCGTGACGAGCATCGGGAATAGTGCGTTTTACGGGTGCGGCAGCCTGGCCTCGCTAACTATTTCCGGCGGCGTGACGAGCATAGAGAGTGGGACGTTTCAGGATTGCAGCAGCCTGACCTCGCTTACCATTCCCGATGGCGTGACGAGCATTGGGGATTACGTGTTTACCGGGTGCGGCAGCCTGAGCTCGGTTACCATTCCCGAGAGCGTGACGAGTATTGGGGATAATGCGTTTTATTATTGCTATAACTTTGTTATCTACGGCATGCCCGGCTCTTATGCCGAAACCTATGCCAACTACAAGGCTATACCCTTCGTGGCGTTTGTCGTTAAGACACAGCTCGACGCCCTGATCGCCGAGGCCGGGCAGCTGAAGAGCGGCGGCTACACCACGGAGAGCTGGGCGGAGTTCGCAGGGGCGTTGCAGGCTGCCCGGACGGTCAGCGCCAAAGAGGAGGCGACCCAAACAGAGGTGGATAACGCCTACGCCGAACTGTTCGCCGCCAGAGAACAGCTGGTTACACTGGACGCAGCGGCGGCGAAGAAAGTAGACGACCAGATCGAGGCGCTCAGCGACCCCGTCACCCTGTTGGACAAAGCAGCGATCGATACGGCGCGGGCGGCATACAACGCCTTAACCGAGGAGCAGCAGGACCTGGTGACCAAGCTGACTAAGCTGAAGGCCGCGGAAGCTTATTATGATCAACTGAAAGCCGGCCAGGTGAAGAGAATAGCCGGAGATGACCGCTACGGCACCTCCGCCAAAACAGCGCTGGACGCCTACCCGGAAGGAGCGGAGACAGTGATCATCGCCCGCGGCGACGATCAGGGCGATTTTAGCGACGCCTTGGCGGCCGGTTACCTGGCCGGGGTGGAGAAGGCGCCGATCCTGCTCACCAGCCCCGGCAGCCTGCCGCAGGAGATAGAAGTGGCCGTCAAACAGCTGGGCGCCCACAAAGCCTACGTCCTGGGGGGCGAACTGGCCGTATCCCAGGGGGTAGCCGACAGGCTGATCAGCCTGGGGCTGGAGGTGGAGCGCATTACAGGCAATAACCGCTACGCCACGGCCGCGGCGATCGCGGCCAGGGGAGGCCCGGCGGACACCGCCATCGTGGTCTGCGGCTTTGCGCCCGCGGATTCCCTGGCGGCAGGACCCCTGGCCTTCAGCAAAAGATATCCCATACTGCTCGTGGATAAGAACAGCGTTCCAACCGCGACAAAGAAAGCCATCGCCGAGCTCGGCGTCAAGAACATTATCATCATCGGCGGCGAGAATGCAGTCGGCAGAGCGGTCTATGACGAGTTAAACGCCGAGGAGCGCTATGCTGGACAGAACCGCATCGAGACCAGCCTTGCTGTGGCGGAAAATTACTTTGCAACAGCAAAAGGCTTCACCATCGTCGGCTATCTGAAATTGGCCGACGCCGTGGGCGCGGCGGTCTGCGGCCACCCCATCGTCTACGTCAAGGACGACCTTTCCGATGTTGAGGACTACCTGACCGAGGCGACAGAGCTTGATACCCGCTTTACCCTCATCGGCGGAACGCTGGCTGTCGGCGACACGGTGGAAAATGAATTGAAAAAACTGGTGCAGTAAAACAAAACAGCCACAAGCTATACAAGCCCAACAAGGAAAGCGCTCCCCTGCAAGAGGAAGCGCTTTCCTTTACAAATGGGATGCCCGTCTCTTCAGCCCCGGACAAGCCCGGATATGGTCTGCTTATCAAACCGGCCGCCGCAGGAGAAAACCGGGTCAGATATGGGGGAAATTAGTCTTATATTGTCGGAATATTTTGTATAAAATATTGGGTATAACTATTGAATTTCATAAAAAAGTATGATAGCTTATACTCGACGATGTAAATATTGCCATAACTACTATTAAACCTTTCTAGACCCACTAATTGGACGAAGCCTTCAGCCCTTTTGATACCCGGCAGCAAACGCAGACTCAGTCCCAGCCGTATTCCTATAACCATGCACAGCAACCTTCGAACTATATAATCATTATCGATCGGCAGTTTGTTTCTATCAAAAAAGACAAACTGCAAGAGGTGATGGCAACAGCGTCCGCGCCGCAAGGCTCGGCGTTAAAAAGAGAATAGATCTTTTTGTGACCCTGCGGCGCCCGAACAGGCCCGCGGGGATGAACAAGGAAACCGGGTGCAAATCCCGGACGGAACCGCCGCTGTAAGCGCCGATAATCAAGGTTCGTCGACGAAAGTCGGTCACTGGGAAACCGGGAAGGCAGAGCCTGATTGGCAGAAATAATATCTGCCCAAGCGCAAGTCAGAAGACCTACAAAAAGAATTTCGCTTGCCGCCCCGCGGGAAAGGGGACAAGCGCCGAGGAGCAGGAAAACGGCTGTGACAATCGGATCTACCGATCGTTGCAGCCGTATTTTATATCTCAAAAGAGCTCGAACTCATAAACCCGGCAAAACCCGCGCCGAACACCGTCCTTCAATCTCAGGTACGCCGTAGTATCTCCAGCAAAAATTCACACAATTCGCAGCTATACTTATTGCACCATCCGGCAAAAGGAGCGCCCTGCCCCGGCCGCAGCCTTGGTACGGGGGAACGCCCTGCCGCTGGGGAGAGGGAGACGAGTCCGCGAAAGGAGGAATGCCCGGAGACAGAGTGAAAAAAAGGTAACGGTTCGCGTGGGGCGGACAGGTAGTGTCAACAAGTGATGTGGAGAGTTTCCTGAAAGGGGGCGTGCGTAAAAAAGAATACCGGAAAAAGCGCTTGACCGCAAAGTGCAAGGCTGTGTATGTACGAAAAAAAACAAGGAAAGGATGATCCAAAGTGAAAAAGCTAATGCGAAGCAGGAAACTGCCGGCAATTTTGTTAACAGCGCTGATGCTCAGCGCCCTGCTGGCGCCGCCGGCGCTGATGACACCGGCGCTGGCCGCGGAGATGAATGATCAGTATAACTCAGCGGGCGCCATCGATAATTGGGTGAACATCCAGACTGCGGCAGAAGTTGGGCAAGAGTTCAAGCCCAATTTTGACAATATTACTAAAGCGGCGGTCTTCATAAAGGGGGAAGGCGAAGTTACTCTAAATATCAGGGACGCCGCAATCTTCGGCACGACAGTCGCTACAAATAATAAGACTGTCTCCTCCACCGGCGGGGCCTGGTATACGTTCAATGTCCCCTATAATCCACTGCTGACGGGGGGGTATACCTATGTTATCGAGCTGGTTTGCACTTCAGGGACTGTGGAATGGGCGCAAACAGACGATGATGCTTATACCCCCGGGGACGCTGTCATGGGTGGCGTTAACCAACCGGATCAGGACTTTCGCTTTTGCACTTACGGCGATCAAGCCGGGTCTGCATATAACCTCACGGTTAACGTCAAGCCTGCCGGCGGCACGGTTGAAGTAAGCCCGCCCGGGGGGAGTTACACCCCTGGGACGGATGTCGAACTTAAAGCTGAAGCGGCCCCAGGCTACACTTTTTACCGCTGGAGCGGGGATGTAAGCGGCGACGCCAGCAACAGCACAATTACCGTTAACATGAACGGCAACAAAACCGTCAACGCCCACTTTTATTCCGGCGCCAGCCCTTATGCCACGGAGGTCGTCAGCTATTCAGGCCCCCTTGGCAGCGCGCCCTATGGCGATCCCTTTGCGCTTCTGGGCAAGCCGGCCACTAGAGCCGCGGGCGGTAACATGCGCGTCAAGCTGGTGGAACCGGCCTATAGCGTAGGGCCCGACAAAGAACAGCTGATTACCACTCTCAATCAGGGTTCATCTATCGTGGTCAAATTCGACCACGAGGTGACGAATGACCCTAACAACCCCTATGGGATCGACTTCCTGGTTTTTGGCAACGCCTTCTTCATCGGACAGGGCACGGTCAGCGATAGCACCAACATGAATACTTACATGCTGACCACCGGCGGCTTTTTTGAAAACACCAAGGTCTCCGTTAAGCTAGAAGCTGATGATCCCTGGGTTACCTTTGACAACGGCCCTTACGCGGATAGCATGTTCCCCACCCAGGCCTATCAGTGGGACAGAGCGAACGCGGTGTGGACGGACAATGAAATGGATTTCACCAAGCCGGTGGATCCAGCTCTTACGCTTTCCGATTTTGCGAACATCTCTGCCGCCGATGCTATTGACCTGTACAATGGTTCGGGGGGCGGTACCGGCTTCGACCTGGATGATGTAGGATTGAACAGTATTCAATACATCAAGGTGGAGGGGCTGCCGGGATTTTCAGGGGGCGAGATAGACGCCTTCTCTGATGTTTCTCCCAGCTAAATAACCTGGTGACCCGCTTTATTGCCTTCGGCGGAACACCGGCTGTCGGCAGCACGTTCTGCCCTTTATTAGCGCATACCAGGCCCGCTACAGGACCTGGTATGCGTGATCTTTATGGATTGGCGCCGGGCAAGCCAAAACCTGTATTCTTGTTTATCATTGTTGAGCGAGTCTTTTGCTTTTTTGCTATAAAAGTATTGAAACTCAGGAAGATGTTGTGATAACCTATAACTAAGAAAGAAATTAACAACTTCGAGATGGGCTGACCGAAAAACGGAGGCGCTTCCCTTAATTTGGGCAGTGCTTTTTTAATCTGGCTGATTTGGGTAAGTTTCTTTCTATTTGAGGCGTGATATCAAACAACGCCTGCGCCAGAAGGTTTGGCCTTTGAAAATTGAGCAACTCTTTTTGTGACCCCGCCGGCGCGTAAACAGGCCCGCGGGGTTGAACAAGGGAACCGGGTGCGAGTCCCGGACGGAACCGCCGCTGTGAGCGCCGATAATCAAGGCTCGTCGACGAAAGTCGGTCACTGGGAAACCGGGAAGGCAGAGCTTCGATTGGCAGAAGCAACATCTGCCCAAGCGCAAGTCAGAAGACCTACAAAAAGATTTTCGCTTGCCGCCCTGTGGGGAAAGGGGACAAGCATGACGAGCAGAAAAACGGCTGCGGCAATCGGATCCATTGATCGCTGCAGCCGTATTTTTATACTTCAAAAAGAATCGCACTCCTCAATCCGGCAAAATCCTTCGTCAAGAAGCAGCCATACCCGCTCCAAACGTCGTTCTAAAATCTCAGGTACCCTGCAGCAAATCCAACAAGATTTGCACAACCCGCAACAGTATTCCCCGAGCTGTTCCACAAAAGGAGCGCTCGCCCCCGGCAGCGGCCTTGTATGGGAGGGTGCCCGTCCTCTGCCCGGGAAGGGATGCGGGTCCGCGAAAGGAGGGATGCCCGAAGACGGAAGAGAGGATGTGCGCGCACAGGAATATCGGAAAAAGCGATTCAATTAACAAGACTGTGTATACGCGGAATCAAAAACACGAAAGGAGAAAAAAAGTGAAAGAACTGGCTAAAAGAAGAAAATTGCCGGCAATTTTATTAACGGTGGTGATGCTCAGCGCCCTGCTGGCGCCGGCGATGACCCCGCCGGCGCTGGCCGCTGCAGGGGAAGAAGTGGAATGGGTTGAGATGACCAATCCCGTCTCCGTAAACAAGTTAAGTGGTGTATGGGGCAGCTCCGGCAGTGATGTCTATGCGGTGGGTACGGTGAAAGTGGAAGGAAAAAATCAGGGTATCATACTCCGCTACGACGGCAGCGCCTGGAGCCAGGTGTCCATTCCTGCCGTCACGAAATCCTTTATTGGTGTATGGGGCAGCTCTGCTAATGATGTTTATGCGGTGGGATCCGGGGGTGTCATCCTACATTATAACGGCAGCGCCTGGATCCAGATGATCATCCCTGCCGATGTGGTTCTTATGGGTGGTGTATGGGGCAGTTCCGCTAACGATGTCTATGCGGTGGGACATGATGGACCAACCGGATCAGGTGTCATCCTCCACTATAACGGCAGCGTCTGGAGCAAGATGACCCTCCCTGTCACGGGGTCTTTAATTGGTGTATGGGGCAGCTCAGCTAGCGATGTCTATGCGGTGGGCACTGTACCAAGCGGGGGTGTCATCCTTCACTACGACGGCGCCGATTGGGAAGAAGTGTTCGTTGGTACCGGGCTTATGTATTTTAATAG
>DHAA01000148.1 GCA_002397275.1 Thermacetogenium sp. UBA4966 | reverse complement strand
TTAGATAACTTTTTCCATGTCATCCTCTGTGCAGCGGGCAAATAGCAATAAAGTGAATCAGCTGGTTGCACAGCATAGATTTAATGTTATAGAATAATGGTTGAGGTGCTTAACGATGCGCAAAGAAACCAGAAATGTATCGTCTCTCTATGTTGTGCTGGGATGCCTGTTTGTTACCTGTTTGCTCATCTCCAATATGATCGCCGGCAAGCTGATCTCGGTCTTCGGCGTTGTGTTGCCCGCGGCTGTGATCCTCTTCCCGGCGGCCTACATCTTCGGCGATATCCTGACGGAGGTTTACGGGTTTAAGCGTTCACGGCTGATCATCTGGACCGGATTTGCCTGCAACCTTTTGATGGCCGCGCTCTTCATGGTGGTTGTGGCCTTGCCGCACCCGGATTTCTGGCGGCAGCAGAACGCCTATCAGGTCGTGCTGGGCATGACGCCCCGGGTTGTCGCGGCTTCACTGGCCGGTTACTTCTTAGGCGAGTTCGCCAATTCAGTCGTCTTGTCGAAGATGAAATTGATTACCAGAGGGAAATGGCTCTTTTCCCGTACCATAGGATCAACCGTCGTCGGCGAAGGGATCGATACCGCTGTTTTCATCACTATCGCCTTTGCGGGAACAGTAACCGTGCCGGTTTTGCTCGGCATGATGGCCGCGCAGTATCTCTGCAAGGTTCTCTACGAGATAGCCGCCACCCCCCTCACCTACCTGGCAGTGGGTTGGGTGAAGAAAAAAGAAGCGGTAGACACCTACGACCGGCAAGTGAAATACAACCCCTTCAGCTTAGAGATCGACTAGCGCAGATCGCCGGGATGGTTCCGGTGATCTACGGCGCCCCCTATTTTCCGCAGCAATTTTTGTATTTCTTGCCGCTGCCGCAGGGGCAGGGGGGCATTTCTGCCTATTTTTTGCCCTTTTACTATAAGCTTGGGAAAAAGGGTTTCCTCATATTGGGGTAGGGTACATTAAGGCCCCGAATATATTTCGACATCCTGAGAAAAAGACGTGGCGAATAAGTCTTTCTCTGCTTCATACTCTTCGGCATCATAGGAGGTGGGCATGCCCCAGGTGTGAACAAAATCATAAATCCAGAGTTCGTCGAGATCAGCCTCTATCACTTCCCCCCTGATTCTTTTGATTCCAGCCAATGCCTGCCGGTGAACGTCATTGGAGATAAGCCTATTGGCGAGCAGGAAGTCATAGACGTATTGCACGCCCCAGGACACAGCGACGCCATGCGGCCTTTTATTGGAAATAAACCCGAGCCGCGCTGAAATATCGGCGTCACATTCCTGTTCGTCGAATCTGAATATGTCGTTAAATTGATACTCATCAATTTCTTTGCCTATCTGGGCATCGCTGAAACAATGATATACGGCAAAATTCCAGAACTCGTAGCCCGCGGTAAAGTTCACGCTTTTTTCTTCAAACATATAGATCTTGAATAGCAATCCTAAATTGCGGAAAAATAATTCGTTTTTGTTTAGTGAGGCGAGTTGATCGCGTCCAATATGACGGTAATCAAGCTTCATTATCTGTATGATATCATCCAGCGCGTCATAAATGTCGAAATCATATTCCGCCAGTCTGTCCGCTACTTTTTGTAAATCAAGCGGTTGATTGTTCTTCAGCTTTTCATATATACCCTGCAATTCAGAAAATAAAATTACAGTATCGAAGTCTCTTTCCGCTCGCCCGATCAATCTGTCGGAATCCCTAACGAGGCTGTATACGTTGCGGGAAATATCTAAGGCATAATCGAGTTGCCCGTAAAATACCAATTTGTCTAGTACCGGAACCAATAAATCAACGGACTCCACGGGGTCGGCCAAAAAGCTTGCAAGGTATTTACCGAGGTTACCGGTTTCTTTTTGAAAAAGGAAATAATCGATGAACAGTCTGTCAATATAATAAAATTTTTTCTGCCGCCTTATCTGTGGCTTGTTACCGTCGATTGTTTCATAGAGGTCAATCATTTTCTTATATTTTTTTGCGCGGAACAAATTTTCAAAATAACCGCTCAGTACTTCAGTAAGTTCATCGAAAAAATCATCTGAGATCGCGCTCTTCACCGTTTCGCATAAAAAAACATATTTCTCCTCATCGGATAATTTTTTATAGCTTCGATACCATTTTTTCGGGTCTTGCAGCGGGATGTCCATCATTATCGTTCCTTTCGTAAATATTTATATCTATTTGTCCGGCGGGTCGCTTGATGGCTCGCTTTCAATCAATATCCTGGTAGCACATCCCCTCTCGGAAGAAATTAAGGGGGCATCCGACTCGTTACACGGCTTTATATGCTTGTATGTACGAGATTAATGCTTTTGCTGTAATCCCATTGCAGAATTATTGAACTCTGGGATTTGGATCGTGATTCCGTATGCATATATGTATTTCTGTTAATTCTGTACCTACTCTGAGGAATCCTTCCATGATATAGTATTTTTTTGTTGTATGGCGACAACGCCGCTGATACCGGAAAACATCCTATATAAAATCCTTAAATAGCGGGTATTGTTGCGGGGCAGCAACAAAATTCATGATTGACCGTTCGGCGCGCTCAATTTATAATCAATTTTAGTACAGTTGCGTCTGGGTCGGCGGTACAGTGTTTATATTGCTGCAGGCCATTTTTTAGACGCTATAGTTAGCAACAGCTAACTCGTGGATTCAAAAATGGGGGGATAAAAGAATGCCGGAGGGAATGTCGGCGCTGAAAGTCCGCATCCTGATATGCCTGATGGGGATGATGGGACGGAGCAGTACTGTTACCCATCTCGCCAGCATACTGAACGTGGCGAAGTCTACGGTCAGCCGTGCGGTTGATTGGTGTGAAAACTACGGTATGCTGGAGCGGGATGAAGGCAGGGAGATCTGTTTAACCGCTTACGGACTGCGGCTGGCGAATGAATATGAGCGACGGCTGGAAATGTCGCGCGACTGGCTGATTTCAGAGGGCGTCCTCAATCAAACGGCGGAGGCCGATGCTATGAAGCTGTCGATGGATGTTTCCGAGCAGACGGTTGCGGTCATTGAAAAGACGATGAGGCACAGGGTCATCAAACAGCGGCTGGGAAATGAATTGCAATTCAGCGGCAGGAGGTTTTGCGAGGCCTTAGAAGACGGCACATATCCGATTGCCTTTGTATTTTACCGCTGCGGCTGCAAGGATCGTTGCACCATATCTCCTTCCATGGCCAACGAGGGGTTCGAAAATCCCGGACAATTGATTGTCAAAAACAAGAGCGGAGTCGTCGTTTTGAAGGCAAAGCCGTTAGAACATGTGTCCACCCAGGGGGCGTTTAAGATCAGCGGAATTTTGCAAACCATGAAATATCTTGACGGCGGGCGGTTTAAAGACGCGGGCAAGGAAGGAAACAACTTTTATTTCCCTGCCGCGGTCCTGGAGTTTCTCAACGTCAGTTCCAGCAATTTTGTGGAGGGTAGCGCTATATTAAAAGTGACCTGTTCCGCGGGGCAGCTCCATATGCCTGAAAGCAAGACAATTTTTACCATGTTTTTTTGAATGCTCAAAAAAATTTTAATTTTTTGTTGCAAGGACGCAAATTAGGTACATTCGTAAAAAGTATATGAATAAAGCTTAATAACCGGCGTTTTGTTGCGGAGAGGGAACGAAAATTACTCTTGACGTCGATTTAATAAACATATTAAATAATAGATAGCTGGAATATCATTAAAAAACATCCAATTTTGGGGCGCTAAGTGATAAGCGCATTATTTTAAGGAATTTTGTTAGCGAATGCTAACATCTCAAGCCGAGACAAAGCGCCCAACGGAGTGGCCGCAAGGCGACGAGACGGAGCCGGGACAATATGCAAATTCGATTACAGGGGGGTGGGTTGCAGAACTGATAGTGTCGCCGGAAAGAAATGCCGCTTGATATCCTGCCAGTAGTACAAGCCTCATAATAGCAAACAGTTGAACCGTATT
>DHAA01000142.1 GCA_002397275.1 Thermacetogenium sp. UBA4966 | reverse complement strand
ATCGTAGCCCAGGAAGTGGGGCGTGCCCTGAGGGCGCCTGCCATTTTTACAGAGCGTGAACAGGGGAAGATGAGCCTGCGCCGAGGTTTCCAGATCCAAAAAGGGGAGCGGGTGGTCGTCGTAGAGGATGTGGTGACCACAGGCGGCTCTACCAAGGAAGTGATTGATCTGGTTAAGGAAGAGGGCGGCGTGGTCGTAGGCGTCGGCTCGCTGGTAGACCGCCACAGCGGAGCTCTTGACTTCGGCGTGCCCTTCAACTCGCTGCTCAAGCTGATTATCGAGACCTATTCTCCTGATGACTGTCCGTTGTGCCAAAAGGGCCTTCCTATAGTGAAGCCCGGCAGCAGGAAGGTGTAGATCACCGGTAATTATCTGGTCCATTTTCTTGCGGAGCTTTAGGCGTGACATAAAATGTTTTATGGTTCCTGTAGATAACGAACCCCGGCCGTGAGCCCGCTGGCTTGCTCACATTCTTTCTTTTGGTGCAGTCGACAGGCACATTGGATGATAGCCGTGCCTCGCTGAAATAGGCGGCTAATTCGGCGGCCTCTTTCAGTGTGGATGATGGCACTTCTTGCCCGGGCGCGCTTTTAACTATAATATGGCTTCCGGCGCTGTCCTTGACATGCAGCCAGTAGTCATCGGGCTGAGCAAGGCGCATGGTAAGATAGTCGTTTTGTTTGTTATTTTTGCCGATGAGTATAGAAAAGCCGTTCTGTGATGTGATATTTCTTATCTGCGGCGCTTCTTTGCGCGGTTTCTTTTTATTTGTCCCCTTCACCTTTGTGTGCAGGCGCAGGTATCCTGCCTCCACTAGTTCCGCCTGTACCTCCAGAAGTTCCGAAAGGCTAGCGGCCTCTTCCAGGGCGAATTCTACGCTGTTTAAATATCGGATCTCCGCTGCTGTCTTCTTTTTATTCTTTTCAATGATCTTTAGCGAATCCCGGGCTTTATTATATTTTCTAAAGAACCTTTGGGCGTTCTGACTGGCTGTCAATGATGGAACAAGCTTAATATTGATGTGGTGTCCGTCAGGTTCATAGATATTGGGCAGACTCGCCTCTCGAGCGCCGGGTTTGATCAGGTGCAGGTTGGCGAAGATCGTTTCTCCCCAGAGACGGAGATTTAAAGAGCTGTTGGCTTCTGCTTCATCCTGCTCCTGAAAAGAAAGTTTTTTGCTGCAGCGAGAGATTTCCTGCTTTATAACATGAGCCAGGTGCTTTTGAAGCTGCTGTAGTCTGTTGTATTCCAGATTCGCCGTATAGAACAGATCGAGCATCTCATTAACTGTGTTGCATTTGACAATTTTTAGTTCCTCGTATTGGGTGAGGGATACGGGGGCGCAGGCGGTAGGATGCCTTTCCTGGAAAGCGACGGTGGGCTCAACCCTTTCTCCCCTGTAAAGGGAAGGGATAAGATCTTGAATTGTTCGCCATAATGACTGCAGTTCATGCGCTCCACAGTATTCCAACAGCAGTTCGGGAGCGAGCCCTGAGCGCACGATGATCTCCCGCGCCAGAACATACCCCAAACCTTCCAAAGAAGAAAAAAGAACCTTATCCAGAGGGATGGTCAAGGGATGGCTGAGCATCAGCCTGATAAACTGCTCTTCGCTGATCGCCTGCGGGTCCTCCTTATCCTGAGCGGGAGGCGATAAATAAACGCGGCCCGGCAAGACTTCGCGGTATCTGCTCAAGGCATGGGAGTAGCGCTTGATGCCGTCGATGATCCGGTTGCAGTCAGGACTTATCAGGATGATATTGCTGTGTTTGCCCATGATCTCTACGATGAGGGTTACATCCTGGAACTTACCGTTTTCCGCAATGCGATTAAAGGTGAGGCGTACAATTCGATCCAGACCCACCTGCTGAATATCGGTCAGCCGGCTTCCCTCCAGGTATTTCCTTAAAACGATACAGAATTGAGGAGGGGTCAGAGGATTCTTTTTTTCCTTTATGGTAAGGTGCATGCCGGCGCTTTCTGCTTTGGCGGAAAGGAGCAGGCGCCGGCTTTGTCCGGAACAGCGGATCACTAAGATGATCTCCTGCCTTTCCGGCTGAAAGACGCGCTCAACCCTCCCCGGCAGAATCGTTTCCCGCAGTTCTTTGGCGATCAAGTGCAGTGTTATGCCGTCTGGTGACATCTGTCAATACTCCCTCTGCTTATTACTTCTCTATTCATTGTATCACTATAAATTTCAGCAATCCACTCGCCCGGTTGCTTCCGGTTGGTCGCCGGCCTTTCCATATGGTTGAGATGCAAAATTATTTTGGGAAGCATAGCAGGAAGTGAGGGAATAACGGGGAGGAGATTCCTGTTACAGGGGATGGAAGGGCAACCGAAGACGAATAATCGGCAGGCTTGCCGATTTTTTATTTTTGAGTTAATCTAATAGCAGGTGTTTTTTGGTTGTTAGGTTTCAAAGGGGTTGATGATCATGGAATTTACCAAATGGCATGGTTTGGGTAATGATTTTATTTTAGTAGAAATGACCCCTGATCGGCTTTCTCCGGGTCAAGCTGCGGCGTTTGCCCGTAAGGTCTGCGACCGCAATTTCGGGGTTGGCGGGGATGGCCTGGTTTTTGTGTTCAGCGACGAGCAGGGGATGTTTAATATGCGTATTTTCAATGCCGACGGCACAGAACCGGAGATGTGCGGAAATGCGATCCGCTGTGTGGCAAAATATCTTTATTTAAAAGGATTGGCGAAGGAAACCGCTTTCCCTGTCCGGACTAAAGCGGGGATCAAGGTCCCGGAAATAATTATTGGGGATAAGCAGGCTGCGGCGATCAAGGTGGATATGGGGGAACCTATTCTTAAAAGCGAGCTGATCCCCTTTAGAGGGGAGCCGGGTTCCATGATAATTGATCGAGAGATCGAAGCCGGCGGGAAAAAGATAAATATTACCGCTGTTTCTATGGGGAACCCCCACTGCGTATTGTTCATCGATGAGATGGTCGACCGGTTTCCTGTACACATTCTGGGACCGCAGCTGGAGCGTCATCATCTTTTCCCGGCGAAGGCCAATGTGGAGTTCGTGGAAGTTGTTGACAGGAATATAGTGAAGGCTCGCGTTTGGGAAAGAGGGGTTGGAGAGACTCTGGCCTGCGGGACAGGGGCCTGTGCTGTGGCTGTAGGCGGTTCGCTTTGCGGCCGCCTGGAGCGAAAGACAGAGATAATCCTGCCCGGCGGCAGCCTGTTTGTGGAGTGGGGCAAGGATAACCATGTTTATATGACCGGTCCCGCGGAGGAGGTATTTTCAGGGAGACTGTTTTGGAAAGGGATGATATAAAATGAAAGTTGCCGACCGTCTGGCGGCGTTGCCGCCCTATCTTTTCGCTCGTATTGAGCAAAAAATAGAGGAGCTCAAAAGAGATAAGGTCGATGTGATCAGTTTAGGGATAGGCGACCCGGATTTGCCTACCCCTCCGCATATTGTACGGGCCTTGCAGGAACAGGCGCAAAACCCGGAAAACCACCGCTATCCTTCCTCAGCCGGCCTTCTGGCTTTCCGCCGCTCTGTCGCCGATTGGTACCGACGCCGTTTTCAGGTGTGTCTTGATCCCGCCGCGGAGGTGGTGACCCTGATCGGTTCCAAAGA
>DHAA01000046.1:18303-69868 GCA_002397275.1 Thermacetogenium sp. UBA4966 | reverse complement strand
ATAAACGGCCCGGAATTTAGGTTCGAACTTCGGATTATTTATAAAACGCGAAAATACGTAGACGAACAGGAGATTGTTAGGTGGTTTGAATTTGGCGACTATAGCATTCAAGGTGACGAAACTGTAAGCTAAATGTCATCTATTATTCATGTTGGCATGTTATCCTAATTATATGATTAGACACATATAAATGATTGGCGTGAGGAGAAAGGACATATGAAAAAATCGAGATGGAAATTCTGGAGTTTCATTGCTTTAGCGCTTGTAACTACAATAATTTTGTTAATAGGAAGTTTCGTTTATGTACCGCTTGCAATAGACGGTATGGAAGATGTATCGAATCCAATCGAGTGGAAGAAAATGTTTACAGATAGAGCACCATATATCTTTCAGAGTATAATAAACCTGCTTTTGTTCATCATAATCTGCATCTGTGGAGCAGCATTGTACTCAGACCGTATGAGAAATGCAAAAAATGGTTTTTTAATCATTGCGGCTGTTTCCTGCGTATCGACATTTTTTCTCCATTCAATGGTTTATGGCGTAGACATATTTGTTCCATCAGCCTATAGTCTTTTTTCGCCATATCATAGACCTTTGATGGTAGTGGGACTGGTTCAAACAACGGTTTTGGTGGGGAACAGTTTGTTGAACACTATATTTTCTATTGTTATCCATACTCTTGCACCTCAAGTCCTTTTGGGCATATTTGTTTCAGTTTTAGCAGATAGAAAATATAAAGCAGTAATGGGCAGGAAAAAGGTTGCTTTTATCTGTGTGCATAACTCCTGCCGCTCTCAAATTGCGGAAGCCCTTTGCCAGCATTTTGCGGGGGGCGTGTTCGATTGTTATTCCGCCGGAACAGAAACAAAGCCGCAAATCAATCAAGACGCTGTGCGGCTCGTAAAAGAGATTTATGGAATTAACATGGAAAAGACGCAGTATTCCAAACTGCTGTCCGACATCCCGCCTGTAGATATTGTTGTTACAATGGGCTGTAATGTGGAGTGTCCTTTTTTACTCTGCCGGCGCCGTGAGGATTGGGGTTTAGACGACCCGACAGGCAAAAAGCGACGAGGAATTTATTAAGGTCATCAAGACAATTGAAGCAAAGGTAAAAAAATTAGCAAATTTATTGTAGATATCTCATTTTTGAGCCCTCCGAAGAATCCCTCACAAGCCGCTTATTCAATCTGATTTTTTTAACTATTGACACCAAGAGAAAAAAGGGATATTCTATAGACAGGCAGTCGGTCGGTAGATCGGCCGGTTTAAAAATGATCGGTATAAATAATGAGGAGTATGAGAATTAGATGAGAATAGTCAAAGATCCGGAAATACGGAAAAACGAAATTTTGGATGCCGCGGAGGAGCTTTTCACCCTGAAGGGCTTCGACGGTACAAGCACAAACGATATTCTTGAAAGGGTCGGCATCGCGCGCGGAACGCTGTATTACCACTTCAAATCAAAAGAGGACATTATGGACGCGCTGATTGAACGCATCAATGCCCGCGTATTAAGCGCTGCCAAGGAGGCGGCCTCGGACAAAAGCGTCCCTGTACCTGAGCGATTGCTGCGTACAGTAGCAGCGCTCAAGATCAGTGAACAAAACACAACCGTGATGGAGCATATCCATAGGCCCCAGAACGCCCTGATGCACCAAAAAATCCAAAAAACAATGCTGAAAAGCATTCCTCCGATATTGACGGAGATCATTCGTGACGGTATCAAGGAGGGGCTGCTCAATACCCCTTTCCCTTATGAGTGCATGGAGATGGTTTTCACTTACCTCAATACGATTTTTGACAGCGATATGCTGGAGATGTCGGACTTAGAGCGAAGCGCAAAAATTAAAGCGTTTATCTTTAACGCGGAGAGACTATTCGGGGCGCGGGAGGGCAGTTTCGCCAATGTCGTAGCCATGTTCGGTGAATAAAGAGGAAGCGCCTATGAGTAATTCGGGAAAATCGTTTAGGAAGTTTTTGCTTTTATGGTCGGGCCAATTTATCTCGGCCATCGGCAGCGGGCTGACCTCGTTTGGCCTTGGGGTTTATGTCTACCTGCAGACGGGTTTAGCGTCCACCACCGCTCTTGTTATATTGTTAGCGTTTATGCCTACTTTACTGTTAAGCCCGCTAGCCGGGGTGCTGGCAGACCGATACGACCGCCGCCTTTTGATGGTGTGCGGCGACAGCCTTTCCGCAGCAGGGCTTTTGTTCATACTACTCTGTATGCTGCGTGGGGAAGCGCTGTTCTGGCAGATTTGCGTTGGCGTATGCGTCAGCTCCATCTTTACGTCGCTTCTGGAGCCTGCATACAAGGCCACGATTACCGACTTGCTTACGGAAGAGCAGTTTACAAAAGCAAGCGGACTGGTGCAGGTGGCAGGCTCGGCAAAGTATTTGATTTCACCGATCATAGCCGGATTCTTACTGACTGTTTCAGATATAAGGCTGCTTATTGTGATTGATATCTGCACCATATTTGTAACGATTGCCTCCACTCTTGCCGTGCGCAAGGGGCTTATCTCTGTCGTGCGGGGAGAGAAAAATGCTTTTTGGTATGAGTTTAAAGGCGGGTGGTCAGCTTTGCGCCAAAACCGGGGCGTGTTTGTTCTTACCCTGATGGGTACCGTTCTCACATTCTGTCTTGGATTTATTCAAACGCTTTCCACGCCTATGATTTTAGGCTTTGCCGACAGCGCGGCCCTGGGCACAGGGACAACCATTTCCGCTGCGGGAATGCTTGCCGCCGCCATGATGATCGGGCTTGTTTCCATCAGAAAAGGTCACGCTAAAATTCTTTCAGGAGCGCTGTTTATGGCAGGACTGTTTATGGCGGGATTTGGGATGCGTGAGAACATGGTCTTTATCTGCAGCTTTGGCTTTCTCTTTTTCGCCATGCTTCCATTGGCAAACGCCAGCATCGATTATCTTATCCGCACAAATATCGACAATGCCGTGCAGGGCCGCGTGTGGGGGCTGATCGGCATCATATCACAGTTTGGATATGTGGTCGCCTACGCGGTTTCGGGGGTTCTGGCTGATTATGTGTTCACACCGCTCTTGCTGGAGGGTGGGATGCTTGCCGGCAGCGTGGGAAAAATAATCGGCACGGGAATGGGGCGCGGAACCGGCTTTCTTATCATAGTCTCCGGTGTGTTGCTCTCGTTAACCGCTATTGTCCTTTATCAAATAAAATCCGTGCGCGGATTGGAAAAAAGAGGTGGCGTATGTACCTGAGGATTATTCGTAACGACGTCTGGAGAAGCAAGGTCATTACTCTTACCATTGCGGCGTTTATTATTGCAGCGGCTTTGCTGGTATCTCTGGCGGCGGTGCTGGTTGTCAACCTGTTTGGCGCCATTGATTCCATGATGCTGCAAGCAAAAACGGCGCATTTCCTGCAAATGCACTCAGGGGATATCAATACCGAAAGGCTGTTGAAATTTGCCGGGCAGAACGGTAATGTGGAGGAGTTTCAGATTCTGGAATTTCTCAATGTGGATGGTTCCCAGATTGTTCTTGGCGAAAATTCACTTGTGGACAGCGTGCAGGATAACGGCCTTGCCACACAAAACGAGAGGTTTGATTATTTGCTGGATTTGGATGGAAACGTTATTCATGTGTCCGACGGGGAGCTTTATGTTCCTATCGCCTACATGAAAGACGGTACTGCGAAGAGGGGCGATACAGCCGTTATTTGCGGAAAGGAATTTAAGGTGGCCGGATTTTTGCGCGACTCACAGATGAACTCTGCGCTGTCCACCTCCAAACGCTTTTTAGTCAGTGAAAACGATTATGCCCAGATAAGAAATTTGGGTGCGGTAGAGTACCTGATCGAGTTTCGCTTAAAAGATTTAGAGAAACTTGGCGCATTCGAAGCGGCCTATATTGCCGCGGGTCTCGAAGCCAACGGGCCGACGGTAACCTATCCGCTTTTCAGGATGCTGAGCGCTATAGCGGACGGCATGATGATTGCGGTGCTGCTGCTGGTCAGCGTCCTTGTGGTCATCGTCGCCTTCCTGTGTATCCGCTTCACCCTGCTGGCGAAAATTGAGGATGAAACCCGAGAAATCGGCGTGATGAAAGCCATCGGGCTGCGGGTTTCCGATATCAAGAGGATCTACCATGCCAAATATGCCGCTCTTGGGCTTTTCGGGTGCCTGGCCGGATTTGCTTTGTCGTTTCTTTTCAAAGGCATTCTTCTTGAAAATATCAGGCTGTATATGGGTAACGCTGAAAATGCTTCACTGGCCTTATTATTTGCAATTGCAGGCGTGGCGGCTGTGTTCCTCGCCATCATCGCCTTTGTGAGTTTGGTGCTGCGGCGTTTTCGCAAGATATCCCCCGCGGAGGCCGTTCGTTTTGGCGCCATACAGGAAAAACCGGCTGGCGCCGGGCGGTTTACGCTTAGCCAGAACCGTTTGCTGAGCACAAACGTTTTCCTGGGGGTCAAGGATGTCCTTGGCAGAAAAAAGCTCTATGCCACCATGCTGGCGGTGCTGGTCATCGCCTCCTTTATCATGATTGTTCCGCAGAATATCTACTCAACGATTTCTTCCGCAGATTTTATTACTTACATGGGGATAGGAAACTGCGATATGCTGATTAGCATCCAGCAGACAGACCATATGGAGCGAAAAGCCGCCGAAATAAATGAGGCGATGAAAGATGACGATTCCATCGCCAGGCATGTGGTTTTGGTAAGTAAAATGTTCGAAGTAAAAACCGAGCAGGGTACGCCGGAGCGCATTAAGGTGGAACTGGGCGACCATTCGGTTTTCCCCATACAATACACAAAAGGCAAAGCGCCTGAAACGGGGGATGAGATCGCGCTGTCGGGCATCAACACCGACGAACTGGGCAAAACGGTGGGGGACACGATCACACTGCTGCTTGGCGGGAAAGAAAAAAGCCTTACCGTATGCGGAATATACTCGGATGTTACCAATGGCGGTAAAACAGCCAAGGCGATATTCAGCGACAATTCGGCAGAAATTTTATGGTATACGATTGCCGCTGAGTTTACGGACAGCGCTTTACCGGAGACAGAAGTCGAAGAGTATGCGGGCGCCTTTACTTACGCCAAGGTCGCCGGCATAGAGGAATACCTGGCGCAGGTTTATGGTTCGACCATCGACGCCGTTAAAAAAGCTTCCTATACGGCTGTCGCCGCGGCATTGCTGATCAGCGCCCTGATTATCCTGTTATTCATGAAAATGCTGCTGGTCAAGGATCGGTACTCCATTGCGGTTATGAAGTCGTTAGGCTTTACCAATTCAGATATTAAGAGGCAATATCTGTCTCGCGCCGGATTGGTCATGATTCTGGGTGTTTTGCTGGGCACGCTTTTAGCGAGTTTTTAGGGGGTATGCTCATTTCCATGTTTGGGGTTTCCTCTTTCCAGTTCATAGTGAACCCGCTGATCGCCTATGTCCTTTGCCCGCTGAGTATGGCGATGGTGGTCATCGCCGCGACAAGAATAGGCTTGTCGGGCGCCGGGAGTATTCGCATATCAGAAAACATAAAGGAGTAGCGCAATGAAAAATATTATTAGATGTGAAAATATCGTCAAGACCTTCGGCGAGGGGGATCAGCAGTGCCGCACTTTAGACGGTGTGAGCGCCCAAATAGGCGATGGTGAATTTGTCGCTGTGATGGGGCCGTCCGGCTCAGGTAAATCCACGCTGCTGTTTGCGCTCAGCGGGATGGATACCACCAGTAAAGGAAGCGTTTATTTTTTGGGCAGAGATTTGTCGGAGCTAAAGGAAAACGAGCTGGCCGACATGCGCAGACGCCAAATGGGCTTTATATTCCAGCAGCCGACCCTGCTCAGAAACCTGAATATTCTGGATAACATTGTTCTTCCCTCTTTACGCGATAATCGCGGGAACGCGACGGGGATTACCCGCAAAGCACAGGACCTGATGCGCAAAACAGGTATCGCCGGACTGGAAAAACGGGACGTCACACAGGTGTCGGGCGGTCAACTCCAGCGCGCCGGAATCTGCCGCGCCCTGATGAGCACCCCGGAGATCATTTTTGGAGATGAACCAACCGGCGCTCTCAACTCGAAGGCAGCGGAGGACATTATGGATATTGTATCGGAAATCAATGCGGGTGGAACGGCTGTTATGCTGGTAACGCATGACGCCAGGGTTGCCGCCAGAGCCGGGCGGGTTTTGTTTATGCAGGACGGCAAAATTTTGAGTGAATTTCAGCTGACGAAGTTTCGCAAAGAGGACCTGGACAGCCGAACCCAAAAAGTAAGCGACAGAATGCGTGAGATGGCGATATAAACTTTTCAAGGCCAGTTCCTCAATATCTTCAAACGACTTTTGAAGAAGAAATTGCAACTTCAGAAATATATCGAATCAGAGCATAGAATTCAAGGTGACGAAATCGCCATTGAATTTATTAATCAAAATATACATAAAATTTGGTCCAGGCCGCCGGTCTATCAGCACGGAGATTTTCATCCGGGCAACTTAATATTGACCCCTGGAAATAAGATTGGCGTGATAGATTTCAATCGTTGGGAAATTGGAGACCCTTACGAGGAGTTTTATAAACTTGAAAGTTTCGGAACAGACGTAAGCATCCCTTATTGTATTGGACAAATTGACGCTTACTTTAATGATGATGTGTCGGATGATTTTTGGGATATTCTTGCCGTCTATGTGGCACACGCTGCTCTGTATTCCATAAAATGGGCTGAAAGATTTGGACAAGCTGAAATTGAAAATATGGTTAGAATATGTAGCAAGGCTTTTTATCATTATAACAATTTCAGAAATAGCATGCCTAATTGGTATTATAAATAAAGGATGATTCCTGCAGGTCTACATATGATAATCCAATTTAAAAATTTTTTCCGCTATAATTTCAAAAAGGCAGGCCTTCGCTTGGGGAAAGGTGTGCTTTTATTATGTGGTAAAGCGTGGTATAGTCAAAATAAATGCAACTGAGGTAGGGTGCCGGATAGGTAGAAATTTGCATCCCAACTTTATAATTGCAAGCTATCGCTTCAAAATGTAATAATACCTGGGACATGAGTAAAGGTCCTGACAGAACGGCGAGATGATATGATGAACCGGCTCATCTCTTTTTCTCTTTAACATAATGCAGCGCTCGTTCATGGTTTTCAATAAAAAACCTTTATCGAAGCAGGTGTTTTTTCCAATTACCTGATTGTGATCAAATTATAACAGAAAACCTCCTGCGGTATGGCAAATGAAAAAGTAACCCCGCTGATTATACAGGGTTACTGCGAAAATCTTCATAGCTAAATTGTGTTTCTAACCGGTGTTGACCGCGGCCTTACCGCTTTTGCACTAGGCGCCTACTCTGCTCCGCTCCGTTTTCTGCGCCGCAGGAAACGGGAGCAGACTGCGGCAAGAATGAGCGTACCTGCGGGGATGTAAGAGGAGTAGTCGCCGGTGGAGGGGGATTTATCTTTCTCCGCCTTCTTCTCCAGGACAGTGATCTTTATCTGCGCCTGAACCGGAGAGCCCTCTCTCTGCTGTAACCCTTCGGGAAGCGTAAGGACTCCTAGAGCCGTATAAACGCCGGGTTTATTGCCATTATAGCCTTCTATCGTCCAGCTTACGCCGACGATATGCTCCACACCATTGCTGTCTGTGATTCTCACTGTTTGGGGCAGCTTGCCCAGCACCATATCCAGCAAGGCGCCGTATTCAACCATGATATCGTCCGGCACGGCGACCGACTCCACAAAAACCGGCGTGGCCGGCAGGCTCCGCACCGCGGTGATGACCGTGTTATTGTCTTCTTTGTAGTTGTTATCGATGGCCATCGATGCGGCGAGGCCGGAGAGAAACATGTTGGCCTGTGACTTCGATTCGTGGGAGAGAAGCATGCCGATATTTTCATTCAGCAATGTCCTGGTATCAAGCAGGGCCAGCAATGATGAAAGGTTGTTTAGCTTGGATTTGAAAGCGTTTTTAAGATAAGCCGCAACAGGAGTGCCGTCGGTATCTACGGCATTTTCAATGTCCAGGGTTACTTGCGCGCCTAAGGTGTTCAATTCGACAGCCAATTGGTCGACAGCCGCTGCGACAAGTTTGTCGAGCAAAGCTCCGGAACCGGCATCGGCGATTGTGGCCGTTACCCAGGGCGCCGCGGCCTCTTCACCTGCCAGGTGTCCCTGATAAACAGCGTTTGCAAAATCAATGAAGGTTTTTGCCTGCGCGTTCTGATCATAAACAATTGCAGATGCCGGCTTATCAATGATTCGGGTGAGGGTTTCGTCAATCAAGGCGGGGTTGGCGAGAATCTTTTCATCAATCTGCTTAAATAAGTCCTCGATCAGAACATTCTCCAGATTCTCCTTGGTGATATACAGCTCGCTGCCGCTGCCGCTGATCACAATTCTCTTTGCCGCGGCGTCGTATTTTAGGGTGAGCGTGACCCCTTCAGCCTGAACGTCGACGCCATTCTGCAAAGAACCGAAGATAATGCCGCCGGCATAGGCGTTGATATCTTCTTTACCCAGTTTTTCTTGAAGGAAATTTTTAACGCCCCCTTTGTTTTGGATCGCATAAATGTATTCGCCAAGCATTCCTCCGGCCATGTTTTTGGCCAGAGCCGCGGAGAGCGCTGTTTTATTCTTGCCGTAAGCGGCAAGGTCGGTGATTTTTTCGCCGCTATCAGGATCTGCGTGTTCAATTTTCTTGACGTACTTTGTCTTTATTGCCAGCGTTTCCTTGATCTTATGGCCTTCCTTTTTGTTGCTGATCTCGACGAGGCGAAGCGGGGATGGGTAGGTAACAAGCGAGCCTGTCTGAATATCGTACAGCGTATTGCTGTCGTTCGGAGAAAGGGCGGCGATATCGTTGGCGTGCATATGACCGGTAAAAATATAAGTAATGCCTGCCTCGTGAAGCTGTTTGCTGACGTTTACATAATCGTCCACCAGATAATCGGAGAAGACTACCGGCTCGTAATCGAAGTGAGGCACAAGGCCATGGTGTGACATCGCTATAACGGTGTCCCCCCTGTCCCTGGCTTCGCCGGCCTTTGACTTGATCCAGGCCAGCAGATCCGCGCTGAGGCTGCCCCCTGTTTCCTGGATGTCCTTGCCGCCGGCGGTCGCATCCGCGCTGTATTTGCATGTGTCGATGGCGATGACCGTAAAGCCGTCCCTGGGACGCGCCACATAAGAGAGTCCGCCGGCTTTCTTGCCTGGGGCGGGCTGAAAGGCCTCAACAGAGTTGGCAAAGCCGAATTCTGCAAAAATATCTTTGAAGTTTTCAGGCGTTACTCTGTCGGTGTCCACCGCTGTCCCTGAGGAGTAATCTTTTGCGTTGCGGTTGTTTACGTCATGGTTCCCGGGCACAAGATAGATCTCTGTGTCTGTGCCCTGAGCGCGCAAGCCCTGCTTGAGCGCAGACAATTTCTCGGCCAGCATCTTTGCGCTTTTAAGTTCGCCGTCCTTGGTTAAATCGCCGGCGATCAAAAGCACGTCAGGCTTATCGGCCCCTATGATCTGCAGAGCGCCGTCCAGAATGGCTTCGCTTTCAGAGAACATCTTGCGGTCACTGTTCAGCGCCTTTATATAGTCCGCAGAGTTTTCATCGATCATGGACTTCGGGAACAAATGCACGTCGGATATCACGGAAATCCTCAGCTTGCGCTCCTCTGCCACCTTTTGCTGTTTCAACGCATTCATACTGCTTTCCGCGGCCAAGGCCGAGACCGGGGGGGCAGCGATGGAGAACAGCATAGAGTAAGGGGCAGAAAAAGACAAAGCACTCTGCAAACGGCCACTGTGCGCGGCATCCGTTTAACTGCCGCCGCTTCTGTGAACTGCATGCGCAATCATCCTCTCCCTTCGTCAAATATAGGGAATACCGACCAAAAACTTAAGTTGATTTATTTTAGCGCTCCAATCTTATAAACAGATAAATCACTGATTAATTCTATATAAATTTATTGTATAGTTGTTATGCTTGTGGCAGACCGGTCCCTATCAAACCGGCCAAATCGCGCCGCTGACGCCTGCCCGTGCCAAATATTTTTGTCTTGGTTCTTTCCTTTAACTTGAAAAATATTAATATAAATGATAAGCTTAGTTAGCAAAACCTAACATAAACTATTAAATGACGCTTAGGGTTATGCAAACCGCCTGGAACGTAAAGACACTTGTTGCATTGTATTACGCACTATAGTTAGATTTATCTAACATAAAACAAAGCCAATGCCCGCGTTAGGATCGTACGGCGCAGGCAAATCCAATCCACATCTGCTATATCTGCAATTTACCTGTGTTGCATCTGCCGGCAGAAGGAGAGAAGGATGTGCAGGAACAAGGCGCTGCCGGCAAAGGGGCGGATCGTAATGCATTCTAGGACTGTTGTCTGTTGGAATGGGAAGATTATACTGCTCTCTCTAAGATCGTTTTTGAGCCTTGTTGGGCTTCTTTAAAAGTTGGATGATTAACGACTACAAAAACTATTATACGAGGAGGAGGAACTGTGAAACAGAAAAATACAACGGCCGCAAAACCGAAAACCGGTGTGGCCAGACTGATGGAGCTTGCCGCTACCAAAAAGCCGCTTATTATTACGGCGGTGATTCTCTCAGCCTTGGCCGCTGTAGCCTCATTTATTCCGCATATCGCTATTTACTATATTGTGATGGAGATCATGGGGGCGTATCCTGATTTTGGAGGCCTTGACCTGCAAAGGGCGCTCGCCTTCGGCTGGATTGCCTTCGGCGGCATAGTGCTCAATATCTTGCTGTATTTTCTTGCGCTGATGTGCTCGCATCTGGCGGCGTTCGGCACGCTCTATGAACTGAAGGCGAATTTTGCTTTGCATTTGGCCAGGGTGCCGCTTGGTTTTCATGTGCTCGTCGGCAGCGGCAAACTGCGCAAAATCATAGACGAGAACATCGAAAAGATAGAGGGCTTTATCGCTCATCAGCTTCCTGACATCGTGGCTTCGCTGGTGGCGCCGGTCGTCATGTTCGCTATTCTGCTGATTGTGGACTGGCGCTTTGGCCTGGCGGCTATCGTGGGCATTGTCGCCGCTTTTTTGATTCAGGCAAAAGCCTATGGGAACGAAGGCGCCAGGGCTAAGATGGAACAGTACCAAAATTCGCTGGAGGAGATGAACAATGCCGCCGTCGAATATATCCGGGGCATTACCGTGGTCAAAGCCTTCAAGCAGACGGTGTATTCCTTCCGCAGGATGCATACCGCCATTAAGGAATATACGAGGATGGTCATTCCCTACACCTTAAGCTGGGAAAATTATATGTCGGCTTTTACCACGGTCATCAATAACATTTACTTATTTTTAATCCCCGCAGGAATACTGATCGGAATCAACACCGCCGATTATACCGCCTTTGCCGGTACATTTATTTTTTACCTGATTTTTGTCCCCTCCATTTCTACGGTGATGATGAAAATTATGTATGTGATGAGCGGCGGCTTACAGATCCTCGGCGGTGTGGAGCGCATGGACAATATTTTGCGCCAGCCGCGCCTGCCTCAGCCTCAAGTTCCCAGTACGATGCAAGGGCACGAAATTGTTTTTGAAAATGTTTCCTTCTCTTATGCCAATCAGGAAGTTGATGCTCTGTCGGACGTATCTTTTCGGGCGGAGGAAAATGAAATTACAGCGATAGTCGGACCGTCGGGAGGCGGAAAGAGCACCGTCGCCCATCTGATCCCCCGTTTTTTTGATGTGACGGAAGGGAGCATCAAGATCGGCGGCGTCGATGTGCGCCATATGGAGAGTGAATACCTGATGAAACAGGTCGGTTTTGTCTTCCAAGATGTCTTCCTCTTTAAACAGAGTATCATGGACAATATCCGGCTCGGCAACCAGAACGCTGCGGACGAGCAGGTTATTGCAGCCGCCAAGGCCGCTCAATGCCATGAGTTTGTTGAGAAACTGCCCGATAAGTATCAGACGGTGATCGGTACAGCGGGGATACATCTCTCCGGCGGGGAACAGCAGCGTATCGCCATCGCCAGAGCGATTGTCAAGGATGCTCCTATTATCGTGCTGGATGAAGCGACCGCCTTCGCGGACCCTGAAAATGAGTATCTGATACAGCGCGCCTTTGAAAAATTGATGCGCCGCAAAACGGTGATCATGATCGCGCACCGCCTGTCAACAGTGCGCAACGCCAATAAAATAGTGGTGCTGGACAAGGGGCGGCTGATCGAAGAGGGCAGCCATGACGAACTGCTGGCCAGAGGCGGTAAATATTTCGACATGTGGACCATGTATACGCAAACGCTTGATTGGAAGATGAGCCGGAAGGGGGCTGCGGCGCATGCATAAGCTCAAAGAAATATTAATGCTCACAGATAAAGGCTACTCCGATTTGAAAAAGGCTATCGCCGCCTGCACGCTTACCAATCTGTCACTGATGCTGCCCTTTATCGTCACCATTCAGATTTTTGCGGAACTCCTGAAACCGCTTATGGGGAGGGAGATCTCCTGGACGTACATGTGGATTTACCTTGCAGGCGGTATTGTGTCGGCAATTCTCGTGTTTATCGCCAGTAAAAACGATTACAAAAAGACATACGTCACCTCATACATGGAAGCTGAGCACACAAGAATCAGTATCTCCGAGCATATCCGCAAGCTGCCTATGAGCTTTTTCAACTCCAAGGATTTATCGGAACTGACCACAAACATCATGGCCGACTGCTCGACGACCGAGCATGTGCTCAGCCATGTCGTACCGCAATTAAGCGCCAACGCTATTTCTATTACGATTATCTGCGCCTTGCTGGCCATTTTTGACTGGAGGCTGGCGCTCTCCATATTCTGCACCGCTCCTCTAGCCTTGCTGATCATTTTGGGCAGCAAAAAATACCAGAACAGGCTGAACGAGAAGTATGTGGAGGTAAAACTGAAAGCAGCGGATCAGGTGCAGGAGTATCTTGACGGGATCAAGGTGATCAAGGCTTGCGGGCTGGAAGGTTCCAGATTTTCGGCGCTGGACAGAGCGCTGCGCCTGATGAAGAAAATGGCCGTTAAAATGGAACTAGGAACAGGAATTTTCGTTACCGGGGCGCAGATGATCCTGCAGGCCGGTGTGGGTCTCACTGTTTTTGTGGGAACGCATCTTTTAACAGGGGGGAGGATCGAGCTGATTCCTCTGTTGATGTTTTTTGTCATCGTTGTTCGCATTTACGGACCGATTGTCGTTGAATTTACTCTTCTGCCGGAGCTGTTTTACCACCGCACCGCTACAAAGAGGATGCGTACATTGACGACGACCCCCGTCATGGATGGTGATACAGAGAAACAGCTAACAAGCTGGAATATTGATTTTGAGAATGTATCCTTCAGCTACAACGCCGACAATCCTCAGGGAAACATGGCGATCAAAAATCTGACGGTATCTATCCCGCAGGATGCCATCACAGCGCTGGTGGGTCCCTCCGGTTGCGGAAAAAGCACCATCTCCAGACTGATTGCCCGCTTTTGGGATGTGAACGAGGGATGCGTCAGAATCGGCGGCGTCGATGTGAAGACCCTCGACCCCGAACATCTGATGAGCTACATGTCGTTCGTCTTCCAGGATGTCATTCTTTTCGACGATACGGTCTACAATAATATCCGCATCGGGGATATGGAAGCGACGGAAGAGCAGGTTATGGAGGCGGCAAAAGCAGCCTGCTGCCATGAATTTGTCGAAAACCTGCCGGACGGCTACCAAACGATGCTCGGCGAAAACGCCGGCGCCCTCTCCGGCGGTGAGCGGCAGCGCATTTCCATCGCCCGCGCCCTCTTGAAGAAGGCCCCTATCGTCTTGCTGGACGAGGCCACCGCTTTCCTTGACCCGGAAAACGAGGTACAGATTCAGCAGGCCATTTCCAAGCTGATTGAAGGCAAAACGGTTATTGTGATCGCCCATAGGCTGAGAACGGTAGCGGGAGCGGATAAGATCATCGTTCTCGATGAAGGCGAGCTGGTCGAAGAGGGTGACCATGAGGCGTTAATACGAAACAAAGGCTTGTACGAAAAGCTTTACCGTATTCAGCAGGAAACAAAAGGATGGAGTGTCGCCGCTTCTTAAAACAGGGTTTAAGCCGGCTGCGCCGAATCCGTCTTCTCCTCTTTCTCCTTTTCTTTCAGTTCGCTGGGAAGCAGGAGAGAGAGCACAATACAGACTGCAGTTGAAATAATCATTATCAGGAAAACCGGATGGAGCGCCGTATTTATAGAAATCTGTATGTTTTGTAGAGATATATTGCCGCCGTGGCCGGCCGCGGAATAGATGTCGTTGGGATGCACCCCTTTGATGCCTAAATTGTTAAAGTAGCCGACTATATTCAGGTTAAAGACGCTGCCGAAGATGCCCACCCCTATGGTATGGCCTATTGTGCGCACAAGGGAATTCAGGGCTGTGGCGGCGCCTCTTTTTTCATAGCCGACAGATGTCTGTATGGCTATCGTCATCGTGGTAAAGCATCCTCCGAGTCCTAACCCCATGATAAAATTGCAAATAATAACAATGACTAATGGGGATTGAAGCTCAAATGAAGGCAAGAGCAAACAGCTCAGCAGCAGTACAAACATGGAGATAAATGTGACGACCCTTTCACCGTATTTGGGGATTGCTTTTGCCAGAATTACGGAGGAAAGAAGCCAGGAAACAGACATGGGCGCCATAGACAGCCCGGAAACGGTAGCTCCGAATCCTAAGACATTTTGAATAAAAATAGGAATATAGACGTCGGCGCCAATTAAGACGGCAGCCGCTAAAAAACTGATTGCATTAATGACCGTATTATTTTTTGTCAGGATCTCCAGCGGAACGATGGGTTCTTTCGCTTGCTTTTCTGTAAAATAGAAAACCAGCAATAAAACAAGCGTAAGCGCCGTTGCCGCCGCTGTGTTCTTCCCCCCTAAAGGGACGCCGGCTAAAAGAATCATTATGGCGGCGGAAAGCAGCAGAATGCCTGTATAGTCTATTTGCCGTTTTTCCCTTTCCAACCTTTCGCTGAAATTTTTTTGAAGCAGCCAAACAGAAATTATGCCGAAAGGCACGTTGATAAAGAAAACCCAATGCCAGGAAAGGAAGTCTATTAAAAACCCTCCCATAAAGGGGCCTATTATACTGGCTATCCCCCAGACGGCGTTTAGCCAGCCCTGAACTTTTGCTCTCTCCGCAAGGGCGAACATATCGCCGACAATAGTGTAAGTAACGGTGAATATTGAACCGGCACCTAATCCCTGTAGGGCGCGGAAAGCGATCAGCTGGTACATGCTCTGCGATAAACCGCAGAGGCAACTGCCCGCCAGGAAGATGACTATGCCGATGGAAAGCATGTTTTTCCTGCCGTACAGGTCCGATAGCTTCCCATAAACCGGGGTAGAGATGGCCGATGTCAAAAAATAAATGGAAAAAACCCAGCTGATTAATCCAAATCCGCTCAGGTCTTTAACTATTGTCGGTATAGCCGTAGTTACGACGGTACCCTCAATGGCGCCTAGAAACATGGCGACCATCAACGCGGCGATGACGTTTCTTTTTTTTATGTTCATGGTGATTATCACTTCTTTTACCGCGCAAATTATTTATAGCGCTTATGGATACAACAGTATTATATCAAAAGAGCCGCAAGCTGTTTATTCTGCAGGCGCAGAGACCAAGTTACGCTTTATTCAAGGTGACAGTTACCGTGACAAAAGGACCTTCACCGTCGTAGTTACAGCGGTTAAAGAGAAGAAAGCGGGCGGATCAAGGGTAATTCTGACCCGCCCCCTGAGCTTTATATTTTGCAGAATTTTTACGGAAGCTGTTAAATGCATATCAGTTTTTTAATGAGGCGCGTGCGGTTAAAGTTACTTGATCTCTAAGTTGATGTGGGCATATGAAGGAGATTGTGAGAAAATCCATTGAGCGACACACTTCGTTTTTTCGTAGATGTCGTCGGCAAAAGCGGCGCTGTAGACACTTTTCACCAGAGTATAGTGTGGATTGATGAACATAAGATCAGCGCGTATTCCTCCCGGTATTTCGCCGAAGGCTTTTTGGGCGAGAGCCAGGAGGTCGTTTTCGGCAGTTGAGATGAAGCCGGTGCAGTTTGCTTTGAGAAGCATTTCCAAAAAACCGCGAAACTTGACGGCAGCTTGGTCATAGCGTCCCGAACAATAAAAACCTACTGCCTGTTTCCAGTTCTCCCTTGCCTTATCTAGAGGATATAATACGTCGTCCTCCGTTTGAGGCTTACTCTTCTTTTTTTTAGACGAGCGGAACAGCGTAGGCAGCTTGAAGAGATCCCCGAAGCCTAAGTTTTTTTGATTATCCCCATCTTTGATTCCCCCCTTTCTAGCCCCATTTTACCTTGTTTGAGCAAGCGATGCAATCTCCCTGTTTACTTTATCTTGCCGAGATTTATAGGTGAAGGCGCTCGCTTCTTCCGGGCCGCTGAGTATTTTTTAAGTTTTAGCTGTGGTATACTGGGGAAGACGAGCATTATGGAAGCAGGAGGGATCAACTAACGTGGCTCAAGATATCAGGGTGCGCTTTGCGCCTAGTCCGACAGGTAATTTGCATATCGGCGGCGCTCGCACGGCATTGTTTAACTTCCTTTTCGCACGGCATAACAACGGGAGCTTAATCCTGCGCATAGATGATACGGATTTGACCCGTTCTACAGAGGAGTCGAGGCGCGGGATACTTTCCGCGCTCAGATGGTTAGGACTGGATTGGGATGAAGGCCCCGCTGCAGGAGGCCTATACGGCCCTTACTCTCAGTCGCAGCGATTGGATATTTACAAAGAAACAGCGCGGATGCTGGTTGAACGGGGGATAGCCTACAGATGCTACTGCACTCCTGAAGAACTGGCCGAGAGACGCAAACAGGCCGCGGCGGAAGGCAGAGCGCCGCGCTATGACGGCAGGTGCCGGGAATTAAGTTTACAAGAGCAAATAGAAAAGGAAAATCAAGGTTTGAGACCGGCGATCAGACTGCGTATTCCTGATCGCGGGGAAACGATTGTGCAAGATTTTTTCAGAGGCGATGTGGTTTTTGCCAACGATGTTCTCGATGATTTTATTATTATGAAATCTAACGGAATACCGGCCTATAATTTTGCTTGTGTCGTTGATGACGCCAAAATGCGTATCTCTCACATCCTGAGAGCTGAAGAACATCTATCCAACACGCCCAGGCAAATTCTCATCTATCAGTCTCTGGGCTATTCGCTCCCTGTCTTTGCTCATGTTCCTATGATTCTGGCGCCCGACCGCAGTAAACTAAGCAAGCGGCATGGGGCGACTTCTGTGGAGGAGTTCCGGGAGATGGGTTATCTGCCGGAAGCCTTGCTAAATTACTTGGCGCTTTTAGGGTGGTCGCCGGAGGGTGAGCAGGAGGTTCTTTCTCTTGCAGAGCTGGTGAGCCAATTTACACTAGAAAAAGTAGGGAAAACAGCCGCGATTTATGATGTAAAGAAGCTCACCTGGATGAACGGCCACTATTTGAATGCAAAAGACATCGACCAGGTTGTTGAACAGGCGGCGCCCTACTTTCAGAAAAAAAATATGATTCCACAGCGGTTGAACCGGGAGGAGACGGTGTATTTCAAGCAGGTAGTGAGCGCGGTGCGCACCCGAGTCAAAACCCTGGCGGAGGTTGCCGACGCCTCGGAGTATTTTTACACCGATAGTTTTTCTTATGATGAAAAGGGTGTACGGAAGCATTTCCGCAAAGAAAAGGCGGCGGAGTATTTAAAAAAAGCCCGGGAGAAACTGGCTCTTCTGGAGAAGTTTGATCTGGAGACGACGGAAGCTGCCTACAGGGAGTTGAGTGAGGAACTTGGCGTCAAGGCGGGGGAAATCATTCACCCCACGCGGCTTGCTCTCTCCGGCAGGACGATGGGCCCCGGTCTTTTTGAGATAATGGTTATCCTGGGGAAGGAGAAAACGCTTAAGCGGATGGAGCGCGCGGTACAATATATCGAAAACCTCTCTTGACGCAGCGGCGCGATTCGCGTATACTATTAGAGCATAAGAGATGCGGGATGGTGTAGCGGTAGCACAGGTGACTCTGGATCATCTAGCCTAGGTTCGATCCCTAGTCCCGCAGCCATGTTTGTGGCCCTATCGTCTAGCGGTCGAGGACACCACCCTCTCAAGGTGGAGACACGGGTTCGAGTCCCGTTAGGGCTACCATTTTAGAGGTCGGAGGTCGGAAGTCAGAGTATTGAAGAAGATAAGCGCCGGGAGCGCTTATTTTTGGTTTTCTGCGGCTCAGTAACAGCCGCTCAGTAAAAGCCCTGGCCGCTGGATCATCAGTTGTGATGGCGCTGGACAACAGTCAATATAAAAAAGGCCTTGATAGAGGGCAAGGCTTGCCCGAACGAAAAACTGTATGCCGAAGCCGCAGATCATTAATGGGCAGGGGCGGTTTATTAAAAGAGGGTGAATACCAAGAGGGTACCTGGGCGAGCAGCCCAGGTATTTTTACCGGGTTCTCACTGCCGGCCTGGCCATGTCTAGCGAACCTAATATTATGTGAGCCAGGCCAAAACCGGTGAGGCCGTCGCCGACTCTGCCGCCGACAAGTCTGCCTAGTCCTGTGGCAAGAGCACCCAGTCCGATTAGCGTTTTGCTGGATCTTTTCTTTTCTTTTTTTCTAAACAATGTATTCACCCCCGTTATTATTGTTCCATTTTTGATAGGGGTTATTAAGGATGATGCTGGCAAAAAAATACCCCCTTTTTTAAGGGGGTTAGTGTGGAACAAAAATGAACATTAACGAATTGCATTTTATCATAATATTGCGCTCGGAACAACTCCCGGGAATAGAATGTATGGTATAACTCATCAGGGAAAATGTCATCCCTTCAAAAAAGATAACCGCATTCTAGTTATAATAATGTTGCGAGCGTGAGAAAAAGGGAAGCAATATCGCTCCTCCGATAAATCCTCCTATATGCGCCCACCAGGCGACTGAGTTGGCGGCCATACCCGCCGTTCCGAAGACATTGAGGACCTGAATGATAAACCAGACAGGAAGAAAGATTATCGCTGGAATTTGGATAAAAGTGATAAAAAAGAAGACGGGAACCAGGGTGAGGACCTTTGCCCGCGGAAAAGCGAGGAAATAAGCTCCCAATACGCCGGCGATAGCGCCGCTGGCGCCGATAATGGGGATGTCGGAGCCGGGGTCGGCGATGATATGAGCGGTGCTTGCTATGATCCCTACCAACAGGTAAAAGAGCAGATAGCGGAGGTGTCCCATGCGGTCCTCAATATTATCGCCGAAAATCCAAAGATAAAGCATGTTTCCCAGCAGATGCAGCCAGCTGCCGTGCAGAAACAATGCTGAGATAAAAGGGAGGCCGATGGATAACAGAGAGGCGCCTGATATTAGCTGGCTTGTTACCAGGCCCGGGGTAAGGCCGTATGTATAAAAGAACGAGTTTACATTTTGGGGCGGAAGCGACAGTTCTTTTAAGAAAACCAGAACGTTCAAGGCGATCAGAGTAACGTTGACTATAGGAAAACTGTGTGAACGTGTACTGTCACGCAGGGGTATCATCAAATTCCTCCTACCTTCTATTCAATTATGCCCGAGCGGGCTGTTGGCGATGATATGATTATTTTACCAGATTGACGAATAAAAAGATAACAGTAATGTTATTATCGCTGATTAACGGCGACGAGCAAGAGTATTCCTTGTGAGTGAAGTCCTACAGTGATAAAATATGTTGAAAACACTATTTCATGTTGGTTTTCTGGGGGAACGTTTAATGGCGGTGGAAGATCGGGAGGAGCGTTATGATGTCATAGTCGTCGGCGCAGGACACGCCGGGTGTGAAGCCGCGCTGGCAGCGGCTAGGATGGGTTGCAAAACGCTGCTGCTCACCTTAAATCTTGATTATGTGGCGCTGATGCCCTGCAACCCGGCGGTGGGCGGTCCGGGAAAGGCGCACCTCGTCAGAGAGGTGGACGCTTTGGGCGGGGAGATGGGCCTGAATACAGATAAAACATTCATCCAGATGCGTATGCTCAATACAGGGAAGGGACCTGCTGTGCGTGCCCTGCGCGCTCAGGTCGATAAAGTGATGTATCGGCGCCAGATGTTGAAAACTCTATACAGACAAGAGAATTTGCATCTGATGCAGGGGAGCGCGGAGAGGATCCTCATCTCCGGTGATCGGGTGAGCGGAGTCCAAACTCTAACAGGCGCCGGCATGAAGAGCAGGGCGGTTATACTCACAACCGGTACATACCTGCGCGCCAGAATTCTGATCGGAGAAACAGCCTATACAGAGGGGCCCAACGGACAGCCTTCTTCTCAAGGATTGGCAGGCAGTCTGCTTGATCTGGGGTTTGAGCTGATGCGCTTTAAAACGGGGACACCCCCTCGGGTAGATCGGGAAAGCCTTGATTTCACCAAAATGATTGAGCAGCAAGGCGACCGGCATCCCCTTTTTTTCTCCTATCTTTCGCCGAAGGAGCAAAGGGCGCAGCTGCCCTGCTGGCTTACCTACAGCAATGAAGAGACCCATGACCTAGTCCGCAATAATCTGGAGAGATCCCCTCTTTTTTCGGGGAAGATTAATAGTGTCGGTCCCCGCTATTGTCCCTCTTTTGAGGACAAGATAGTAAATTTTCCGACGCGGCCCCGCCACCAGATTTTTCTGGAACCCGAAGGCTGGAACACGGATGAATACTACGTTCAGGGGATGTACACGAGCCTGCCTGAGGATGTTCAGCTGGCTGTTTTGCGCACTATTCCAGGGATGGAAGATGTTCAAATACTCCGTTACGGTTATGGCATCGAATATGACGCCCTGGTTCCGGCGCAATTAGAATCAACACTTCAGACTAAGGGGATCAAGGGCTTATTTGCGGCAGGACAGATCAATGGAACCTCCGGTTACGAGGAGGCCGCTGCTCAGGGGATATTGGCCGGTATAAATGCGGCTCTTTATGTTCAGGGAAGGGACCCTCTGGTGCTCAAGAGGTCTGAGGCGTATATCGGCGTGCTTGTCGACGACCTGATCACCAAAAGTATCAGAGAGCCCTATCGCATTCTCACCTCCCGTGCTGAATACAGGCTGCTGCTGCGGCAGGATAACGCGGACCTGCGCTTAACTGAAGCCGGTAAAAGGGTAGGGCTGGTATCGGAAGAGCGCTTCCGCATTTTCTCCAATAAGATCAGGCAAATAGATGAAGAGAAGAAATGGCTGCTGGAGACGAAGGTAACGCCTTCCGCCGCGGTGCAGGAGTACCTCGCTGCTCAAGGAAGCGCTCCGCTGAAGGGGGGGATCAGCCTTGAAGAGTTGCTCAGGCGTCCGGAAATCAAGTATGCCGATCTCATCGCTTTATCCGGCCGGGAGAGGGATGTCTCAGCAGAGGTCGCTGAAGAACTGGAGATCCAAATAAAATATGCGGGATATCTGCAAAAGCAGGAGGCGCATGTCGCCCGCATGGAAAGGCTGGAGAACAAACGGATCCCTGAACATATAGATTATGACCTGCTGCGCGGACTGTCCAGAGAGGCGCAGGAAAAACTAAAAAGCGTATTGCCTCGCACGTTCGGCCAGGCGTCCCGTATTCCGGGCGTAACCCCTGCCGACCTGTCGGTGTTATGGGTTTTCCTGGAACAACGCCGCAGAGCAAAGGATTAATACTGGAATGCGTTTCTCTCCTTATGGATGATTTCAATTAAAGTCGCATGATCATCCAGGCTCTCCAGAATATAAACGTTTCCTTTAGCCTTGTCCGCCAATTCCTCAAGAAATTCCTGATTGGAAGCCACTCCGATGCAGACCAGCTTGGCCCGCGTTTCCTTGATCATTTCCGCTGCCTGGAGAGCATCCTGTTGAGGATTGATTGTCCACTTTCCGGCGGTCGGTACGCCGTCGGTAATTAAGATCAGCAAAGGGTTTCGCACCTGGCGGTTTTTTATCAGCTTGAGAGATTTCAGGATCCCATCAGCCAGAGGCGTTAACCCGCGGGGCTGGAGTGACTTCAAGCCGGCTTTCAAGCGTGAATAGTTTCTTGTAAAGGGCACGGCTATCCGGGCCTGGCGGCCTTGAAAGATCACCACCGCTAATTTATCCCGGGTTACTAAAAAAAGATGCTCGGTCAGGTAGCGAACCGCCTTCATTTTTGGCCCCACCATACTGGCGCTTCCGTCCAGAACCAGGCACATATCCACAGGATGTGAGATCTCCTGATTATGTACCTGAATGTCCTCCCTCTTAATTCTCAATGCCGGACGATGTTCCAAAAGAGTATTCTTGGCGGCTGTCACAAGTGTCTCCGGCACCGCGATGCTGCCCAGCCAGCTGTCTTTCATCGACTCCGTTGTTTTACTGATATAAGCGTAGCTCTTATGTTTGCTCTTGAGGCTGGTATTTTTGACGGAACGATATTTGCTCCGGGGAATGGGCAGCTTGCGGAGCATTCTGCGCAGCTGCGCTTCCAGTTCGCGCTGATGCTGGAGCATAAAATTTAGTAGTTCAAGCCCTTCTTTGGTGAGGGTATCCGCAAACCAGCCCCTTTTGATCAGACCGGCCTCGGCGATGCCGAGAATTAATTCTCTTAAATTGCCGTTCCTGTTGCGCAGGTTGGAAAGCGGCTGTTTACGGTGAAAGGGGCCCGGCCTGAAGGTCTGCAGAAATTCTATAACGTCGTCAGGACCGCTCAGAATTGTGGAAAGGGACATGGCCAAATTCCAAAATCTATACTGATCAGGTTCCAGGCCGAAGAAACCCGGCGCGTCAACCTGTTCACGTTTTTCTACATGAACGATATTTTCAACCTTTCGGATTTCGATCTGCTGATTGGCAAGCTCTGTTTCTATGGCGTCCACCAGAGATGGAATCAGGGCGCAGTGCTCAGGGGGCAGCTCCGTGATCAGCAGATGAACATGGCTTTTCTTTTTTAAGTCTTGTTCTTGAGGTTCGCTCGCCTGTTCTTTCTGCGGGTTCAGCGTTTCCTTGAGGCTTTCCAATCCCTCCCCGGTTCGGAAAGCTATTTGCTCGTAAAATGTGCGCAGCAGGGTCTCAGTGTCCCGCTGCGGATAGCGATGCTTCAAATAAGCCTTCAGCGCTTGAGAAAGAGCGACGGCCAGCGCTCTCCTCTTCGTCAGAGCGGGCTCATGGTAAACGTCGACATGAATCACCTGACCGGGGTTTTTTTGTTGCGACAAAGACTGCCCGATATCCCTGTTTACAAGGATGCGGATCTCTTCCGGATGAAGGGGGTTGACGCTGTGCAGATAGTGGCTGACAACGGTGGATTCCCCAATCCTGAATCCCTGTCTCTGTGATAGGCTGGCGGAGATTTGGCTGACCAGCTCTTTCAGCTGTTCAGGCGTCAGTTTTTCTAAAATCGGGAGTTTAGACATGAAACCACTTCTCTTATCTCTCTTAGTTTTTTGTTTCCTTTTTAATCAATGCGCTCTCCGGGAGATCGCGCAGCGACTGAGCCCTTTCCGGAGGCGTGTTTTCTGTAAATTGCTGAGGCGCCCCCTGCTTTTGCTGGAACAACCGGGGCAGGTTGAACGCAGGCCCCTCTTTCTTTTTCTCGTTTTCGATCATTCTATTGTTGTTTACCGTGTTCATTATTTCCGTGAGCGTAGCGGGTATTACCCTGTGATAAAGAGCCAGAGGGAGAACCGTAATGATATCGCTGATCATCACTTGAGTTCTCTTGCGCAGGCAGGTATGCAGGATGGCAGCCTGCCGAATGGCTTCCAGAGCCCGCAAGCTTTCAATATTATAATTGATGTAGAGATTGGCCAGGAAGTTTGTCAGATAGTCGGGCATTTCCAGGTCGCAATGCAGAGCGATGTCTTCAATATTGGTTTTCAGTTGCTCGAGGCGTTTTCGCTCTTCAGGGGAGATATCACGGTCATTCCTTCTCAGAGGCTCATCCATCGCCAGAATTTCCACGACCTCTTCCGGAGTTGATGGTCTGCCCGTGGGAATCACCAGATCAAAGCGGTCTGAAAGCTGTCTGCGGATCTCAGCCAGCGGTCCCGGTTCTTCATCCGGGTTGGACGCCGCCCAAACTGATGCCGATACAGGAACTTCAACCAGCGGCAGCCCCGTTTCTTCTATTTGGACGCGTCCCGGTTTGGTGCCCATAGCATCCAGCAGAACATCAGTAATTTCCGGCGAGGTATCCGCAAGCCTGTTTATTTCGTCCACAAAGATAATGCCGCGATGCGCCTGGGGTATGATCCCCGGCAGCAGAGCGGCCTCCGGGTGCGTGGGATTGGTGAGTTTGCTGAGATCGATGGTTCCCGCCACAGTTCCAATTTTAGCAGAGTGTGAAATCTCCAAAAAAGGCGTAGGGATCTCTTCTGTGCCGATTAAAGCGATCTCTTCAGGAGAAAGCATGGCATGTTGAGGGCAGTGCGGCTTCTCCGGATCGCAGTTATAGAGGCACCCTTTAATTCTGGATATTTTTGGCAGTATCTGTTTTACGGAACGCATAATAGTCGTTTTCCCCGTACCGCGCAGCCCTTCGGCATGGATGTGAAAGGGGAGCCCCTGAAGGATAGAGATTAAGGACATTTCAGCTGCTAAAAAAAGGCTTGTGTTGCCGGTATGGCGTGTTAATTGTAAGAAATTTTTCATTTTTCGTTTCTCCTTTCCCAAGACAAATTAAATATATACTCCTTCTGGAGTTCTGGCAGCTTCCTGGCCGGCGATTGTCGGAGTATGGAGGGCATGAATAGTAAAGCGTATTACTCCACACATTATTATATAGATAAAACAATTCAGATCAACCATAAAAAAATGAAAGCGGTGCGGAAAAGTGCATGAATTAGGTCCCCCCTGGAGTATACAGCAAAGTTTGAAATCTATGGCGGATGATGCCGGGGTCGATTTCGACGTCTTTCTCGCCGGGCTTAAAAATGGAAAGACAGATGAGGAAATAGCCATAAAAACAGGCGTTTCCCCCAAGGCGATCGGCTGTTTGCGTGAGCACTTTGAGAAATATGGGATCGATTCGATCGTGGGTCAGGATTAGCGCCCAATGCCTGGAAAGTAGGGGTACAGGAGATGCAAAGAAGGCCAGGGAGGATGGCCGCGGCGCCGGCAGTTCGCCGCTTACCTAGGAGGTGATGAGAATGATTAATTTTCGTATCCCCCATCCTGATATGAGTCCATTGGAAATTCCACAGCCGACGCCCGCTCCTCTTCACCCGGGAAGCGAACGTCCGGAGATTGCGCCTCTCGACGCCCCTCCGGAACAGGAACCGGAAGGGAGCGGAATCTGCACGCCAAGATCACCGGCGAGGAACTGTTCTATTGACAGAGCGCCGAGGTAATTATATCCTGTAGGAAAAGCCAGGAGGAGGCAAAAGTGATGGGTGAAAATATTATTGCTTTAACTGATCAGAATTTTTCGGCACATTTGAAAGATGTACAACTTCCGGTGCTCGTAGATTTTTGGGCAAGCTGGTGCGGCCCCTGCAAGATGCTGGCGCCTGTCCTGGAAGAGGTTGCTCAGGATTACGGGCAGCGGATGCAGGTATGTAAGGTCAATGTGGACGAAAACCGTGTGACTGCAGAAAACTTTGGGATAATGAGCATCCCTACCATGATTCTGTTCAAGGACGGCCAACAGGTGGCCAAGCTTACCGGGTTTCGCCCGAAACGAGAATTGGTTAGCTTTATCGACCAGCATCTAGCTTGAGCCGTATGTGAGGTAGGGTGTTTTCTCGTGGATTTATTCGATTATGCTCAGAAGAAGCTTCTGGAAGAGGAGGGCCCTCTTGCCTTCAGGATGCGGCCGGAGACCATAGAGGAATTTGCCGGCCAGGAGCACCTGGTTGCTCCCGGCCGGCTTCTCCATTCTGCTTTAAAGGCGGATAATCCCTTTTCCGCGATTTTTTATGGCCCTCCCGGGACAGGTAAAACTACGCTGGCCAGGATCATCGCGGCGTCCTCTAAAAGCGTTTTTGTCCAGATCGACGCCACCGGCGCCGGAGTCGGCGAACTGCGTAAAGTTCTTCAGGAGGCTGAAGACCGTTTAAAGTTCTACAGCCAAAAAACCATACTTTTTATAGATGAGATCCACCGCTTTAATAAGGCGCAGCAGGATGTGCTCCTGCCGGCGGTGGAGCGGGGGGTCGTCGTTTTGATCGGCGCTACGACGGAAAATCCCTATTTTGCAGTCAATCCGCCCCTCCTGTCCCGGACGCGGGTGCTTTCCTTTTACCCCCTCAAACCGGAGAATCTGAATAAAGTTTTAGAGCGAGCCCTTTCCGACACTCGGCGCGGCCTGGGAAAACTGCAGATAGATATTGATCCCGAGGCAAAAGAGCACTGGATTCGTCTTTGCGCCGGGGATGCGCGGTTTTTGCTCAATGCTCTGGAGATGGCGGTGCGCCTCACGCCTCCGGGTCCCGACGGGAAAATTCATATCGGCCTTGACGCAGCCGCGGCCGCCGTGCAGCAAGCTCCTCTTCTCTATGACCGGAAAGGGGATCAGCATTATGATGTTATATCCGCATTTATTAAGTCGATGCGCGGTTCTGACCCGGATGCTGTTCTGCACTGGCTGGCCCGCATGATAAAGGCTGGAGAAGACCCCCGTTTTATAGCCAGGAGAATAGTCATCCATGCCGCGGAGGATGTCGGGATGGCCGATCCCTTAGCGCTTGTAGTGGCGGAGGCCGCAGCCCGCGGGGTGGAACAAATAGGAATGCCCGAGGGCAGACTGCTTCTTGCAGAGGCGGCTGTTTATGTGGCCTGCGCCCCCAAGAGCAACAGTATCTGTCAAGGGATCGGAGCTGCCCTGCGGGATCTGGAAAAAGGAGGAGTTGGCGAAGTTCCCAAACACTTGCGTGGTACCGGCTATGGCGGCGCCAAAAAATTAGGATCCGGAGACGGTTATCTATACCCCCATGACTATCCGGGGAATTATGTTCGCCAGCAGTACCTGCCCGATCCTTTACAGGGTCGGAGATACTATCAGCCCTCGGATTCTGGAAGAGAAAAACAGATTAAAGCCCGTCTTGAGTCATTACGAAAACAAGAAACATAAGATAATAAAGAACAAGGGATCTTTTTTTTCTTTAAGGGGGTTGAATCATGACCATCAGGAGACGGATATACCTGGATTACGCCGCTACTACTCCGCTTCATCCCGCAGTTATAGAAGAGATGAACAAGGTGTTGGAGACTCATTTCGGAAATCCATCCAGCATCCATTCTTATGGGCGCGCCGCCAAACAGTATCTGGAAGTTGCCCGGCAAAGCGTTGCCCGCTTGCTTGCGGCAGGGGCGCCGGAGATATTCTTTACAAGCGGGGGTACGGAGGCGGATAATCTGGCCATCATGGGTACCGCTTTGGCGCATAAGGAATGGGACGGCCATATCATTACTTCGGCGATCGAGCACCACGCGGTGCTCGACAGTTGCTGGGCGCTGGCTGAAAATGGGTTTGAAGTTACATTTTTGCCTGTAGACGGCGATGGTTTTGTGGATCCCGACGATGTCAAAAAGGCGATACGGCGGAATACCATTTTAATAACCATCATGCATGCCAACAACGAGATCGGCACCATTGAGCCTGTTCCTGAAATCGGAAGGATTGCCAGAGAACATGGTATCGCTTTTCATACAGACGCCGTACAGACTGCCGGATATATTCCCCTCAACGTAGACGGTCTCTATGCAGATCTTATTTCCATTTCAGCGCATAAAATTTATGGCCCAAAGGGGGCGGGCGCCCTTTATATCAGAGAGGGATCTCGGGTGGAATCCCTTTTTCATGGCGGCGGGCAGGAAACCAACATCCGGCCGGGGACGGAAAACCTTCCCGGAATCGTGGGGTTAGGCAAGGCCGCCGAAATCGCGGTGAGGGACCAGGCTGAGGAAAGCAGGAAATGCAAGCAGTTGAGAGATCGGCTGATCAGAGGCCTTGAGGAGCGTATGCCGGGTGTAAGAATAAACGGGCGCCGCCAGGAAAGGCTTCCCCAAAATGTCAACGTCAGTTTTACCGGCAGCAAAGGGGAGTGTATACTTTTAGCGCTGGACCAGAGGGGAATCGCTGTTTCTGCGGGGTCTGCCTGCAGTTCCAGTTCCCGGCGCTTATCTCATGTGCTGGAGGCTATCGGGCTATCGGAGGAAGAGGGCGCGGCAACCGTCAGGATGACGCTGGGGCGTTCTACGACTGTGGATGACATTGATTATGTTTTGGATGTTTTGACAGATATAATGTAATTTTATCCATCCTGGCTGTACATTAGAAAGGCTGTTTTTTTACCCAGTGATATTTTCCCGGGAGGCGGCATCGCAGACAGGCGGATTCAAGAGGATGCACCCTGGTGATGGGTGCATTTTTTATACGGATCAGGAGATAATAAAAGAAACACAGAATTTGTTTATGGAGAAGGGGTCTCAGTTGCGAAAAGGCCGGGAGATTATCGGGTTGCCGGTGATCAGTCTTGCTGCAGGAAAAGAGATCGGCGTTGTGGATGATATACTCTGGAGCCACCCGGATTTAAAAATTAGCTGCCTGGTAGTAAGCGATCATTTCCTCTCCTTTTCAGATATCAGCGGCATGGGTAGTGATGCTGTAACTGTTTCCGGCCAGGATGTTCTAAAAGATTGCTGGGAACAATCAGAATTAAGGAGTGTTAATCAAACAGGCGGGGAATTGGTTTTAACCCGTCAAGGAGAAAACCTGGGAACGCTGAAAGATGTTATTTTCGACTCCGATAATGGACAGCTTTTAGGTTACGAGTTATCTGCCGGAGTCGTAGGCGATCTCCTTTCGGGCAGGATGATTATGTCCCCGGAAATGGTTCATTCCTGGGGGAATGAGGCTATCATCGCCGGTTTTTCCGGTTCAGACAGAGGTGATCAAAATGCAGTGTCCGATATGTAAGGGAAAGCAGATCGGAAAGGTGGGTGCGGACCAGTATTACTGTTGGTCCTGTTATGTGGAGTTCAGCGCCGGTGAAGAATCTGAGGTGTATGAGATCAGCGAGGACGGCTGCCTCATGGCTCTGAACACTGCGAGTGATGAGCTTTCTTAATATTTTATCAAGAAAGGATGAGTGAATTTGGCAAAGCGCAATTACTTTAATGGTTTAATAACAGGCGGCTTTCTGGGAGCGCTGCTGGGAACCGTATTGAACTCGCGCCGGGAATCCGACAGAAGATTGCTGGGGCATTCGCGTCAGTTCGGTGATCATGCCAGGCGTGTTTTGCGCGAGATTTCTCGCGGAGTGCTTGAAATGATGCGCCGCTAGACGAGTTTAAGGCATGCGGCGGCATACGTTGCGTATTGTAATACTCTGCCTGTTGGGATTAGCGGCGGTAGTTTTCTTATATTACATACGTTCTTTATTGATTCCATTTGGCATAGCTGTCTTGATGGCCTATATTATTTACCCCCTTATCCGAAGCCTTGAAGCAAGGGAAATTAAGCGATCCTGGGCAATCTTCACCGTTTATGCCGCGGGCTTGCTCTTTATAAGTATCCTGATGGTTCTCTTTGTACCTGCCCTGCTCGATGAGGCCAAAACCTTCGGCAAAATACTCCCTGTTTATGTGGATACCTGGGGTGATCTTCAGGAATATGCCGATCAGCTGCTGATGCGCACAAATCTTCCCCCCGAAGCCCTGCAGGTCTGGAAAGAAACGGCTGCCGGTATCCGGAGAGGCGCTCTGGAGAGTTTACGCGGTTTTGCCCGGACACTTGTTGGATCAATCTCGTTGCTGCCCAGTTTTTTTCTCGCTCCCTTCCTTGCCTATTATATGATTAAGGATTTCGATCATATCAAAAAAACCGTCCTCTCCTTTCTTCCCCCCGAGCACCGCAACGACCTGCTGTTTTTGATGCGTGAAGGGGATCTCATCTTCAGCCGGTTTCTCAGGGGGCGGCTTCTTGTCTCCATGATCGTGGGGTTATTAACAGGGGCGGGAGCAGCCTTCGCCGGTATGCCCTTCGCTATTTTGATCGGGCTTGTTACCGCGATCGCCGACCTGATTCCCTTCTTTGGCCCGGTGCTGGCAGCTATACCGGTGGTGGGTTTTGCCCTGGCCATCAGCCGCTGGAAGGGGCTTGCTATGCTGGTAATCTTTCTTTTGGTCCAACAGCTGGAAGCGAGTTTTCTTACCCCCCGCCTGCTTGGAGAAAGAGTGGGACTGCACCCCCTGGCCATCGTTCTGGTTCTCTTTGTGGGAGGCTATCTGGCAGGGCCGCTCGGCCTCATCTTTGCCGTGCCCGCCGCTGGGCTGCTGCGCGTGCTGGTGCACTATCTGTGGGAAAAGATTGTAAATTTTGAAAAGTAGTTGACATCCTGTTCTCTTACGTAATAAAATGCAGATAAATGACGAATCCCCAAAATCGAATAATAGCTGTGCAGGTTCTCTGTTGAACAGACAGAGATGTAAAGGGAATCTGGTGCGAATCCAGGACGATCCGGTCACTGTATTTGGTTGACGCCCTTGTGCCGACGGCAAGGAGGCGTTGAACCTTTAGTCAGAATACCGCCTGTATTGTTGGCGTGGCCTTCCGTAGAAAGGAAATCTGCCGGACAACATCTGAAATGAAATTGTCCTGTTGACCTTATCTTTCCATAGAAGATAGGGTTTTTGCTTATATAGGAGGCGCCGCCGCTTATCGGCGGCTTCTCTTTTTGTTGGGGGGCCTTCATAATTCTATTTGATAGCCAATATTGATGAATGTATGTGTTATGCCCGCACGGGATTTTCTGAAGCATCTTACAATTACAAGGGAGGTTGCTTTTACAGATGGGAAGACCTGAATTGGAGAAAGGTTATGTGCAGGTTTATACGGGAGACTGTAAGGGAAAAACCACGGCCGCGCTGGGCCTTGCTTTTCGCGCTATGGGTAGGGGTCTCAAAACGTATATCGGGCAATTTATGAAGGGGACGTATTATGCCGAACTGAAGTCCGCGGATATGTGCAAGCCGTTTATTACCATCGAACAATATGGCAATGATTCCTGCCGCTATACTACTAATAAATCTGCCCCGGATGATGATTTAAAAAACGCCCGGGCCGGCCTGGAAAAAGCTAAAATGGCCATGCATTGCGGAGAATACAACATTGTTGTTTTTGACGAAATTAATATGGCTAATTTTCTTAACTTGATTACAACAGAAGAAATGATGGAAATTATTAGCAGCAAACCCGGCAACGTGGAGGTTGTTTTTACGGGCAGGTACGCTCCGCGCGAGGTTATCGCCGCGGCTGATTTGGTGACCGAAATGGTGGAGAGGAAGCATTACTACCAAAAGGGGGTTATGGCCCGCGACGGTATTGAACGGTAACGGTTTTTAAGTTTATTGTAAAAACTCCCGATTGCTTATGCCGGCACACTATTTGGTGGAAAGATAGTATAATGGCTGTAGGCGTACTGGTTTTATTGACAATAACTGAAAGCATGTTCTATAATGAGCCTAATACTGAGCATTAACACGGGAGTGTAAAATATTGAGTACCGGCGCTGAATTAAGAAGGAAATTTCTCGATTTTTACAGTTTACATGGCCATTTGATCCTGCCGAGCGCATCCCTGGTGCCTAAAGATGATCCCAGTCTGCTGCTGACAGTTGCGGGTATGGTTCCTTTCAAGCCATATTTTCAGGGGAAAGCGGACCCGCCGCAACCGCGTTTGGCTACGGCGCAAAAGTGTTTGCGCACTTCGGACCTGGAAGAGGTGGGGAGGACCGCCCGGCACCACACCTTTTTTGAAATGCTGGGGAACTTCTCTATCGGAGATTACTTTAAAAAAGAGACGATCGCCTGGTCCTGGGAGTTTCTCACCAAAGAATTGGGGCTGTCCCCTCGTGATCTCTGGATCACCGTCTATCGGGATGACCAGGAGGCGGTTGATATTTGGCACGATTTAATAGGCGTCCCCCTGGAGAGGATCGTTCCCCTGGGGGAAGAAACAAATTTTTGGGAGGCCGGGCCTGTCGGGCCCTGCGGCCCCTGTTCCGAGATCTTGGTGGACTTGGGAGCGGACCACGGCTGCGGAAGGCCCGATTGTGGAGTAGAATGCGAGTGCGGCAGGTACCTGGAGGTTTGGAACCTTGTCTTTACCGAATTCAACCGCGAGGAAAACGGAAACTTATCCAAGCTTCCGCGCCGCAACATAGATACCGGTATGGGACTGGAGCGCATAGCATCTGTTGTGCAGGGCGTTCCCAACAATTTTGAGACTGATCTTATCTTTCCCTTAATAGAAGAAGCTGTCAAGGCCTCGGGCGTCGGTTATGGGCTTGATCCTAAGAGCGACGTCGCCCTTAAAGTGATCGCGGATCACGCCCGAGCGATGACCTTTCTGATTGCCGACGGCGTTCATCCCTCCAATGAAGGACGGGGGTATGTGTTGCGCCGTATCTTGAGGAGAGCTGTTCGGTTCGGCAGGATGCTGGGGATCAGAGAAAAATTTTTAACTAAACTTACGGGAAAAACCATCGCCCTCTACGCGGACCCCTACCATGAACTGAAAGAGCGCTCCAGCCACATCCAGCGGATTGTTGCCCTGGAGGAGGAGCGTTTCGGGGATACGCTGGAGCAGGGACTCCAGATTCTGCAGGAGAGCCTGGAAAAGTTCGAGAGGACCGGGGGAAAGAACCTCCCCGGCAGTGTGGCGTTTAGGCTTTACGACACCTACGGTTTCCCCCTGGAACTGACGCAGGAAATACTGGCGGAGCGGGGGATGAGGGTTGATCTGGATGAGTTTCAGGAGTCAATGGAAAAGCAGCGCTCCCAAGCCAGGGCGGCGCGCCTGGAGACCGTACCGGGGGACAGCTTCAGCGTCTGTACCGCCTATCATGGCCATAAAACCGAGTTCATGGGCTATAATACCCTCGCCGCTCGCGCCCAAGTTTTGGCTGTGCTGGACAGCGGGGGTGAAAAAGAAAAGGCTGAGGAAGGCGAACATGTCCAGATTGTGTTGGACCAAACGCCATTTTACGCCGAAGGCGGCGGCCAGGTAGGCGACCATGGGATCCTGCGCGGCCCTGGGGGTGAATTCACAGTCACCGAAACAAAGAGTATGCAGGGCGAGGTGACGATTCATCACGGATTTGTCAGCAGCGGCATTATACAAAAAGGGGATCTGATATTCGCTCAGGTTGATGAACAGCGGCGTTTGCGGACGGCGCGCAATCATACGGCGACACATCTTTTGCAGAGCGCTTTGAGGACGGTTTTGGGAGATCACGTACAGCAGATGGGTTCCTTAGTTTCCCCGGAGCGGCTCCGTTTTGATTTTTCACATTTTGCCCCGCTCTCCGAGCAGGAGTTGGCTAAGGTAGAAGAAATAGTAAACGAGCGGATTATGGAGAATCTCCTCGTCAACGTCTTTGAGGTTGAACGAGACGACTCGCGAGCGCGGGAGGCGATCGCTCTCTTTGGAGAAAAATACGGCGAAATCGTCAGAATAGTTGAAATTGGCGAATACAGCAAAGAACTGTGCGGGGGTACCCATGTGCGCCGCACAAGTGAATTGGGATTGTTTCATATTATTTCCGAGGGTGGTATCGGCGCCGGGGTGCGGCGCATCGAGGCGCTGACCGGAGACGCTTTGCTGCGCTACTGGCAGGCGCAAAGCGGCATCCTCAACCGCGCCGCGGCGCTGCTCAAAGCAGAACCGGATGATCTTGCAGCCAGGCTGGAGTTAATGATGCGCCAGCTTCATGAGAAGGAAAAGGAGATTGAACGCTTGCAGAGCAAAGCCAGACGAAATGAGGCGGACTCTCTGCTGGATCATGTGGAGGACGTGGACGGGGTTAAACTGCTGGCAGTCAGGGTGGAGGTAAGCGATATGGATTCTCTCCGCTCTTTGGGGGACCTGCTCAAGGACCGTCTGGGGTCAGGGGTAACTATTTTGGGCAGTCCGCTGGAGGACAAGGTCGGCCTGGTATGCTTTATCAGTAAAGATCTTACTAAGAACCGCGGCCTTCATGCCGGAAAGCTGCTCAGAGAGGTGGCGCGGTTTGTGGACGGCGGCGGAGGGGGCAAAGCCGAGATGGCCCAAGCCGGCGGCAAAAACCCGGCGTATCTCGGAGAAGCCCTAAAAAAGGGCAGAGATATTCTGCTCGGCCAGCTGAGACATTGATACTGAAAAATTATTCCTTTTTAAAGAAGGATCATTACTGACAATAGAGAATACAATAATGGTCAACGCCAATCAATACCAGGGGTGACAACCAGGATGTCTGAAAACGAATTGGATAAAACAATGGCTTATAGATTTCGCAGCGAAGAGGGGGGTTCGGTGGGAGAGACCCTGATGGCTGTCTATGCCGCTCTCAAGGAGAAGGGGTATGACCCGATCAGCCAGTTGGTGGGCTACCTTCTTTCAGGTGATCCTGCTTATATCACAAATTACCGCAACGCCCGAAATCTAATCCGCAAATTTGAACGCGACGAAATATTAGAAGAATTAGTCACAAGCTATCTTGAGAAAGGTGAATAATGGAATACAGTATTTTAGGAAGGACAGGCCTCCGGGTGTCGCGGCTTTGTTTCGGCGTTCTTACTATGGGACCTTTGCAGGCAGGTCTTCCCCTTGCTGAAGGAGCGGCGTTGCTTGAATATGCAGTTGAGCAGGGGGTTAATTTTTTTGATACCGCTGAAATTTACGACAGTTATCCTTACCTCAGGTTGCTTCTCCGTTCATACCCCGACCATGGTTTGGTGATTACCACAAAATCATATGCGGTAACAGCTCAGGAAATGAAGATAAGCCTGGACAAAGCGCGCATGGATCTTGACCGTGACTTTGTCGACATCTTCTTGCTTCACGAGCAAGAATCCGCCCTCACGATCCGCGGACACAGGGCTGCCTTGGATTATCTGATCGCAGCAAAGGAAAAGGGATTGGTGAGAGCGGTCGGCATTTCTACGCACCGCGTGGCCGCGGCGCGGGCAGCAGCGCAAATGCCGGAGATAGACGTCATCCATCCCCTCTTTAATATTCAAGGCTTGGGGATTCAGGACGGTTCCCGCCAGGATATGGAGGATGTTCTGGTCAAGGCCGCTCATGCGGGAAAGGGGATCTATCTGATGAAAGCGCTGGGGGGAGGCAATCTCCTGCCGCAGGCTGAAGAAGCTCTTCAATTTGCTTTCAGCCGTCCCTTTGCTTCGGCTGTGGCTGTGGGTATGAAAACCCGCCAGGAGGTACAGGCCAATGTTTTGCTGGCGAGCGGGCTTGCACTCCCTGTTGAGCTGAAGAGGCAGGTCGGCGGCGCTAAGAGGCGCCTGCATATTGATCCCTGGTGCGAGGGGTGCGGAGAGTGTGTACAAAGCTGCCCGCAGGGAGCGCTGTTTTTAGGGCGTGAAGGAAAGACGCAGGTGCGTGAAGAGGAATGTCTCTTGTGCGGATACTGCGCCGCGGCATGCCCGTTTTTTTACATCAAGGTTTATTAGGAGACATTTGATGAAGATACTGGGACTTGATATGGGAACAAAGAGGATAGGAGCGGCGGTCAGTGATCAGCTGGGGGTTATTGCCCAGGCGCTGACCACGATTAAACGCCGCGCAATGAGGGATGATATAAAGGCGGTCTGCGAACTGGTACGGGAGCATAAGGTGCAGGAGATTGTAATCGGCTACCCCAGACATCTTGACGGAAGACCGGGAGAGCAAGCCGCATCATATATTGCTTTTGGGGAGATGCTGCAACAGGAGACGGGCGTTCCTGTTATATTCTCAGATGAGCGTTTGACAACAGTGGCAGCGGAACGCCTGTTGCTGGAGGGAGACGTGAAGAGGCGCCGCAGGAGGCAGGTAATAGACGGGGTCGCCGCCTGTTTGATTCTGGAGAGCTATTTGGCCCGGCGGCAGGGGAATTGAGAGGGAGAGAACAGGTTGTTCTCTCTGTAGAAATCTAAAGAGTTGAAAAAAGGAGGAGCGTCCAGTGAGCATTGATTGGGAAGAAGATGATTGTTTGGTATTGGAGGATGAAGAGGGAAAGGAGCATGAATTCACCCTTATCAAAAAGTTTTCTTGGGAAAATGGCGAATACGTGATTTTGCAGCCGGCGAATGAGGATGAATACTATATTTTTATGCTCGACCGGGATGATGATGGGAACGAGTTTTTGTGCGAGATCGAAGACGAAGATGAATGGGAGCAAGTTGCAGACGCTTATCAGGAGATGGTCGCCGAGGAAGAGATATAATCACAGCTGTCATTGCCGGGGTCTTTCCTGCGTAATATTGTAAGCAGGATGGATGGGGAGGAGAACACCTTTGGTCAGGAATAAAGCCACTATGATTTTGTTGGGGGCCGCTATTGCGCTGGTAGTGGTTATTTTGAGCATCTTTATTTACTGGTCGACAGCCTGGAAGGGTAAAATAATGCCCGGGGTGCGGGTGGAATGGATAGATGTCGGCGGTCTTACCAGCAAAGAGGCTGCGCAAAAGGTCTTAAATGTACAGCAGGATTTCTTGTACGCCCCCATAGTGATCACAGCCGAGGGGAAAAGAATAGACTCAAATAGGGGCGAGCTTGGCTTTTCCATGGAGGCGGAAAAAGCCGTGCGCGAGGCCTACAAGGCAGGAAGATCAGGCTCCGCCCGGGAACGCCTTGTTCAGGTGTGGGAGGCATGCCGCAAAAAGGTCAGCATACCCTGCCGGGAGATGACGATAGATACCAAAAAAGCGGAATTATCATTAGCTTCTTTTACAGATGGCCTGTCTAAACCCCAGGATGCGCGGCTGGTTATCGACGACCAGGATCAGATAACAGTTGTCCCCGGTAAAAACGGGATAATGTTGGATTTAGACGCCAGCCTGGAGGAGTTAAAGCTGTTCCGGGAGCCTTTTGCCCGAGAAGTTGAGCTGCAGTTCCGGGAGGAGCCGCCGCAGGTGAGCACAGCCGACATCGAGGCGATGAACGTCAACGGGCTGATATCTTCGTTTACTACAAAATTCGATGCCGGCAATCATAACAGATCGTACAATATCGGCCTTGCAGCCGGAGCTTTCAATAATACGCTGCTAAGTCCCGGCGAGGAGTTTTCGTTCAATAATAGAGTAGGTCCCCGTACCGCCCAAAACGGTTACCGCGAAGCGATGGTCATCGAAGCCGACGCCTTTGTGCCCGGTCTGGGGGGGGGCGTCTGTCAAGTATCTTCAACTCTGTATAACGCCGTGCTGCTGGCGGGACTGGAGATAGTGGAGAGAAGCAATCATACCCTGGCCATTAATTATTTACCTCTGGGGCGGGACGCCACGGTGGCCTATGGGAGCCAGGACTTAAAATTCCGCAATAACCTGAAATCCTATGTTTATATCAAAACTTCCGTAAGCAGCGGGGCGTTGACCATTAAGATCTTCGGCAATAAGCAGCAGCAAAAAAGCGTACAGCTGGAGACTGTGATCGACAGCGTCATTTCCCCCAGGGTGACTACAAAAAAAGACGCCAACCTTCTCCAGGGCAAAACCGTTGTGGAAAAGGCAGGCGCCTCAGGGTACAGGGTCAGCGCTCACCGGATAATCAACGGCAGCAAACAACTGCTCTCCCGGGATTACTATAGGCCTATTGAACGCGTAATCAGGTTAGGAGTGAAAGAGCCGACTCCTGCGCCTGATGATCAACAGGAGAAGCAAACGGAGGAAAAGGATTCCGGAAAAACGGATGGAGATGCGGCTCCGGAAACCCAGGGAGATGGATAATCGCGTATCCAAAGGCCGGCGGATTCCAGCGCTTTTTTGTCGAAGCTTGTCACTGTATGTAGCAACTGGTATAATCAAATAACCGAAGAAATTGGAGAGGAAAGCTGGTTGTTGCTGTCGATGGCAAGGTTTAAAAAGTTTTTGCTATCTTTATTGAATCCATATCAATATCCTTTGCGTTTCGGCGCTCTCCTCCTGCTGATCGGCGTCCTCTGGATCGGCGTCAATGCGCTTTTCGCCTGGTTGTTGAGTCCCGTCTGTTCATCGCCTTACCACTCGCAGATAGTGACCGTTAATATCAAGAAGGGTTCGACCATGGATGAAATAGGCGATACCCTGGTTAAGAGCAAATTGATCAGAAGCAGCCGGGCTTTTGTTTATTACGGGCGTTTCACCGGCCAGGACAAAAAGATGCAGGCCGGGACTTATCAGATCAGCAACAACTGGTCGCTTCAAGAAATAACAGATTACATCGCCACCGGTAAAGTCTTTTCTTATCGCCTGACCATACCGGAAGGCTATACTGTCGAGCAAATTGAGGATCTGCTGGCGCGTAAGGGGATCGCTGATCGCCGGCTTTTTGAAAAAGCCGGCGCGGCCGATTATCCCTTCTCTTTTTCCGGGGAACTTGCCGGAACAGACTTGCGGCGGCTGGAGGGTTTCCTCTTCCCCGCTACCTATGAGCTGCGCCCCGGGATGAGCGAGCAGGAAATCATCGATCTGATGCTGCGGCAGTTTCAGACCGTCTTTACCCCTGAATTGCAGCGGCGTGCCGCGGCGATGGGGTTGAGCGTGAGAGAGACGGTGACTCTGGCTTCCCTTGTGGAGAGAGAGGCTAAAATGGAACAGGAACGCCCGCTGATCGCCGCTGTTTTTTTGAATCGCCTGCGGCAGGGGAAGCGCCTGGAATCCTGCGCCACTGTTCAGTATATATTAGGAAAACAGAAGGAGACCCTGACCAATAAAGACCTGCAGTCATCGTCTCCTTACAACACTTATCTGCATAGCGGCTTGCCGCCTGGCCCTATTGCCAACCCCGGCCTTTCCTCCATCAAGGCGGTCCTCTATCCGGCGGATGTGGATTATCTCTTTTTTGTTGCCAGAGGGGATGGCTCCCATCACTTCAGCAAAACCTTTCAGGAGCACCAGAAAGCGGCGAAACAGTATCAGGAATAATATAACGGCGCCTGCTGCCGGATAAACCGCTATACGTCCAGGCAAAAGGGCATTTCTTGGAATGTTTAATCGATTCCATCCTTCCTTTTTTCCGATTTTAAAAAATGATCTATTCATGATCTATTAATGAAATATTAATTACCAGCGTTTAGACTTAAATGGAAATCCGCGCTAATCTTATCAATTATCGATGAACTGTCATTATTTCATCGCCGCAGCAGCAACAGCAAATCAAGATAACGCTTTTATTTCTAGAGGCAGTAAGACAAGTTCAGAGCAAGCAACCCAAAGCGGATCCTTGGTATCCGCTTTGGTACCAGAGGCAGTAAAACAAGCCGGCAGAAACCGGCGGCAGCGGCGGCTGCCCGCGTGTTTGCCGGCCGCGAAACCGGGAGATCAAAAAACCCGCGTCAGGCTGAGAGGCAAAAAACAAGGAGGAGTAAAGAGATGGAGAAGAAAAGGATTACAGCCGCTGCGGCCGCCGCGGAGGCCGCAGCGGCGGCAGTGAGCAGCGCCACTGAAGGGATTTATACCTACCGGGTAGAGAACGGAGAGGCGATTATCACCCGCTGCGACTCCAACGCTGCCGGGGCGATTGAGGTTCCCGCGGCGCTGGGAGGCTGCCCGGTGAGGAACATTGGGGAATCTGCGTTTCATGGTTGCAGCAAACTGACGAGCGTAACCATCCCCGGCAGCGTGAGGAGCATTGGGAAGTATGCGTTTTGCAAGTGTGCCAGCCTGAAGAGCGTGAACATCCTCGGCGGCGCGAGTAGCATCGGGAGTTATGCGTTTTGGGAATGCGGCAGCCTGACCACGATTACCATCCCTGGCAGCGTGACGATCATCGGGGATTATGTGTTTTTGGATTGCGGCAGCCTGACCGTTATTGATGTGAGTGCTGGAAATCCCGCATACAGCAGTTCGGACGGCGTACTGTTCAGTAAAAACACGAGCGAGCTCATACAATATCCCAGGGGAAAAGCGGGAGCATACGTCATTCCCAGCGGCGTGAAGAGCATCGGATATGCGGCGTTTAGCGCGTGTGGCTCTCTGACCACGATTACCATTCCTGGCAGCGTGACGAGCATCGGGGAGTGGGCGTTTAACGGTTGTGGCAGCCTGACGGGCGTGGACATGGAGAAGGGTGTGACGAGCATCGGGGATGGGGCGTTTAACAGTTGCAACCGGCTGACGAGTGTGGCTTTCCCTGGCAGCGTGACGAGCATCGGGAATTATGCGTTTCGGAATTGTGGCAGCTTGTCGAGCGTGACTATACCGCAAAGCGTGGCTAGTATTGGGGGTTATGCGTTTCAAAATTGCGACAGCTTGACGGGCGTGATCATCCCCGGCAGCGTGACGAGCATTGGGGATGCGGCGTTTGCCTATTGCGCCAATCTGACCATATACGGCGCGCCCGGCTCCTATGCCGAAACCTACGCCGTGCAGCACGGTATACCCTTCCTGCCAGTCCAGCCTCCGGCGTGGTGAGCATGAAGCGGGGCGATGAAACGTATGACCTGCTGGCCGAGCTTCAGACCTTTTCCCTCGGCTCAGAGGAAGCCGTGACGATCACAGTCACCCCCAACTGGCGCGGCCAGAAGCCCGGCAAGATCCCGCTGCTGCAGGATGCGGTACGCCGCCTGGAAAGCGCTGAGGGAGTTTTCCAGGACGTACAGCCGGGAAAGGTCTTCAACTGCGGCGGGAACATTTTCTTAATGCTGATCGACGCAGCCGGCAAAACGGTGGAATGCAGCGAACTGCGCATGAGCGTCGTTTCCCCGCAGGCAAGCCTGGGCTTATCTTCCGGGCCGGTCAATCTTTTAGAGAACTGCAGCTTCGAGGTGCCGGAGGGGGTGCCGATTCTGGAGCATAGCAGGTTCGGTCTGGGGCTGGGTTCCATCGCGGAAGTAGAAATCAAAGGGTCTACATTCAAGGTGGCCCTGGGCATAGATACAAAGCAATGGGAAAGAGACACACTCGGGCACTGGAAAGACACGGATTGGAAGTGGTTTACCGCGGGATGCAAAGAAGCGAAAGAAAAGATAAACACAGCTAGCTATTCCCAGCTGAAAAACATACTGAACAGCCACGGGAGCGTTCTTAGCGAGAAACTGACCATGAGCAGCGCCCTGGCGCCCTCCGTGATGGTCTGCGGATACTTGGAGGGCCGGTTTGACAGCGAGGGCAAACCGCTGCTCACCGAGGGCGGCATGATCATAGTGGGGAAGGTAAAGTATACCTACCAGGGCCTGGTCATTGTGAGCATAGTACCCCTTTATTACGAAGTTGGAGCGGGCGGAGGACTAACGCTTGTAAACAGCGCGGACACCGCGCTGAGCGAAGAAGGAATAGCGAAGTCCTTTACAGGAACGGTCACCCCGTCCGTGTTTTTAGAGGCCGGGGGCGGGCTGGGAGTGCCCCAGGCCCTGACCGCGGGGATCATGGGCAAAGTCCAAGCAGCGTTCCAGTACGCCCTGCAACGCGATTACCAGAAGTTCGACGTCACCGGCAGCGCCAGATTTCAATTAAAGGGCCCCTTTAACGTACTGCTCTACGAGAAAGAATTTCTCCAATCCACATGGCTTGTCTACGAGACCGGCAACCCGGACACACTGCTTGGCCGCGAGTTTGGGATGTATGCCCAGGAAAAAGGCATCTACGAGGCCATCGATCTGGACGCACCCATCCGCTTTGCAAAGAGCGGCGACAAAGACAGCCAGTCCGAATGGGCCGGCGGCCGGTCGTCGCGGAGACTATTTGCGGATTATTCCCACAAGACAGTGAAGACTCTGGCAACAGGCGTCTCCCCGGATACTGCGCCCGCGGTCTCCAGGATGGGGGACAAAACAGTGATGGTCTGGATCACGGAAAACAAAGAGCGGAAAGAGGCCAACCGGGCGATGCTGGTCTACTCCGTCTACGACGAAACAGCGGATACTTGGTCAGAGCCCAAGGCTGTCTGCGACGACGGCAAGGCGGACTATTACCCGGCGCTGTGCGACGGCTATGTGGCCTGGCAGAAGGCGAAGATCACCTTTGACAAAGACACCACGCTGCGCCAACTCGCCGCGGGCAGCGAGATCTACGCAGCCAAATGGGAGGGGACAGGCTTCGGGGAGGCTATAGCGGTCACAGACAACGATACAATGGACGCCCTGCCGAAAATCACACGGGACGGAGAAGGCGCCATCGTGGCTTGGCTGACAAACAGCAAGGACAGTTTTCTGGGAACAGAAGGCGCCAACACGATCATGAAAGCGACTGTGACAGCCGGCGGCGCAGCGAAGACTACAGAAGAAGCGACAGGGCTGAATGCGGTCACCGGGCTGGCTGCGGGGTCGGTCAAGGGCAGCCCGCAAATTGCCTATGTGGTTGACAACGATAACGATTTAGAAACGATCACAGACAGACAGCTTTACGCCGGAGGAAAAGCCGTGAACGGGCAAGAGACACAGATCTCCAATCCTACATACGCGCAATACGGAGGAAAGAGCCTTCTCTTCTGGCACGAACAAGGCAACATACACTACCAGGATTCCCAGGGTACGGCCGGCCAGGTGTTCGGCGCGGACGATCCCGGGATCGGCGACAACTTTACAGTGATCTCCAACGACAACGACAGAATGGCCGTGCTGTGGACCGCGGTGGAGGACGGCGGGGCGGAAATCCACGCCGCGCTGTACAATGGAGAAAGCTGGAGCAAAGACGTCAAACTCTCCGAGTTGGGAGAAAAGGCAAAGAATCCGAACGGAATTCTCCAGGACAATGGAGATCTGCTCATAGTTTTCAACCGAACGAAAAAATTGCCGGACGGCAGCGGCTACTACATTGAGGGAGAGGCGGATCTCTGCACGCTCCTGGTCACACATTCCTACGACGTGGCGGTGACCGAGCTCTATTGCAACGAGAAAGAACTTGCGCCCGGCGCCCCCCTGGAGATTCAGGCTCTGGTGAAAAACCTCGGCGAGCTGGAAGCGAAGAGCATAACCCTTACCGTGCTGAACGCAGACGGGAGCAAAAACGGCAGCTTCCAGATAGACAAGCCTCTGAAGCCCGGCGAAGAACGGGAAGCGACCGTGATCTATCAGGCGCCTGCCAACATTGTGAAGGGGGAAATCAGTGTGCGGGCGGCTATCGGCGAGGGCGAAGAACACAACACAGAAAACAACACGGCGTCGATCCTGCTGGGAAGAGTCGACATCAGCGTGGATGATGCACACAACTACAGAAGCGCTTCGGTCGACGAAATCGCGGCCACTGTGAAGAACGCCGGCTACGATACCGCCCAAAACATAACGGTTTCCCTTCGTCAAGGCAGCGCAGAAGGTGAGGTCCTCGCTTCCAGGGAGATCGCCGCGCAGGCGCCGCAGACAGAACAAGAAGTACGCTTCGACATAAGCGGACTGACCTTCGGAGCAGAGGAAAAGGAAAAGGTGCTTTATGTGACCGCAGCGAGCGATGCGGACGACTCCCCCGGCAACAACGACGATTATGAGATCGTGTCCGCCAGGAGCATCGAGGAGAATTTCGCCGTTACTATAGCCGCGGCAGAGTTCATAGAAGAGGCGCTGAACGTAAACGTAATCGTAAAGAGCAACATCGACGAGACGCAGGAAGCAGTTTTCATGACAGCAGTTTATGATAAAACCGGGCGGCTGAAAAGCGTGAAAGACCAGACGGCGAGCATTGAACAACGGAGCACGTCGGCCCTGGATCTGTCCGTCGCAGTGGACGGGATAGCGGCGGGGGATAAGGTGAAGTGCTTTCTTTTGGACGGGCTGCACAGCCTGAAGCCCCTTTGCGCGGCTGCGGAATACAAAGTACCTTAAATAAAGGAGAAGTGAGAAGATATGAGAAAACTCATCGCCCTGAGCGCCGTGCTCTGCCTGCTTGCCCTGTGCCTTCCGACGGCTTACGCCGCCCCTTATCAGATCGGGGGGATGACTGTCGACGACAGCATGATTCTGTCTCCCAACGACGCGGGAATGTATTCGGTCGCCTATGGGGACAAAGCAGGGGAAACAGTAGACAATGGAAAGTGGTACACTATAGTGGCGGTCGCAGGGATCTATACCTCCACAGCGGATCTTAAGTATACAGCGGATGATATTCAACACATCGATCAAGCTGCTGCGGCCAACGGCAGGGTCGTTTTCGCAGATTTCGAGCCGCGCTCAGCAGTAAACAGCACGGTTCTGATCAGCGGAGGAACACTGAGCGGGCCTGTCATCGCGGGTTATATAGCGGAGGGGGGCGCCCCGGTTAAAACCTATACCGTTACCTTTGATCTGGCAGGCGGAACCCATAGCGGAGGCGGCGCTCTGAAGCAGACCATAGCCGCGGGAAAAGCAGCCGCGGCGCCGCTGACAACCCGCAGCGGCTACACCTTTACAGGCTGGGATAAGAGTTTTTCCGCAGTAAATGCCGACATGTTGGTTACCGCGCTGTGGACCTACAACGAAACTCCCGGCAGCCGGGTGAACAGAGTGGCGGGCGGCAACCGCTACGACACCTCGGCCAGGACGGCGCTGGACGCCTATCCGGACGGGACCGCCGCAGTGATCATCGCCCGCGGCGACAACGAAGGGCAGTTTGCGGACGGCCTGGCTGCCAGCTACCTGTCCGCTCTGAAGAAAGCGCCGATCCTGCTTACCAGCCCCGGCAGCCTGCCGCAGGAAACAGAGAACGCCGTTAAAAAACTGAAGCCCGAAACAGCCTATGTCCTGGGCGGAGAGCTGGCCGTATCCCCGGCGGTAGCCGGCAAGCTGAAAAGCCTTGGGCTGAAACTGGAGCGCATCCAGGGCGCCAACCGCTACGACACGGCAGCGGCGATCGCGGCAAAGGGAGGCCAAGCGGACACCGCCTTAGTGGTCAGCGGCTTTGCGCCGGCAGATTCCCTTGTCGCCGGGGCGCCGGCTTCCAGCAATAAATACCCCATCCTGCTGGTGAGCAAAAACAGCGTCCCTGCAGAAACAAAGACAGCGATTGCCGGCCTCGGCATCAGGAAGATCATCGTTATCGGCGGCGAGAATGTGGTGGGCAAGGCGGTGTACACCGAGCTGGAGGCTAAAGAGCGCTGCTCCGGACACAGTCGTATTGAGACCAGCCTTGCTGTGGCTCAGAAATTCTTTGACGCGCCCCATTCCTTCTCCATCGTTGGCTATCTGAACCTGGCCGACGCGGTGGGAGCGGCGGCATACGCTAATCCGATTATCTACGTCAAGGGTGATCTTTCGGATGTTCACGGCTATCTGAAAGGCGCGGCCGCAAGCGCAGCCGGTACGCGGTTTGCTATCTTCGGCGGAACCCTGGCTGTGAACAGCGCGGTGGAAACTGCGCTGCAAAAACTGCCGAATTAAACCGCGCAGCTAGTACAATCCAGTTCTCCCCAAATGCTCTACCATCATTGAGTCTCGATAGGGGATTGAGCGAGTGAAGTAACCTCTTCAAGCGGAGAGAGTTATACCATGAAAAAGGGCTCGAGCAGCGGAATGTAACCGCCGCTCGAGCCTTATTTTTTTGAGGATTAACCCCGGCTATACCGGCTAAGCTTACTAACACCTATTGATAGCGGGCCCCTCATTGCTGCATAAGGAGTGTAGAGCTATGCGCCTGGCGCAGTCAGCAAAGCCTCGATGCTCTCACGCTCATCAGCCAGTTCGGGCTGCGCAGCGAGGGCCTCGCTGATCAGTTCCTCACCGTCTTTCTGCTGCTTTTCCAGGGCAAGCCCGCGCCACAAGTTGGCCTCTGACTGGAGCTGAGAATCCTCCAGCGCGGCGTTCAGATAGGGATCGGCCTGCTGCCAACTGCCCAACAGAACCAAGGACTTGCCGGCATTCAAGCTGATCGACGGCGTCACTTCCAGGTATGGTTGGATTGACCAATAGTCCAGGTATTTTTGCGGCACCGCGGCCATGCGTTTCTCCAGGCGATCGGGAACCGCCGCGGCTGACTGCAGATATTTGCGCCCCTTCTCTCTCAGCTTCTCCATATCCCCGGTTTGCTCGTTTGTTTCTCTTTGCTGCTCGGCTTGCTCGAGCATAAAGCGGCCGGCGTTCATGTAACCGGCGGCAAGGTACTCGTAATTATTCTGAAGCAGGGGGACCAGTTGCACAGCTTTTTCTAATTGTTGTAAACCCTCGTCAACCGACCCTGAGTTGAATAAGGCCTGGGCGTAGAGGATGCGCAGCTCCTCGTTCCCCCGGTCGTTCCTGACGGCTGTCTCCAGGTTGTCCTGAGCTTTTTTAATAAGCGCGGTGTCTTTTTGCTCCATTGTCTGGTAATTATAGAGCAACAGATTGGCCAGGGTGGAGCGATGAGATGAGGTCCAGGGATCATGGTTAATGGCCGCTTCCAGGTTGGAGGTCGCGGCCTGGGTATCCTGCATGTTGTTTTTGAGTGATTCCGTGGCTGCCTGTGCATATTTTTGTCCCAGTATGAGGTTTACAGAGATGAAGAAATAGGTGCAGAAAATCACGCTGACCACAACTCCCTGGAATGTTCGCGACTGGCGCCAGGTTTCCGGCTGCTGTTTACTTCGCTTCCGGCGTTCCTTCCCCTTCACTTCTACAGCCCGCGGTTCCGCAGCCAAGCCGGAGAGACGTTCTAAGCCCCGGCCCAGTCCGAATAATCCCCACAAAAGGATGGCTACCGCGCTGAGCGAGAGGTTGAAATCGATCAGCGAATACATTCCCAGCGCCAGCGCTCCGCTGCAGACCGTCCAGCTCAAGGAGCGGATCTCATGCCGAGGTTTATCGTCGGGCGGGTGCATCGCGCGCCGTGTGCTTAACAAGAATAAGACCCAAATGGCGATAAAGGTGAGCAGACCCGGAAAGCCGGTTTCGACGCCTAGCTGCAGGAAGTGGTTGCGTACCTCGGTGGGAACGCTGTAATATTCTTGGAACTGATGGTGCAATGCTTTCCACCCGCCGCCGCCCGCGCCCAAAAGGGCGTTTCTGGGGCTGGAGGCCATGATGCGGAAGGCGTCGCGGCTGAAGAGGATACGCTCTTGGGCCTGCCTTTGCTTCAGTGAGATGGTTTGGATGCGCTGCGCCCAGGACCTCCAGGCCGCTTGATTTTCGGATGCTGTCGAATTGGGTGTGTTCTTCAGCAGAGCATACCCGCCGCCGACGATGGCTAGAACAAGAAAAACGCCCACAGCGATGCGCCTCCAGGGCCTTTTTTTATTGGCGGCGGCAGCTGCCCTCTGTTCTAGATGGTTCCAGGCCAACTGCAACAGGGAGACCAGCGCAGCCCCGGCCAGCAGCCAGAGCCAGCCCGCCGCCCGGGCGCCGCCGTTGGCGCAGGCCATGAACCCGCCGTAAACAGCAGCGGAAGCGGCCACCTGCAAAACAAACTGCCCCAAAATACGCTTGCGCATATTGCCCGGCAGCCCGATCAACAGAATTAAAAAAGCGATCGGGTAAAAGATGAAAGCGCCTTGTGACTGCGTCCCTAAGATCGTCAGGAACAACAGGTAATTCCCCGCGGCCAGAAGTACTTTGGCGGCAGGCGGACGCGCCTCTGCCCAGAGATAGAGTCCAAATAGGTTCATCGCGGTCAGAAATGCCGCCAGCGTATGGGGATACTGCAGGCTGGAGTAGACCCTTCCGTTTACGAAGGCATCATTGTAATGAAAGGTACCCAGAGCAGCGCCGAGACCCAGCAGGGCGACTCCGACGCCGCAGGCAAAAAAGACAAGCAAGTAGTTCCTGCCTGCTTTGACGGACCGCAGGCTGTATGAGAGAAGCCAATAAACCGCAGCGTAGTTGGTCATCTTTAAGACAGCGCCCAGGGCGTCCCGTGTGTTCCAAGCCCCAATGCTCGAAGCGATATACAAAATAAGCAGAAGAACAACCGCACAGTCAAGAGGGTGTCTGGAAAAGAGAGGTTCCCGCCGGTAGATCTTGTAAAAAGCAAAAAAAGCAAACAGCACCGCCGTAAAAATATGCGTGGGTAGCAGTTCCTGGTCGAAGTAGAGTCCGCGGAAGAAGGGGGGATAAAAAAGGAGCACAGCCAGCAGAGCAGCGAAACAATTTTCGATAGATATCAGTGGTTTCAGCGGTTTCAAAATAATACTCAAAATACTCAAAAAGCCATTTGCAGCCTTCCCCGCTACCTTCTGCAAGCGCGCCGCAACCTTCTGCAAGCGCGCCGCCGCCTTCTGCAAACGCGGGTGGCGTTCTGCAAAACTGCGCCGCTGTTCCCGTTGTCCTCGGACTGAAGATTTGACATTTTTCCGGTTGTTTTTCTTTTTTTTCTTTGCCATAAAAACTTAAAGCCCCCGTTTCCTTGTTTTCTCCGCTGTGTTATTTATAGTAAAATTCGACGACTCCATGTAAAAACCTTTTTAAATTTTGCTCTTTTCCAGCGGCAGGAACATCGTTAGCCTGTTCGAGGATGGTCATCCCTTTGCGCTGATGTGAGAAGTAGGGTAGGCCGGCAGTAGAGCGCCCTAGTATCAATTATGAGGCGAATACCGGTAAGGGCAAGGGGATAAGCGAAGAAGGGTGCATATGATGGACGCCGGCCGCAGTAATGTTTGTATAAAATGGCTATTAATGGCGCAGCATAGAGGGGAAGCGTCTTGCGCTCGCTTTGCCGGCGGCAGTGTCCATGACAGATAAATATCTCAGTCTTAAGTGTTAAGCGCCTGCAGAACCCGGCGCCCGGCGTTGCTGTTGAATTGGCAATTGAATCTAGGCATTGTGGCGGCCGCTTGTTTGCGTCCGTTTCTATTATGAGGGAGGATATTGATGAGGTCGAGGATTGATTCCCGTGTTGTTTTCCTTTTCTTCTGTTTTCTTTTTGCTTTCCTGCTCCTGGAGGGAAGGGTCGCCTACCTGCAGATTTATAAGGGGGAAGAACTGGCTGTCCAGGCTGTGGAAAGAAGGATGGTCACCCTGAAAATGGGGAACTTTTATCGCGGGGATATCCTTGACCGGGAGGGCAGATCCCTTTTGGATTCGCAGGTGGTTTATCGGCTAGCTGTTTTTCCTTCTCTGATCCGTGATCTTCCCCAAACAGTTGAACGGCTGTCCGCGCTGCTCCCGCAAGAGAGCCGGCAGATAGAAGAAACGCTGACCGACGAGGTAAAAAGTAAAAATCCCTTCATCTTTCAGTTTACCCTTGATCAAGAAGAGGCGGCGGAGCTGGAGCGAGAGAATATACCCGGCATCTATGCGGCGCCTCTCCGCGATAGGTATGGCCCGCAGGCCCTTGCCAGGCATATTGTGGGTTCGGTTACCGGTTCGGTGCTCCAGGGGAGCGTGGAAAAGGGTCTTAATGGCATCGAGTCGTTTTACAATAAAGAGCTTACTCCCCGGGAATCGCTTGTTGAGCTGGGGGTAGTGGTCAATGGACGCGGAGAGGCGTTGAAAGGGGGGGAACTGCTGGCGCGGGGTAAAAAGGGCGCCGTTGCCGGAGGCAATGACGTCGTGCTCACCCTTGACCGGGATGTGCAGCAGGCGGTGGAAAATATTTTGGATGAACACACAGAGAAAGGCGCCGCCGTCTTGATCGACATCCCCTCCGGAGAGATCAGGGCTCTGGCCAGCCGCCCATCCTATTCCTATAATCAGGGCTTTCTGCAGGGTGAGGAGTTCGACCGCTGTTTTGGCCTTTATCATCCCGGTTCGGTTTTCAAGATCGCCGTTGCAGCCGCGGCGCTTGCAGAGGGTGTCGTTGATGCTGATGAAAAGTTCAACTGCAATGGGAAATACGTTTTCCAAAGCGGAGAGGAGATCTCCTGCTGGAAAAGCGAAGGGCACGGGGAGCTTACCTTTAGTGAGGCGTTTGCTCACTCCTGCAACTCTGTTTTTGTGGAAACAGCCATGCGCCTAGGCAGCCTGACACTCGAGCATTACGCACAACTCCTCGGATTAGAAAAAGGGATCGCCGGTTATTCCAAGGAGAAGGGTGGCGTCGTGCAGATCGGAGGTCTTCCCGGGGAGGTGGGAAACGCCGCTCTTGGTCAGGACGGGGTGACCGTTTCTCCCGTCAATCTGGCTGCGCTCGCCGCTGCTATCGCCCGCGGGGGAATATACCGGAGCCCCGCTCTTGTCAAAAGTATTTGCGGACCCCACGGGGAAGTTGTCAAAGAAATAGAAAGCCCTCCCGCGCAAAGAGTATTGCCCCAGCATGTGGCGGAAGAAGTGCAGAAGATGATGGAACTTGCCGTTGCCGACGGCACCGGCAAGAAAGCACAAACGCCCGGTCTGGGGAGCGCTGGGAAAACAGGTTCTGCTGAAACGGGAAGAGTTGATGAACAGGGGGAAGCGGTGGTTGACGCCTGGTTTGTCGGATATGCCCCTCTGGAAAAACCGCAGCTGGCGGTCGCTGTTTTTGTCGAGGGAGGGGGTTCCGGAGGAGACGCTGCCGCTCTTATTTTCAAAGAGATCATCCTCGCTCTGCAGAGCGCTATTTGAGCTACTCCCCGGTTATGGCGCCTGTTTCTCTCAGGAATGCGTTCAATCCCTCGATAAAGCCGTCCGGATCCGGTACATTTTTAATCTCCAACAGTCTGCCGAGACGCTGGGGAAAGGGTCCGGAACACGTAATGGGCGATACTCCGTGTTCGATGAAGTAGGAGATAACGCCAGGAATTTCGACAATATCCTCAACTTGGGTGTTTCGCGTGATCATGTTCGCATATCCTTTCCGTTCGCGCCTGTCCGCGCATGGGCGCGGGGAGCGGGTTTGATGGCGCCGCTCCCGATTTGAGGATTTATGCCGCTATTTGCCGCCCCTCTTTTTAAAACGGTGTTTGTTGATAGCTATACCGGGCGCTGAACCGGTATTTTCGGGGACGAAAAGCGGTTTCGCAGGGTCGTCTTTCTGTTTGTCCACAAACGCGGCGCTTTTGGCGCTCTTGGCTCAGGTCATTTTACGAATCCCGTCGACTTTTGTTTTGCCCTCCTTGGTGACGAAAGTTTTACAGCAGGTATCCATGCAGTGTTCGACCGGCGTGGCAGACATGGATTCCGCCCGTGTGGCGTCTACTTCGTCAGGTTGACTTGCCCCGAAGCTGCTCGACGTTACCATGATTTTATTGGCCTGGCAGTTGTTTCCCTCATTCCAATAGTGACAGCTGTCTACGAGGCAGTGAATTTGCTGCTGCTTTTCATCCATCATTATAACACTCCTTTTAAGTTAGTCTCAGGTATAGTTTTGCCATAATCGAATATTTTAAATATGCCACATTGTGTCACGGCGATCAGTAATCTAGAGGATATGGCAGCGGCGATCGGACGGCAGGCACGAATCATAGCTGCGGGTCATTATGAGTAAGCTCCTGGAACAGTTTCTTAATGGCTTTTTTTTCAATTCGCGAAACATAACTTCTGGAAATACCGAAAAATTGAGCGACCTCCCGCTGGGTTTTTCTCTGTTTTCCGCCGATTCCGTACCGCAGTTCCAATACTATCCTCTCTCTTTTGCTTAATTTTTTCATTTTATTTATTAGCCGGCGCGACTCGAAAAAATTTTCCACAAGTTCAAATACGGCTTCCGGCTCTGTACCCAGTATATCGATTAAAGTTATTTCATTTCCTTCCTTGTCCGTACCGATAGGGTCATAAAGGTAGACCTCGCTCCTGCTTCTCTTCGAGGCGCGCAGGAACATAAGAATTTCTAAGCCGAAGACCAAACCATACGGAATAAATAGCCAGGCGGCGTGGGGACGTTTCGTCCGCCACACAATTGGTGGTTAGTGGTTAGTGGTTAGT
>DHAA01000046.1:0-18112 GCA_002397275.1 Thermacetogenium sp. UBA4966 | reverse complement strand
TTAGTGGTTAGTGGTTAGTGGTTGGTAGGTCGCTTCGCTGGAATCCACCGCCTTTGGCGCCAGGTGGCAGGGGGACGCCGCGGGTATAGGACAATCTTACGCAAACGTACAATTCAGAGAAGGGAGTTGTCTGAATTGAAGGAAGGGAATTTTCAGGAAAAACCGCTGATAAGGGTCGTTTTCGTGGGAGGGGACGGTTTAAAAACAGCGCTGCGCATCTTGTCCAGAAAAATTTTGGAGGAGAGGAAAGGGGAGGAGAAAAAAAGTTGCGAGCCGCCATCTATATTAGAGTGAGCACAGAGGAGCAGGCCGTACACGGATACAGCCTTGGCGAACAAAAAGAAGCCTGCAGGCAGCGGGCCGCGGAGTTGGGAGCAACTCAGATTTTGCAATTCGCCGACGAGGGTGTTTCCGGCGCGGAACTCGATCGGCCGGGGTTAAACGCCCTGCGAGAGGCGGTCGGTTTAGAGATGGTGGACACGCTGGTGTTAAGAGACCCGGATCGCCTGTCGCGTAAATTGTCACATCAGCTTTATCTCAGTGAGGAGCTGGAAAAAGCAGGCGTGCGTTTGGAATTTCTTGATTTTGAATGGAAAACTACCCCGGAGGGGCGCCTTTTTTACTCTATCAAGGGCGCTATTGCCGAATATGAGCGGGAAAAGATCAGGGAGCGGGTGACGAGGGGAAAGCTGCAGAAGGCGCGTCAGGGAGGGATACCGATCAATTTTGATGTTTATGGATACAGGTATAACCCGGAGAGTGGAGAGGTACTGCTTGATGATGAGGAGGCGGCCGTTGTCCGCAGGATGTTTCAGTGGTTCATCAGCGAAGATATTGGAATTGCAGCTGTGGCCGGCCGCTTAAATGAAATGCAGATTCCCACGCGCAGGAGGGCGCGCTCTTGGCGCCGGCAGGTGGTGCGGCAGATTTTGACCAACCCGGTTTTCAAGGGGGAATGGAAGTATGGAAAAATAGATTGGCGCACCGGAATGCCGCGGCCGCCGGAGTCTGTCGTCACTATTCCCGTTCCTCCTATCGTCGGCAGGGAGACCTGGGAGAAGGCGCAGGATAAGATCTGTTCGATAGGACGGCTCTGGGCAAAAAAGGGCAGGCATAAGTATTTGCTTTCAGGGTTGTTGACCTGTGCGGACTGCGGAAATACGATGGGCGGCTCTTATATCAGCTGGTGGGGGAAAACAGCCCGCCGCTATACCTGCCGCCGCTCAGGCGAGGCATCGCTCCAAAAGGGGTGCTCACCGGCAAAAGTGATTTCTGCAGACATTCTGGAAAAAGCCGTTTGGTCACGAGTAAAGCTGTTTTTCTGGGATCCCCTGGGGATAGCGGAAGAAGCGGCCTTAGGCTATCCTGTTAAATTGGAGTTGGAGCAAGAGAGCAGGAGTATAGTCAAGCGGCTGGAAAGGCTGGAAAAAGGGAGAGAGGCCGTCTTGGATTCGATGGCCGCGGGGCTTGTAGAGCTTGATGAAAAGACCAAGGACAGACTGGCAGATATACGGCAAAGCGCGGAGAGGCTGAAAGCCAGGAAAAAGGAGTTGGAGCATTTATTGGCTGCCTCTGATGAACCGGCTGAAATAAACGAACTGCATCAAAGAGCTCTGTTTTTGCTTAATAAAATCGATGAGCTAGCCTTTGAGGAGAAGCGGGCGCTGGTTAGGTCTCTCCTCTCGCAAATCACCATCAGCGGAAGGCCAAAGAAAGGAACAGCCCTGAAAAGCCTGGCCGGAGTAATTATAACGATTGCCGTTAAGAATGAGGAACCGGAGGATGCCGCATTTTTCCGGGCTATCCTGTCATAAGGATTTCATTTTCAATACAGCGGGCGGCATATGTGGCCAGTTTTGTTCCCTTGTCGGTATTAAAGGTATTGATTGCCTTAATCAGACCGATGGTGCCGATAGAAATAAGATCGTCCGCATCATCCCCTACCCCGTCAAATTTTTTAATAATATGAGCCACCAGCCTCAGGTTATGTTCAATGAGGATGTTTCTAGCTTCCTCATCCCCTTCGTCTAAGCGTTTTAGGTAGACGGCTTCATCTTTTTCGGACAGCGGTCTGGGGAAGGCGTTATTGCTGATATAACCGGCCCAGAGAATAAGCCCTTGAAGAAAAGATAAAGCTGTTGCCATAAACAGCCCTAAGACCAAACTGATCCCCTCCGGATGTTTGTCACATTAAATAATATGGCAAACAAAGAAGAATGGTGCCTGTCTTTTCAGGATGATTTTTGATGGTTTTTCTTTAACCGGCTTGCTATCCCCCTGCAACTGGTTTATGATTTTTAATAAATGCAAAAACTGAGCGGGAAAGACGGGAAAAAGGCCAAGTATTCTCAGCAGGGAAAGCGTTTAGAGAGGGGGTATCGTACATGCAAATATTTCTTCCCGCAAAGACATACGACACCATTTTTGATATTCCCCTTCAAGAACTCTATACTTTTGGGATTAGAGGCGTAATATTTGACCTGGACAATACATTGACTGAGTGGAATAATCCGAAATTATCCCGGGAAACCGTTTCCTGGATGGCGAAGGCCAGGAAATATGGTTTTCAGATGTGTTTCGTATCCAACAATTCTGACATCAGGGTACGGGAAGTAGCAGAAAATGTTAAAGTACCATTTGTAGCCAGAGCGGGGAAACCCCGGCGCCGCAGTTTTCGCCGGGCTATGGAGTTGATGAGGACAAAACCGGAGACAACAGCGGTAGTCGGCGACCAGATTTTCACAGATATATTGGGAGGGAACAGGCTCGGTTTGTTTACGATCATGGTTACTCCTATCAGCCGCAAGGAGTTTATCGGCACCCGCTTAGTGAGAGTCATTGAAAAACTAATATTAAAATGCAGCAAAACCCGCCTTTTCTGAAGAAGGTGTCCGCGGAACGACAATTTGCCGGAGGCCATTATGTTTCAGACGTCAGTTGAGGATGGATGTGTGAGCCGGAAATTAGTGGTTTCGGCACTGATTACTAGGGACGGGAGTTGATGGAATTGGCGAGTGTTATTGTTGTTGACGACTATGATGAACTGCGGTCCCTGATTGTCACATTTTTAAATAATTATTCTAAATTTCGAGTTGTCGGCGAGGCGCAGAATGGCAGCGAGGCCGTGAAGATGGTTGATCAGTTCAAACCGAAGATAGTGCTTATGGATATGCTGATGCCTGTGATGGATGGAGTTACCGCGACACGCCTGATCAAGGAAGGGCATCCCGATGTGCTGGTGATTTTGTATTCCGGGGACGATAATGACGAAAACATCAGAAAAATCAAAGAAGCGGGCGCCGATCTCCATTTAAAGAAACCCTTGGACTTGGAGAACCTGATTATACAGATGGATAAAATATCATCGCCATAAGGCTCGCCGCGTACGATTATACCGTCAGTCTCGGCGTCAATCTCGGCTGTCGCATGAAACAGAGGCGGCTTTAGCGCCCCTGTTTTTTGAGAGCAAGGAGGTAGATTTCCTCGTTTTTATCGCCGCCTCCCCAACTGTTTATTACTCGTTCCGCCTCCTGGAGCTTTTTCAGGCTTTCTCCTGTCAGGTTTGCTACTTCCATATCCGATAGAGTATGTGGCAAAGTTTAAACCTCCTTTCCGCAACAATATATATAGTTATTATGAACAGGGGCTATAATATTATGTAAAGAAAATTTTTACTTAGGTGGCATGGGACCGTTTCTTCTGCCACACATGCATATCGGCGACGAGTCTTAGGACGAATTCAGCCGCCACCCGAAGAGCAAGCCGATCACTGGAACCGTCCCGGTGAGCGGCGGATGGTTATGCAGGTGATATGAATGATGATCAGCAGTACGACAAAGGTGTTCGGCTTGTTTGGGGATCCGGTGATTCAGTCCCTTTCTCCGCTGATGCAGAACACGGCGTTCAGGATGCTCCAACTCGACTCCATATATCTCCCCTTTTTGGTTCCCAGGGAGAGCCTGTCCGGGGCTGTAAACTCTATCCGCGCTCTTAATCTGGGGGGGGTTAATCTGACCATCCCGCATAAAGAACGGGTTATACCCTATCTGGATCAGGTCGATGAGCAGGCCGGGCTGATCGGTGCGGTAAACACAATCGTCAACCGTGACGGCGCCTTGTGCGGATATAATACCGACGCTTCCGGGTTTCTTGTTTCCCTGAAGTCCGCGGGTTTTAATCCGAAAGGGAAAAGAGCCGTTATTATGGGGGCGGGAGGCGCGGCCAGAGCGGTTGCGGCTGCGCTGGCGATCAATGGGGCGTCGCCTATCCATATTTGCAGCAGAAGCGAGGAGAGAGGAAAGGGTCTGGCTCAAGAACTGGGCAGGTCCGGGTTCACCGTCGCTGCAGGCGGTTATGGGCGCCATTTTTTTGAACTATTGCCAAAAGCGGATTTGCTCGTCAACGCCACACCTGTCGGCTCTTATCCCAACCAAAAGGAAAAGCCCGCGGCGGGCGGGGAGCATTTGCACCCCGGGCTGCTGGTCTGCGACCTCGTCTATAATCCGCCGCAGACAAGGCTCCTGGCAGAGGCGGCCGCGGCCGGGTGCTCTGTCCTCAACGGAGTGGGGATGCTAGTCCATCAGGGGGCTTTGGCTTTTCAGCTGTGGACAGGGAGAAAAGCCCCTGTCGATGCCATGCAAAGGGTAGTGTCGGATAAAATAGATAATAATAATGAACGGAGAAGATGAGCATGCTGCGTTTTTTGACTGCGGGCGAATCCCACGGCCCTGCCCTGACTGCGATTATCGAAGGGTTTCCGGCAGGCGTTGAACTGTCGAAAGACAGGATCAACGCTCAGCTGGAGCGGCGCCGGACCACTTATGGACGAGGCGGGCGCATGAAGATTGAAAAAGACCAGGTGGAAATCCTGGCGGGTGTGCGCGGGGGATTGACCCTGGGCAGTCCCCTTGCGCTGCAGATCGTCAATTTGGACTGGAAGAACTGGCGGGAAGTGATGTCCGGCGACCCGCTGGAATATGATGCGGAAAAAGCGGCGGAGAAGGCTGTGACCAGGCCGAGGCCCGGGCATGCGGACCTGGCCGGCGGGCTGAAATATCACCACTGCGAAGACCTGCGCAATGTTCTGGAAAGGGCAAGCGCCAGAGAGACGGCGATCAGGGTGGCTGTCGGTACCGCAGGGCGCATTCTAATCGAATCCCTGAACTGTCATTTGTTCAGCCATGTCGTGCAGATCGGAGGGGCGCGCCTAGCGGAATGTTCTCTTCCCGCAAGGGAATTGGCGGAGATGGCCTCATCCTCGCCGGTTGGCTGCGCTGACCCCGGTGCTGCGGCGGCGATGATGAGCGAGATCGATAAGGCCGCCGCAGGCGGCGATACACTGGGCGGTATTTTTGAAGTGATTTGTACAGGCTTGCCTGCGGGGATCGGTAGTTATGTCCACTGGGACCGGCGCTTAGACTCTCGTCTGGCTGCCGCGGTGATCAGCATTCCTTCCGTCAAAGGGGTGGATTTTGGGCTGGGCTTCCGGGGCGCCGCTCATTCCGGCGCCGCTTACCATGATCAGATTCAACGCTCTCCGCAGGGGGTGTTCTACAGGCCGACCAACCGCGCCGGCGGGCTGGAAGGCGGGGTGACCAATGGGGAACCGCTGGTTCTGAGAGCGGTTGTTAAGCCGGTGCCTACCCTGGGAAAACCCTTATCCAGTGTTGATCTAAAAACCGGAGCGAATTGTCCGGCTGCCGCGGAGCGAAGCGATGTCTGCGTTGTTCCCGCGGCCGCGGTGCTCGCGGAAGCTGTCGTGGCCTGGGAGATAGCCGCCGCTCTACTAGAAAAGTTCGGCGGCGATTCCCTGAGCGAGATAGAGGATAACTATCGGCGCTTTCTGGCTTCCAGCGGTCAAATATAATTGCGGCGGAGGTTTGCCTTGGACAAGAGGAACATTAGGAACATCGTTCTCACAGGATTCATGGGAGTGGGGAAAACCGAGACCGGGAAACTGCTGGCGGAACTGCTGGCGATGGATTTTATCGATACGGATGCGGCGGTAGAGGCGGCAATGGGGATGAAGATCGCTGAAATCTTCCGTAAATACGGCGAGGGCCGTTTCCGCAGCGAGGAGGCGTCTGCCATAGAGAAGGCCTCTCTTCGCCGCGGCTGCGTGATCGCCACCGGGGGAGGAGCGGTCCTTAACCCGGAGAATATCCGGAGGCTGCGGGGAAATGGGATTATTATTCTCCTGACCGCGCCTGTGGAGGCGATTGCCGCTCGTCTGAGCGAGGCCGGGGAGCGGCCGTTGCTGCGCGGGGACGAACTGCGGAAACGCATCGGCGAGCTGTTATCCGACAGAGAGCCTTTTTACATGGATTGCGATTATAGGATTGACACCGCGGAGTTGAACGCAGAGCAGACAGCGCGGCTAATCATCTCTATGATCAGGAAAATGAACAAAGGAGACAGAGGAGACAGGGGGCGGAATTTTTTGGCAACGATAGAGGTTGACCTGAAGGAACGCTCATACCCGATTATAATCGGGGCGGATAATCTCGAACAGCTGGGCGAGGTCATGTCTGCCTGCGCGCCGTTACGGCAGGTGAAGAGCGTTCTGCTGGTCACAAATGAGACGGTAGGTCCGCTCTACGGGAAGCAGGTGATGAACTCTCTGGAACGAGCCGGTTTTGCCCCCCGGTATTATCAACTCCCTGATGGAGAAGAGTACAAATCCCTGGATTCAGCGTGTAAGCTGTATACAGCGGCTATCGAGGCCGGTTTAAACCGGCTGAGCGCGGTGACTGCGCTGGGCGGCGGGGTGGTGGGGGACCTGGCCGGTTTTGTGGCGGCGACCTATATGCGCGGCATATCCTTTGTTCAGATACCAACGACGCTGCTGGCACAGGTGGATAGTTCTGTGGGCGGAAAGACGGGGGTCAATCACCCGCTGGGCAAGAATATGATCGGCTCTTTTTATCAGCCGCGGCTGGTTTTCGCCGATGTCCGCGTTTTGAAGACGCTCGATCCCGCTGAGATGCGGGCCGGTCTGGCTGAAGTGATCAAATACGGTGTGATCCGGGACGAGGAATTTTTCCGCTATATAGAGGAGCACCTGGAACAGGTGCTGGCCCTGGACGATGGAGTATTGTCATATGTTGTCAAAAAATCCTGTTTAATTAAGGCTGGTATTGTAGAAGAGGATGAGCGGGAAAACGGTATGCGGGCGCTCCTCAACTTCGGGCATACGATTGGGCATGCCCTGGAGGCGCTTACCTCTTATCGCCGTTACCGGCACGGAGAAGCTGTTGCCGCGGGCATGGCTGTGGCTGCCGATATCGCCGTAGGCAGGGGTTTGCTGAATAAGGAAGACAGCGAGCGTCTGAAAAATCTCTTGAGCAGGGCGGGACTTCCCATAACCGTACCTTTCTCTGCGTCAGAAATTATCAAGGTTCTACCCCGGGATAAAAAAGCTCTTGAGGGCAGGCCGCGCTTTGTACTCCCTCTAGCCCTGGGGAGGGCGAGATTATTTGCCGAGGTAGAAACAGATGAGATCAAGGCGGCGCTCGAAGGGTGAGGTGTAAGGGTAAATGTAAATGGCCTATTTTGGTGGAATTAATAAAAAACATGGAATAATTCAGAGTTCCTTAGAACTTTTGTAGAAATAACACGCAAGGCAGAAAAAACGCTGGAGATCCGGCGTTTTTTGCTTAGCGGGACTCGATTAAAAATGGCAGGATATTACACATTAATGGTGAATATAACCAGCACAAAGGATCTTTACACTTATTTACTGTCGGCCACATTGACTTCTAACACATTGGCTTCTATGACCTGCCGGTTTATGGCGCAAACAGAATACGGATGGGGATGATGTCGCTGAATGCCTTAAAGCGTTTTTCTTGGCTAAATGAGTTGGCCGCTCAGAAAGAAATTGCGAAATCCGCGCCGGATCAAATTGTATACAGAGACGGCGCGGCGATTGTCATGCATCGTCGCGGCTCGCGGATCGGCTGCGAACCGGCGACTGCGGAAGAGAGGCCCGGAGCAGCTGTTCCCGACCGCGGCATGATCCCTGATCAGGACGCCGGTGAAGATGTGGAGTGCTTGATCAGCAGCTATTTTGAGATCCCCGAGGTCAAGAAGGCTATATCAGAAGCGGAGGAGGCGGAGGAAAAGGCCGCCGTCAGATGTGATTCCACAGCCGGCTCTCCGATCATCCGGCTTGTAGACGCCATAATACTCAAGGCTGTCCGCGATAAAGCCAGCGACATACATATCGAGCCCTTTAAGGACCATGTTCAGGTGCGCTTTCGCATAGACGGGGTGCTGCAGCGCAGGCTTGAACTGCCTTACCGCCTCATCTTTCCCCTGGTCTCCAGAGTTAAGGTAATGGCCGACCTGGATATTACCGAACGCAGGCTGCCCCAGGATGGGCGTATTCAGTTGGAATCGATAAATTATGACCTTGACCTGAGAGTGTCCACCGTTCCCACTATTTTTGGTGAGAAGATTGTGATCCGCATTTTTGATAAAGGGGGGATACACGATTACACTCTCCAAAATCTTGGTTTTTCACCGAGAAACTATAAATTGATGCGGGAGTTTCTGCGTAGTCCTAGCGGGCTTCTGTTGGCCACCGGGCCGACCGGGTGCGGCAAAACCACTACCGTTTTCACAGCCATCGAGAGCATCAGCGGAGCGGAAAAAAACATAGTTACTGTCGAGGACCCGGTGGAGTATGTATTGGAGGGGGTCAATCAAACACAGATCAACAGCAAAGCGGGGGCCTCCTTCGCCACATATCTGCGAGCGATTTTAAGGCAGGACCCGGATGTGATCATGATCGGGGAGATCCGCGATCTGGAAACAGCGGAGATCGCAGTGCGGGCGGCCACAACCGGCCACCTGGTGCTGTCGACGATGCACACCAACGACGCCCCGGGAGCGCTGACCAGGCTGGTGGATATGGGGGTGGAGCCCTTTATGGTAGCCTCCGCGGTGCTGGGCGTGGTTTCCCAGCGCCTGGTGCGCCGGGTATGCTCCAACTGCCGAGAAAAGCGTATGATCAGCGAGGCGGAGATGCGCCTGGCAGGCGTCGCTGACAGGCGGCTGAGAATTTCTTCAGCCCAAGGATGCGGCGAGTGTGGCCAAACCGGATACCGGGGCCGCGGCGCCATACATGAAATCCTGAAAATATCGGACAATCTGCAAAAACAAATCCTGCGGCTGGCGCCTGTATCCGAATTAAGGAGAACCGCTCTGCAGGACGGAATGATACCGATCAGAGAGGACGGCATGGGGAAGGCCCTGCAAGGCGTCACCACTATGCAGGAGGTTATGCGTGTGCTCGGGGAAGAATAAGCCGGATTTTATTGGAAGCCGGAAGTCAGAAGCCGGAATAGGCGATGGATGGGGGTTAGGGAAGATGCCGGAGCGAAAGTTCAGTTTTCATTTGCCGGCAGGCAGGGTGGGGAGAAAAGAACTGGCCATTTTTTGCCGCCAATTCTTCATGATGAACAAAGCGGGGATTCCCTTGTTTCAATCTCTGCAGGTGCTGGGGGAGCAAACCGCAGATAGGCTGCTGCGCAAGATCATTAAAGAAGCGGTAGTATCCCTGGAAAGCGGAAAAAGCTTAGCAGAGTCTTTCTCGGCGAACAGCGCCTCGCTACCCGGTCTTATGATCAACATGCTGGCAGCCGCCGAGGCGAGCGGTTCGCTGGATCTGACCCTGGAGCGTTTGGCCGATAACTTTGAAAAAGAGGCGCAGGTCAAGGAAAAAATCAAATCCGCGCTGGCTTACCCGGCTTTTGTGGCGGTGGCCGCTCTGCTGGCGGTGGTTGTGCTGCTGCTCTATGTTGTTCCGGTTTTTGTCGGGGTTTTCGAGCAGATGGGGGCGAGCCTGCCGGCGGCGACGCGCCTGCTGCTGGCGGTGAGCGGCCTCTTGCAGAAATACTACCTGCTGATGGCCCTCTCCATTGTTCTGTTGTACCTGGCCGGCAGGTATTCCCAAAAGATGAGAGCCGTAAGAACCTGCAGGGACCTGCTGCTCCTCAATCTGCCGGGATTCTGCTTAATTTCAAGGGGTCTTATTATATCAAGATTTGCCCGCACCCTGTCCATGCTCCTCAGAAGCGGCCTTCCTCTCCTGGAGTCGCTCTCCGTTGTAGAGAAAGTGATCGAGAACAGTATCGCCTCCGCGGAGATTTCAGAGGCAGGTCTGCGCGTGGAGGCGGGAGAGAGAATAGCCCCGGCATTTATGAAAAGCAGAGTCTTTCCCAGGATGTTCGCCAGCATCGTCGCCATCGGTGAAGAGTCGGGCACGCTGGCGGATATACTGGAAAATCTGGGCGGCTTTTATGATCAAAATGTTGATTTTGCCATTGCCAGAGCGTCAAGCCTGGCGGAACCGGTGCTGATCGGCGCTGTCGGCATGATGGTGGCTTTTATCGCTTTATCCATTTATCTGCCCCTGTTCGGGCTTTCCGGCGCTCTATAGCCTTAAGCGGCAGGAGGGGTGATATGCTCGCTAAAAGTTATTGCAAAAATGAAAACGGTTTTACCTTAATGGAAATGATTGTGGTACTGGTGATCATCGGCCTGCTTGTCGCCGGCGGGATCGGTTTTTACGACGGCTTTATCGAAAACTCGAAAGTCACCAAGGCAAAAAGCCAGATCTCGATTATGCAGGGAGCGATGGACAGCTGGTATGCCGAACATGGGGCTTACCCGCAAACAGTTCAAGAAGAAATTTTGGCCGGAATAGATAGAGAAGCTAAAGATGCCTGGGGGAAGGTGTATATGATTGATGTGCAGTCGGAAAATGGAACAAATAACGTTTATGTCATCAAAACAGGACATACGCAGGTTCATGGCGATAAGGTGGTGGCCGGCCGCGGGAAAAACGGGAGGTCGGAAGAAGCGAAGCTTGAGGATGGGTAAGCAGGGCGGGTCCGCCATCCCGCGTATGCAACGTCCGGACCGCGCCATTTTTATGCAGGGGAGCGGGCGCCGGCGCCGCTTCACCTCGTTTGCGCCGCAAGGGGGCGCCGCGTTGATTGAGGTGATCGCCGCGCTGCTGATCATGGCGGTGGTTTCCCTGTCGTTGATCGAGCTGTTTTCTTATGGTGAAATTTTTGTCTCGTCGGCCTCTCAGGACATCGCTGCTTTGAACGGGGCGCAGGATGTTATGGAAGAGATCAAGTCCCTGCCAAACTCCAGCAGGGGCTGGGCCAGGGGCGGGGACAGCCGCTCTATAGTCATAGAAGCCGCGGGAATAGACGGCGTAACAGATCCCTCTCTTTGCATGGTGGCGCTGGTCAGCGGGAGAGGCGCCGGCCAGGTGCGGAGAATAGAGAGTTTTGACTCCGGCGCCGGACAGGCTTTTGTCGATCCCTGCTGGGATATCCCCCCTCAGGCGGAGGGGAGTTCCTATCTGCTGCTGCGTGACCGGCCCTGCAGAGATGATTTAAAAATCACCGCTGCCGACGGCGAGCGCGAGGATCTACAGACGATCACAGTCACTTATGTTAAGCAGGTGCGGGGAGAATCCCAAGAGATTTCCCTGACGGCGGAAAAGCGTTGGTGGTAACCCATGGCTGAGCGCGGCTTTACTCTTGTGGAGACAATTATTGCTTTGACGATCATGGCCTTTTTGTTTACTATTATCGCTTACATTCAGGCCAGGGGGGCCATGACTTATAGCGTTACCCGCCAGAGGGTAGAGGTTCAGGAAAGCCTGCGCATAGCTCTCAATAAGATGAGTTCTGAACTCAGAGAGGCGGGAGCCGGGAGCATCGTTGTCGGAAGAGGAGGGCAGGAGATCAGTTTCAGCAGAGACGGGAAATGCGGCAGGTTTAGCTACGATGCTCGCCAGCAGGAACTGGAGGCAGATTTCGAGGGCCAGCCGCTGCCCTTTGCCAGCAACATTGCCGCGGTCTCTTTCAGTTATGATGCGGAAAGGCGCTTTGTGGATATCATTGTCCTGGGAGAGATGGGTAGAAGCGGCGTCGAAGAGGTTACGACAGGTATTTACTTGAGGACGCCGTGAAAGCGGAAGGGTGCGATCGTGGTGAGAGATCAAAGAGGGCAGGGAATTGCTCTGGTGCTTATCCTGACGGCTTTTATCTTTGTGATGGCCAGCGGCGCCTTCTCCCTGGCCGTTTCCTTGCGCAAGAACGCCGGGTTGGAAATACGCCAAAAAAAGGCGTATTACATCGCAGAGGCCGGGGTTGAAAAAGCGCTGTCCCTGCTGCGAAGCGGGGAACTGCCTTTGGTATGCCTGAATCCGGGCGAACAGGTAAATCTGGTCCCCGATTACATGGCCGCGGATTATGCCGGCGGGCGGATCGAGAGCGTCGATCTGTCCGGGAAAAGCGGGTCTGATGGCGGGGAAGAGAGTGAGACTGTCATCCTTGTAGAAAGCCTGGGCAGCTATCAAGGGGCGCGCTGCAAGCTGCAGGCCGAGATCAGCGTGAAGATCGCTATCTCCCAACTCCGCAAGGGAGCGGACGCTTTCTATACAGGGGAGCAGAAATTCCAGGGCGGCCTGGAACTCGCCGGGGTGGCCTTTATCGACGGGGACCTGGAGATCGCCGGACCCTACAGGGGAAAAGGAATCATCGCGGTCGACGGTTCCGTTAATGTCAGCGGCGATCTGCTCCCGGTCGGGGCGGAAGATTCTCTCTGTATCCTGGCCACAGGCAGGGTCGCCGTCGGCAGCGGTCTTGCCGTTGCTTTCCTGGCTTACGGAGAGGAGATCACCCTGGGGGAGGGGTCAAGCGTAAGAGGGGGTATGGTTACTCCGGTGCTGCTCATGGGCAGCAATGCCGAATTCATCTATGAGGAGAGCATGGCAGATAAGTTTTCAACTTCCGCGTTCGCCACATTCACAATTTTGTCATGGAAGAGGGTAGGGTTGGAAGCGGCTGAAGACAGAGAGGGGTATCGATTGTGATTTTAAACAAGCTCTATGCCATAAAAGCCAAATCCGATGCCGCAGACGGCTTTACACTCATAGAGATGATCATAGTCTTGCTCATCATCAGTATAGTCTTTATCGCGGCCGGTCCCTTGACCGGAAAGGCCTTTTCTTATTTTACTTTGCAGCATACCGCTTTCCGGATGGCCGCGGATATACGGGAAATGCAGCAGAGAGCCGTGAGTGAAAGCAGTTCCGCATATCTGATCGAATTTTTCGACGACCGCTATATCATGAAAAAAGCCGCTTCAGGTGAACCTGACAAAATTGCCACTGTTCGTCTGCCCGCCTCGGTGAGGATAAAAAACAATAATTTTCCAAGTGATAGGCTTTATTTTTCAATAAATAGCTCGCACGGCCAGGTGGGAGGCGCAGTTACCATCAATGAGCGGGATTCAGGAAAGACCGTCTTTGTCATTGTCGCCGCAATTACCGGGAGAGTGCGGGTAAGCGACGAGCCCCCGGAATAATTCAGATGACCGGCGGCCGCTGTAAAACCCCTTGAGCAACCGGATAAATAGTGATATCTTGGAACCAGTATATTTTGAGGGGGGCGTATCTTGGAGACGGTCACATATTTCCGGTTGGCGGCAATAATTCTTTTGGGGCTCTGTACAGGCAGTTTTCTCAACGTGGTCATCTATCGCTTGCCCCGGGGAGAGTCTATAGCTATGGACAGGTCCCGCTGCCCTTCCTGCGGAAAGCAACTCTCCTGGTTTGAGCTGATACCGGTAATCAGCTATCTCTTACAGTTCGGCAAATGCCGGACCTGCCACAGCCGGATATCTCTCCAATACCCGGTTGTCGAACTTCTCACAGGAGCAGTTTTCGCCGTTCTTTTTCTCCATTTCGGAGCTACTCTCACCCTTGTCAAATATCTATTCCTCAGTTCTCTCCTGATAGCGATATCCCTCATCGATCTCCGGCATTATATCATTCCCAACTCACTGGTGATCACAGGGCTCGCCGGGGGGGTTCTTTTGAATATCGCCGCCCGGGATGTAGGAGCGCTATCCGCTCTGATCGGCATACTGGCCACCTCCGGTTTTTTATTGCTTGTAGCCCTGCTCAGCAAAGGGGGCATGGGAGGGGGCGATATCAAGCTGGCCGCGGTGACCGGACTCTTTTTAGGCTGGCCGCTGGCGCCCTTCGGTCTCTTTTTAGGGGCGGGCGCCGGCGGTTTACTGGCGATTTTTCTCCTGCTATTCAAACTCAGAGGGAGTAAAGATCCGCTGCCCTTTGGGCCCTTCATCTCCTTAGGATCCTTTTTCGCTATTTTATATGGTTTTAGCATAATAAGCTGGTATTTAAATTATCTTTAGACAAATTAAGTCAATAATTAGACAATTTAGGACAAAAATCCTGAAAATGTCTAGTTTCTATTGACATATTAGAAAGGGTTGATATGATGTCAATAGAAACAGGTAATAGAGGATATATTTGTTCAAAGTTTGTTATTGATATCGTTTACTCTGATTAGCGCTCTCTTTCCATTTTTTTATTCCAGCGTAATTTCCCAAACCAAGAGCAGAATATATCATAGTTAACACGCATTTTTATGGGCGCTATGGAGAGTAGATAGCGGAGCAATTGTTCTAAGGGAGTAGTTTATGAATGAAATGTCTAATCGCCCTAATAAAACATGTGTTCCCTCTGGGGGGGTATTATATGGAATAAGACCCTCTACCTAACATATTCAATTTTTCCTTATTGCATAAATATAGATAACCTTAATAATCTGCTTAAGCCTTGCTTGGCAGTTTCTGATTTGTTTGCGCGAGGTATCAATTCATTTAAATATACAAAAGGCTGAACAATACGCTGATTTTCAGTGTTATTCGTTCGGCCTTTTTCTATTGATAATTGAAAGTTATTTTTCATAAAAAAAGAGATAGGGATGCATTCTATATGAACAACGAATCTAATAGTAAAACATTCCGGCAAGATTACCCGGTAGACTTGAAAAAACTATTGAGAATGACGGTGGAGAAAGGCTCATCAGATCTGCATCTGACAGTGGGAGCGCCTCCCATAGCCAGAATTTTCGGCAAGCTGACGCCTTTTGATTTACCGAAGTTAAGGCCGCAGGATGTGGAAGGCCTGGTGTTTCCAGTCCTGGAGCCAATGCAGCGCCAGGAATTCCGAGACAACTGGGAACTTGATTTTTCTTATTCTATAGAGGGTATCAGCCGTTTCCGCGGCAACATCATGCGGCAGAGGGGTACTCTGTCCGTAGCCTTTCGTGTAGTTCCCTATCAGATCCCCGCGATTGACAGCCTTAACTTGCCTCGTTCCGTTGAAGAACTGTGCAGTCTCCCCCGCGGCCTGATCCTGATCACAGGACCCACAGGGAGCGGAAAGTCAACGACACTGGCGGCTATGATCAATTATATCAATGAAAACCGCAGCCTGAATATTGTTACTGTGGAACAGCCGATCGAGTTCCTGCATTGCCATAAAAAATCAATTATCAAACAAAGAGAAGTGGGCTCGGACACTCATTCGTTCGGCGCTGCCTTGAGACATGTGCTGCGCCATGACCCTGATGTGATTTTAATCGGTGAAATGCGCGATCTAGAGAGCATTTCCATAGCGTTGACCGCGGCGGAGACGGGGCACCTGGTTTTATCGACACTGCATACGCAGACCGCTCCCCTTTCGGTCCACCGCATCGTCGATGTCTTTCAGGAACACATGCAGAACCAGATCCGCCAGCAGTTAGCCGACACTCTGCAGGGAATCATCTCTCAGCAGTTGCTGCCCCGGTCGGACGGACAGGGAATGGCCATGGCTACGGAAGTAATGCTGGCCACCAGCGCTGTGCGCAATATGATTCGGGATGGGAAGGAGTACCAGCTCTATACCTGTATCCAGACCGGCCACCAGCAGGGGATGAGGACAATGGATCAATCCCTGGCCGAACTGTGCAGGGAGGGCAAGGTCAGCAGGGAAAGCGCCTTTTTGCGTTGTGTTTCCAGAACAGAGCTAGAGCGTCTGCTCGGCAGGATGTAGAGGGAGGAAGCTATGGGCCTATATTCATATGAGTATATGGACAGGATGGGGAGATCCGGAAACGGGCAGATGACGGCCGATCATGAAATGATGGTGGCTGATAAACTGCGCGGTATGGGCTTAACGGTACTGGATATCAGTGAGTTGCGGGAGTCGTTTTTCAGCGGGCTTTTCCAGAAAAAGCATAAGGTTGCCGTCGGCGACCTTGTCTTATTCAGCAGGCAGCTGCATACGCTTCTGGAGGCAGGGATTCCTCTGACCAGAGGATTGTACACGCTGAGCAGCCAGGTTGCCAACCGGGGCTTCGGCGAAGTGCTGATGGAGACCGCCAAGAATGTGGACGGCGGCATGAACTTTTCCGATGCGCTGAGCAACTATCCCGATGTGTTTCCCTCTCTTTTCATCAATATGGTCAAATCAGGAGAAGCCAGCGGCAACCTCGACGAGATTTTAAGACAGCTTTCTGAGCAGCTGGAGAGGGAAAAGAACCTGCGGGACAATATCAAATCCGCAACTTTTTACCCGATCATTGTACTTTGTTTTGCCCTTGTTGTGGTTTCCGCCATGTTGCTTTTCATTGTGCCTATATTTATGAAGTTCTTCCCGGCGGATATGGTTTTGCCTTTGCCTACCAGGCTGATCATCGGCCTTTCCAATTCACTTCGCGGCTACTGGTATCTTTATCTTGTTATTATCGCCGCTCTGGTTTTCACTGTCCGCTATTATCTGAGCACCTCGGCGGGCAGCCGCAATTGGGACCGGATTAGATTTAAACTCCCTGCCTGGGGGCCGCTCATTTACCGGGTGGTTATGGCCCGTTTCAGCAGGGTGATGGCCACGCTTCTCGCCGGAGGCATCCCCGCTCTACAGGCCCTGGAGTCCTCCGGCCCTGCTTCGGGGAGCATTCTCGTGGCGGAAGCGGTGGAGAGTACCTGTGAAAAAGTCCAGGAAGGAAAGAATCTAGCCGACCCCCTTGGGGAAAGCGGGCTTTTTTCGCCGATGCTGGTGCAGATGGTAGCCGTGGGAGAGGAGTCCGGCAGCCTTCCCGAAATGCTGAGCCGGGTTTCCGGATTTTACGAAGAAGAGGTGGCCTCTATGTCCAAGGCGCTGACCTCGATCATCGAGCCGCTCTTGATCATTGTTGTGGGCTGTGTTGTTGGGTTTATGGTAATTGCCATGTACCTGCCCATTTTCCTCGTGGTCACTACAATAGGAGGATAATAATGCCGAAAAACGACGGTATCCAATATGCGCAGCCGCCGGAGCTGGAAGAGGCGGCGTCCGCGTACCGGAAAGACAGATGCGAGGACAATTTACAGAGGATCTTTGAGGCCGGAAGCGCCCTGGTATATCACTTCGGCAGTCTTTACTCGGGGGGCCGCCCCGGAGAAGACTTGCTCCAGGCAGGGTACGAGGGCTTGATGAAAGCGGTACAGCGATTTGATCACGGCAGAGGAACCACTTTTGCTACCTTTGCCTCCCACTGCATCAGGGGGGAGATGAGACACCATTTGCGGCAGGAGGCCTCCTTCGACCGCCCCGGATGGGCGGCGGATCTGCAGACCCGCATCTACCGGGCGATAGAGACCCTTTCCCAAAAGAGCGGAGAGCTTCCAATGCTTGACGATATTGCAAAAGACATCAATGTCCGCAAGGAAGGGGTTGCCCAGGCCTTGAAGGCCGGGCGAGTCAGCCTCGACGACTTGGATATAAAACAGGTGAGGCACCTTTATTATAAGAGCTTTCAACTGCCTATCGAGGACCAGATAGTGGTGCGGCAGGCATTGGAGCGCTTGAACGAACTGCAGCGCCGGGTGATCTATCTGATTTTTTATCATGACCTGACACAGCAGCAGGTAGCGGAGGAGATGGGCATCGGCCAGCGCCGGGTTTCCCGGCTGATGCACAGGGGGCTGGAGAGCATGGCCGAGTATCTTGCCTGAAAGGAGCGCCGTAATGATGATGGAATGCGCAAAGACCGGTCGATTAAAAAAAGAGGGCGGCTTCACGCTGGTGGAGCTGATCATCGCGCTCACCCTGCTGCTTCTGATCTCTCTTGCCTTCATACCCATGTTTGTTTACATAACAGAGGCTTCACAGAGCAACAAAGCGCGCCTCGTAGCGCTGAAGCTGGCGTCGAGCAAGATCGAGGAGATCAGGGCGCTGCCGTATGAC
>DHAA01000127.1 GCA_002397275.1 Thermacetogenium sp. UBA4966 | reverse complement strand
CAATTCAGGACTCCGGATTGATGATCTTGAAAAAATAAATTGAGTGGCAGACGAAACGTCATGCTACCCCCATGCCACTTAAATATTATTAAACCAGGCAGGAAAAAATAAACACATCTTGAACATATCCAAAGAAACTATAAACGCGTAAAACAGCAACTGAACTTGTGTCCTTGAGAAAAACGAGCGAATCAATTCCCTGGAGAGAAAAGCATGAACCTGCAAAAGAAAAAAATTCTAATCACCGGTTCCGATGGTTTCATCGGCTCTCACTTAACCGAAACCCTGGTAAGAATGGGCTGCCGGGTAAGAGCAGTCGTCTATTATAATTCATTTAACTCCTGGGGCTGGCTGGATGAATCCCCTGAGGAAATTAAAAAAGAAATAGAGGTATTCCCGGGAGATGTTCGCGATCCCTTTGGGATGAAACAAGCCATGCAAGGCTGTGATGTTGTTTTCCATCTGGCGGCGTTGATAGCTATTCCCTATTCTTATCACTCGCCCGATACTTATGTAGATACTAATATTAAGGGGACCCTGAATATACTCCAGGCGGCCAGAGAACTGGATGTAGAAAAGGTCATTCACACTTCGACCAGTGAAGTTTATGGAACCGCCAGATACGTTCCCATTGATGAGGAACACCCGCTGCAGGGACAGTCTCCCTATTCCGCGACCAAGATCGGCGCCGACCAAATTGCGTTATCGTTTTACCGTTCCTTTAATACGCCGGTCGCGGTAATTCGCCCATTTAACACTTACGGGCCGCGTCAATCGGCCCGGGCGGTTATACCTACCATTATTACTCAGATTGCCGCCGGCCAAAGGGAAATAAGTTTGGGGTCGCTGCACCCCACGCGGGATTTTAACTATATAAAAGACACTGTGAGTGGATTCATAGCTATCGCGGAATCAAGCAAATCGGCGGGAGAAGTAATTAATATAGGAAGCAATTACGAAGTTTCTATCGGCGGCCTTTTTCAGACCATAACCGAAATTATGAAGGCCGATATACAGGTAAAAACAGACGCGCACCGCCTTCGTCCTGAAAAAAGCGAAGTTGAACGCTTATGTGCCGACAATAGAAAAGCGGCGGAGTTAACCGGCTGGCGCCCCCAATACGCCGGTATGGAGGGGCTTAGGCGGGGCCTGCGGGATACTGTCGAATGGTTCAGAGACCCGAATAATTTGAAACGCTATAAAATCGGGGTATATAATATATGAAGGGCTCGGATGGGAAATTTGTACAAAACATTATTAAGACATTACAATCCGTATTGCCGGTTAAAGATAATATCCCGCTTCACGAACCCGAGTTTAGCGGCAGGGAATGGGAATATGTAAAGGATTGCTTGGATAGCGGCTGGGTTTCATCCGTAGGGGCTTACGTAAACCGCTTTGAGCGGATGCTCTGCGACTACACTTCCTCGCCTTACGCGGTGGCCGCGGTTAACGGGACCTCGGCCCTGCATATCTGTCTGCTGCTGGCCGGGGTAAAAGCAGGAGACGAAGTCCTGGTCCCCGCCCTGACCTTTGTCGCTACGGCAAATGCGGTAACATACTGTAGGGCGATACCACACTTTGCAGATGCAGAAGAACGGACCCTGGGTCTGGACCCTTTTAAGCTCAACGACTATCTTCACGAGGTCGGCGAACTCAGGGGAGGCGTTTGCCGCAACCGGCTGACGGGGCGGCCGATTCGGGCAGTGGCGCCCATGCATACCTTTGGCCATCCGGTTGATTTAGACCCGCTGCAGGAGGTATGCGAGCGCTATCATCTAGTGATGGTCGAAGACGCCGCGGAATCCCTCGGTTCCTTGTATAAGGGGCGGCATACCGGCACAAGGGGGCTGCTATCCAGCCTCAGTTTCAATGGAAATAAAACGATTACCACCGGCGGGGGAGGCGCTATCCTGACTAACAGTGCATCCATGGCTAAACTGGCCAAGCATATAACCACTCAGGCGAAAACTCCGCACAGATGGGAGTTCAATCACGATATGGTAGGCTATAACTATCGCCTGCCCAATATCAACGCTGCCTTAGGATGCGCCCAACTGGAACAGCTCCCCGGTTTTATTGAAAAGAAAAGAAACCTGGCCAAGCGCTATCAGAAAGCATTTCGGACTATTAAGGGCGTCAGGTTTTACAGCGAACCGGATTTTGCCCGCAGCAACTACTGGTTGAATGTGTTGATTTTAGATGAAGAATATGCCGCTGAACGAGACGATCTTTTGGAGTCGGCCAATAAGACGGGCATTATGACCCGTCCGCTCTGGACGCTGATGCACAAACTGGACATGTATAAAGACTGTCCGAGGATGGACTTAAGCGTGGCTGAGGACCTGGAGAGCAGGGTTATTAATATTCCCAGCAGCTCTTGCTTAGGAGAACAACATGACAGATAAACGAAAAATATGCGTGGTAACCGGTACCCGGGCTGAATATGGCCTGCTTTATTGGTTAATGAAAGAAATACAGGCAGACGACGCCCTGGAATTACAGGTCATCGTCACCGGAGCTCATCTATCACCTGAATTTGGCTTAACATATAAGGTTATCGAAGCCGATGGCTTTGAGATAAATGAGAAGATTGAGATGCTTTTATCCAGTGATACAGCCGTAGGAATAACTAAATCATTAGGTATAGCCACTATCGGCTTTGCCGATGCCTATGCCCGATTGAAACCGGATATAGTAGTTTTGCTCGGTGACAGGTACGAAATTTTAGCGGCTGCTCAAGCAGCGATGGTGGCACGGATTCCAATAGCTCATTTGCATGGCGGTGAGTTAACAGAAGGAGTTATCGATGAGGCCATAAGACACTCCATTACAAAAATGTCTCAGTTGCATTTTGTGGCCAATGAAATCTATAGACGACGAGTTATTCAATTAGGAGAACATTCGGACCGAGTTTTTAATTATGGGGCTCCCGGGCTGGATAACATTCATAGGCTTAGGTTACTGGATAAAAATAAACTAGAACTGGCCATAGATTTTAAGCTTAAGCAAACGGTCTTTCTGGTCACCTATCATCCGGTAACATTATACGATAATTCCGCGCAATGCATGTTATATCTTTTAAGGGCGTTAGAGCACTTCCCTGATGCCAGTATAATTTTCACTAAGCCTAATGCCGACACAAACGGCAGAATATTAATAAAAATGATAGATGAATATGTGGAAAATCACCCTGCTCAGGCACGCGCCTTTATTTCTTTGGGACAAACTTTATATTTGAGCGCGGTAAAAAATGCAGATGTAGTAATCGGAAATTCTTCCAGCGGGCTCGTCGAGGTCCCCGCCTTGAAGAAAGCCACCGTGAACATCGGAGACAGACAAAAAGGGCGTTTAAGAGCCGGCTCAGTAATTGATTGCGAAGAAGATGAGAAGCAAATTATAGCAGCAATCCATAAAGCTCTTTCCCCGGAGTTTCAGGATTCATTATGTGATGTGGTTTCCCCGTATGGCGAAGGGAATGCTTCTCTAAGAATAAAAGAACAACTTAAAGCGGTTAACCTAGACGGAATAACTATTAAAGAATTTTATGATTTGGTGTAACATGTCTGTCAATCGGAAGAAGCCTTTATGCTGCTCAAGGAGATCAGTTAACGATGAGTAAAACGTTTATCATTGCCGAAGCCGGCGTAAACCACAACGGCTCATTAGATTTGGCGTTTCAGCTAATCGACGCAGCGGCCGAGGCCGGTGTGGACGCCGTTAAATTCCAAACTTTTAAAGCCGAGCAAGTAGTGAGCCGTTTTGCGCCCAAAGCCGCATATCAATCCCTGAATACCGGAAGTGCGGAATCGCAGTTGGAAATGGTTAAAAAACTTGAACTCGGCGAAAAACAACACCTGGCATTGGTGGCACATTGCCAAAAACGGGGCTTAGAATTTATGTCCACGCCCTTTGATCCGGATAGCCTCGGTTTCCTATCTAACACCATAAATGTCTCCCGGCTCAAGATACCATCTGGAGAGATAACCAACGGCCCCCTGCTCCTGGAATTTGCCCAAACCGGCAAGCCGCTCATATTATCCACCGGCATGAGCACGCTGGATGAGGTGAAAACAGCTTTAGGGGTACTGGCTTTCGGCTCTATAAACAGCGGAAAAGAACCTTCGCTTGCGGCTTTTAAAGAAGCATATCTCTCCCATGAAGGGCAAGGGCTTTTAAAAGAAAAGGTAAGCATCCTGCACTGCACAACAGAATATCCGGCGCCATTTACAGAGGTCAACCTCAAGGCAATGGATACATTAAAAGATAAATTCGCTTTACCGGTTGGGTATTCGGACCATACCATGGGAATCGCAGTGCCCATAGCTGCGGTTGCCAGGGGAGCGGTGATTATCGAGAAACACTTCACACTGGATCGCAATCTGCCGGGGCCGGACCACAAAGCGTCCCTTGAACCGGAAGAGCTGCGGCGAATGGCCGCTTCGATCCGGCAGATTGAAACGGCGCTGGGAAACGGCCTTAAGCAGCCCACTGCATCAGAACTAAAAAATATGGCTGTGGCAAGGAAAAGTTTGGTAGCCAATGGAAAGATAAAAAAGGGGGAACCGTTTACAGAAGATAACATAACCGCAAAACGCCCGGGTAACGGGATCTCCCCTCTTTATTACTGGGATGTGCTGGGAGAGATCGCTACACGGGATTATAGTATTGACGAGAAGGTAGAGTTATGATGAAAAAGCCGCTAATTATTCTCGGGGCGGGGGGACATGCTAAGGTGCTGATAGAAACCCTGCAACACCAATCAGCCAATATTTTAGGCATCACCGATCCCGACCCACAAAAAATAGGCGACAATATACTGGGCATCCCCATTATCGGCGGCGATGATCTAATATTCAAGCACGACCAAGAATCAATTGCTCTCGTTAACGGGATAGGGATGGTTGACGACAGCCAAAGAAGACAACAAATTTTCTATACTTTTAAGAACCAAGGATATCGTTTTGCCGGCGCTATTCATGGCTCCGCTGTAATTTCGCCCGCTGTCAAACTTTCCGAGGGCGTTCAAATTATGGCGGGAGCTGTAATTCAACCAGGTTGTAAAATTGGAACCAACTCTATCATTAACTCACGAGCGAGCATTGATCACGATGCGATCATAGGCGCCCACGTTCATATCGCTTCCGGAGCGACCCTATCAGGCGGAATAAAGGTAAACGATGGAACCCTGATCGGCGCGGGGTCAACCATCATACAGGGGATTACAATAGGCGTTCATTGTATCGTTGCGGCAGGAGCGGTAGTGATTCGGGATGTTCCCGACGGCGCGACGGTGATGGGCGTACCGGCTAAGGTGGTGGAGAAATGAAGGATTGGAAACAAATACTGGTAGCCCCTTCCGACTCTATATACAGGACACTGGAAGTAATAGATGGCTCGTCCTTGCAAATAGCGCTCGTTGTTGACGATAAGGAGCGTTTGCTGGGAACGGTTACCGACGGGGACGTGCGCCGGGGTATTTTAAGAGGGCTTGGTCTGGACAGCGCGGTAGCGGGAATTATGAATAAGAATTTTAGTTTCTCCAGCGTTGAGGATGGAAGAGAAAAAGTATTGGCCACCATGACTAATAAAAGACTGCACCAGTTACCTATTATCGACCATAATGGTTGCCTGGTCGGGATTCATACCATCGATTCTTTGATGGCCGGCACAGTCAGAGAGAACATTGTTTTTTTGATGGCCGGCGGGTTGGGCAGCAGATTAAATCCGCTGACTGCAAACTGTCCCAAACCGCTCTTGAAGGTGGGCGGCAAACCCATTTTGGAGTCGATCATCGAGAGCTTTATTGAACAAGGATTTAAGAGATTTTACATCTCGATCAATTACAAAGGGGAAATGATAGAAAAATATTTCGGTAATGGTTCCAGCTTAGGCGTTCAAATAAACTACATCCGTGAAGACAAGCGATTAGGCACTGCCGGCTCCTTAAAATTGATACCAAAAAAGAGTGATCAACCGATCATAGTAATGAACGGAGATATTCTGACCAAGGTCGATTTCAGGAATTTACTAGACTTTCATATCAGCCAGGGAGTAGACGCTACGCTTTGCATACGAGAATATCAATTAGAAGTGCCTTATGGGGTTGTATCGATCATGAGGAACAGATTCAGAGGAATGGAAGAAAAACCGAAAGAAAAATTTTTCATAAATGCCGGCCTATACGTATTGAATCCGAAACTAATAGAGTACATACCAGAGGATACATATTTTGATATGCCGGAATTTTTCAGGATATTGGCAAGAAAAAATCATGAGACCGCGGTTTATCCTATCCGCGAATACTGGATGGATATCGGCCATATGGATGATTACGAAAAAGCCAATGGGGAGTATAGGGAGGTATTTAAGTGATTGCCGGGAATAAAGTATTGGCAATAATTCCAGCCCGGGGAGGATCCAAGGGAGTTCCGAGGAAAAATATACGCTTACTTGCAGGAAAACCCCTTATCGCTTGGACAATAGAGGAGGCTAAAAAATCAAAATACATAGATCGGCTTATCTTATCCTCCGAGGATGACGAGATTATGCAAGTAGCCGGAGATTATGGATGCGAAGTTCCGTTTAAACGGCCGATTGAATTAGCGCAGGATGATACCCCAGGGGTTGAGCCGATCATACATGCGCTCCATACGCTGAAAGGAAGATATGATTATGTGGTTATGCTGCAGCCTACTTCCCCGCTCAGAACCGCCGCAGATATTGATGAGTGTATGGAAAAATGCGCAGCCTCAGATGCCCCCGCCTGTGTATCGGTAAGCGAGGTGGAGCAAAGCCCGTATTGGATGTATCGATTAGATAAAAAAATGCGCATGCTGCCATTAATCAATAGCGGTACTTTGATCTCCCGGCGTCAGGATTTACCGCCGGTGTATATTCTTAACGGAGCGGTTTATGTTGCTAGAAGTGAATATCTGCTTACCCAAAAATCATTCATAACCGATGAAACCGTCGGTTATGAAATGCCGTTGAAGAAGTCACTGGATATTGACAATGAGTATGATCTGAAACTTGCGGAGCTTATTTTACAGTATTCATCCCCTGATCGTGTGTTATGATAGAAACATAGAGAAATCTGCGAAGCAAGGCGTGACCGCGATGAGCGGTGTCTTGCCGGGCAAGTGTACAGAAAACCCATCTGCTACAATGATGATTTGCGAGCCTTTACCTTTGAGTTTATGGCCCGGAAGGCCAATGCCCAATACCGACAGCTTTAGGTTCTTTTATTTGAAGGTTACTATTGTATCGAAATGAACTATGAAAACTAAAAAGACTTTTCCCCTTTTCCGGTTACTTCTCATTTTTAATATTTATAATTAAAGCAAAAGCAATCGTTCCATAGGCTACAAAACTTCTAAAATATTCTCCCAAAGCGGCATTGTTAAATAAATTCTGCCCGGCCTAGGGTGAAACAATATACAAAGTGTGAAATAAAAATATCCCG
>DHAA01000022.1 GCA_002397275.1 Thermacetogenium sp. UBA4966 | reverse complement strand
TGTTTGTTGCTGCGAAAGTTGAGATAATAACTAACTACAACGTTAAGTCATTGGCATTCGGAGAGCCCCAGTTGTTAGAGTGTGGAATATGATTAATCTTATCAAAGTACTTAAGATGCCATTGCTTATATTGGTATATATCACCAATAAGATGAAGCTGTTTTTGTATTCAAATTGTTTGAAGGGAGGAAAGGGTTTGTTCAGGGAGACTCTATATTTAGCTAGTTTAATTCACGATATCGGTAGATTTGTAGAGCGAACTAAGAGTTACAAACTTATGAATGAACGAAGATATACTACTGCTAGTAAAGGGCATTCCCAATATACTGCCCAATTATTGGATGAAATGCGACAAAAAAGTCCATTTTTACAAAGCCTATCTACTGCTTCATATTCTGAATTATTTGATTTAGTCCTGTATCTCCACGAACCGCAAAGTGATGGGGGAAAAATAATTCAGTTAGCAGATATGCTGTCGTCGACAGAGAGCGAGAGGGGAGATACCCCAGAAAAGTTTGGTCCTTTAACATCTATTTTTTCGCAGTTATTCAACGAACAGAGTAAGAAATTGGGATATGACTTAGTTGCTTTATCCTGCTCAGATATTTTCCCAAAAGGGAATCCCGTCGTAACCCATCCACAGTATAAAAAGCTGCTTGACGGTTTCCTTGATGAGTTCAATATGCTGAATAATGAAACTCAGCTGTATTACTTGCTGGAAAAATATTTATGGTGTATGCCGGCGCATACAATTGGTTACATCCCTGATATTTCCTTGTTTGATCATCTCAAAACCACTGCGGCTATTGCACTTTGCCTTTTTGATGAATACAAAGAGGGGCGGTTTGCAACCGAAGATTTCAAAAGAGGAATTCAGAACAATGATACCCACTTTATGCTCATTAATGGAGATGTCTCGGGAATCCAAGATTTCATATTTAATATTCCCAGTAAAGGCGCTGCAAAATTTTTAAAGGGCCATTCTGTTTATATCACTTTACTTACCGATGCAATAGCCCGGTATTTACTTATGGAAATGGGATTGAAAGAAGCCAACCTTTTATATAATGGGGGAGGTAACTTTTATATCTTAGCTCCAAAGATTTATGAAGAACAAATCCCAACCTTGAAAAAGAAAATATCTGCACTGCTGTTAGAATCCCATGGCGGCGCGCTTTATGTAGCTCTTGATTATGTCCTGCTCTCTCCTAATGATTTTTTGGGTTTTAATCAGCAGTGGGAAAAAGTAAAGCAAAGAGTGAACATTGCTAAAAACAGAAAATGGTCGGAAATCGGTTTGCATGAACATTATCATTCGCTGTTTGGCCCGATTGGAGCAGGTTCAGAAGAAAAATCTCACTGCCAGCTTTGCGGTGTCGAAAAAGAAAAGAGGGCTATCGTATATAATCCGGAAAGCGAGAAAAGTTATTGCAGTTTATGCGCCGGTTTTATCAATTTAACCAATGAGCTGAAGAACGCCGACTGCTTGATTATAAAAGAAACCACAGCCGATAATAGTATTGTTATAAATAATTATCAGGATATTTTTCAAGCGTTAGGTCTTGTCTACCGGTTTGCTAAACGTCGAAATCTAAACTGTGAAGACAAAAAGCATGCCTTCCTATTGAATGATACCCGGTTTTTGCATGAGGGATTCCAAGGATACAGGTGGGGCGCCTATCTGTTGCCCCATGATGAGCGAACAGGTCTACAGTTCAGTTTTGAAGATATATCTAAGAAAAGCACAGGTGATCCTAAACTTGCTTTGCTCAAGCTGGATGTGGACAACCTCGGAAATATTTTCTTTAAAGGGCTCGGGGAAAAATCCACTATTTCCCGTATTACATATCTCAGCCGCATGTTGGCGCTCTATTTTGAAGGCTATATTAACCGCTTGATAGCAGATAATAACTGGCAGGAATACTTGTATGTGGTGTTCTCGGGTGGCGACGACACCTTTATTGTAGGCGCCTGGGATAAAGTATTGAATTTTACTGAAGAGTTTTACAATAGATTCCGAGAGTTTACTTGCTACCACCCGCAGGTAACTTTTTCCGCGGGGATCTGTATTTTCAGGTTTAACCACCCTGTAATAATGTCGTCCCGCCTAACGGAGGAAGCGTTAGCTACAGCCAAGGATTATTTAGTCGTCGGCGGTAAAATACCATTGAAAAATAAGCTCTCTTTGTTCGGTGAAGTATTCAACTGGATAGAATTCAGGGCTATCAAAAATATGAAAAAGCAACTGCTTGCTATCATGGTAAAAAACAATAGTGATAACAAAGATACATTCGGAAGGGCGTTTCTATTTAGAATATGGAAATCTACTTTAGGTTTTAAGCGGATTCTTCAGGATTCAGTGAAAGGCAGGGTGGATAATGTCCGCTTCTGGCGCCTGGCCTATTACCTACGAGATGTTGCCCGGGGTGATGCAGAAAAATTAATAGAAGAGTACAGAAAAAATGTAATTAACAATATTGTGGGCAAATCTACGGATGACCAGATTAAAAACATTATGATCATTCCGGCGGCTGTTAAGTGGGCACAGATGGAAACCAGAGAAGTAAGGGGGAGAGAAGATGAGAGGTAAGATTAAGAACGATATTTCAGGCAAAAAATTTGGTTTTATCCGAGCTGGGGACGGACAAGATTATTATTTTAACGAAAGTTCCCTTTGCGCGGGTGTTGTTATGCAAAGTCTTACTAAAAGCACAGAGTTGGAATTTGAAATTCAGATTGGAAACAAAGGGCCAAGAGCAGTCAATTGCCGCATCGTTGAAAATGAAGATATTCAGTTTTTTAAAGATCATGTATTGAGTTTAAGCGAAAACAAAGAACAGTATGATATCTTCTGCGATCATGCAAAAAACTATGCGGAAAGATTGAAGAATGACAATGGCAACGAGAAAAAGAGAGGGTCTACTCCAACGAGAGTGACGACATCAATGATCAGAAAAATATATGCCCGCGTGTTGAATGCCCGTCGGGTAACCGATCTTAAACTGCTGCGTCCCCATTTTGCTTATACCGCCGGTAGAAATGAGGATAATCCCACTCTAAGAGAATTTATGGATTTATTGGACTATCTCGTTAAGAAGATGGAGACGGATAATGAACAGCATTTAAAGAACTTCAAACAGTTTATGGAAGCCATCGTTGCTTATCGAAAATATGTCGGTAATGATAAATAGGGGAGGGAGATATGAAATGAAGTTAGAGGGAAAACTCCTGATCAACGGCAAGATTAAAGCTCTGACCGGACTGCATATAGGCGGCGCCACAACTGACGCCGCCATTGGAGATATTGATAACTGCGTGATCAAAACCAGTGAGGGCGTTCCTTTTATACCGGGTTCATCTTTAAAAGGTAAATTGCGGAGCCTACTAGAAAAAAAGGAAGGCTTAAATTTATGCAGGTGCGGCAGGGCAAGTTGTAATATCTGTGTTATTTTCGGTTCCGGAGCCGATAAAAGAACTGTGGAAGCCGGTCCCACCAGGTTGCTGGTGAGGGATTGCCACCTGACTGAAGAAACCAAAAACAAAATGGAAAATAATGAGGGAGAGTTCAAGGAACTGGAGTTGATCTATACAGAAATCAAGTGGGAAAACGTTATTGATAGACTAACCTCTGCAGCGCAACATCCACGGCAAATGGAAAGAGTGCCCCGGGGCGCGGAGTTCGATTTTCAAATGGTATTCAATCTTATGGAAAAGCAGGATGTAGATAGGTTCGAATATTTTATGCGAGGGCTTTCTCTGTTGGAAGATGACTATTTAGGAGGCAGCGGCTCCCGGGGGTATGGACTATTCAGTTCAAGGATCTACAGATAGCTGTGAAGACAAAATCAGATTACGAAGGGGAAAATCAGCCGCATATTCTGTATACCGGCGCTTTAAATAGCTTCTTTAAAGAAAAGAAACTATTCGAAGATGAACTTAACAAAAAGCTGGAGGCTGAATAGCTGATGATTGTTTTTAAGTTTTACCCTGAGAACAGGGCGAAGTTTCGCTTTGGGGACAGCGGTGGAAAACTGAAAGAAATAGTTTCGTCTGATCAGCTTTTTTCAGCTCTCTATAATTGCGCTGTTTTGTTGTACGGTTCTGCCGGTGGAGAAAATTCATTGTTATATTCTTTGCAAAAACTGATAATTTCATCACTTTTTTATGGCGTGCGTTTCGAAAATCTATCCGGTGATAAAAGTAAAGAGATATTATTTCTGCCTCGTCCCTTAGCTCCTATTAGTTGTCGTAAACAGTCTGCGGATTTATTACAGCATAAGAGAACCAAAAAAATTAAATACCTTTCTGCGCAGGCTTTTAATCGCTTACAAAAGAAATGGCAAAATGCTGGTAAATATTTTGATTTTGATCTCTTAGATTTTAAGGCAATAGGTGGAAACTTCGCCTGTACCAGAGAGGAAATAGAGTCGTTAAGCCTGGAAATGGATAAGTTGGCAGGGATCAAGCTTTTTAATTTTTACGCTGAGCCTAAGGTTAATGTCTCCAGATTAAATGGCGGAGCAGAGGATTTTTATTATCAAGAAGAAATGGAACTGACATACCTGCAAGCAGATCAATACCTTATCCGTCCCTTTTTGTATTTTATCTGCCGGGAAATATCTGATCGACGCCTAAAAGCTGTCGTTCGGTTAATGGCGGAGGAAGGGCTGGGCGGGAAGCGCAGCCAGGGGATGGGGGCTTTGGGTGAGGTGACCGAGGATGAATGGTCACCGGAATGGTTTGAGGGAGGGGGTCGCTATTATGTTGCTTTATCCAGTATATTCCCAAGGGCTGATGAAACGGATAAGCTGCTCTATTACGAATTAACGGAAAGAAGCGGTTATATTTATTCACAACAGGGGAGGACGATCAGAAAAAAACGTGTGAGATTGTTGAAAGAGGGAAGTGTTTTTTCAGATAAGATAGCTGGTCGGGTAATTGATATCAGGCCGCAGGGATTTACAGAGCATCAGGTTTTATTGAACGGGAACGCCTTTCTTATTCCCATAGGGGAGGTATGAAAATGGATTTCACAATAGAGACTTTGACGCCTGTTAATATCGGAAATGGAGAGGTGCTATCTCAGTTTTCCGATTACGTATATGAAGACGGCTTTATATACTACCTCGGCCATAATTTGCTGCTGAAGGAAATATCGAAAAAACCAAATAGCGAAGAGATTATAGATAAATTTGTGTTTATTGTTCAAAACCAGGCTAAAGGCAACCTGAAGAATAGGTTTAACTTAAGAGATTTTTTTAAAGAGATTGAATTGGATTATAAAGAGTACGCCATGAGAAGGATAGCGGTTGGCACCGAGATAAAAGAACAGATCCGGCTGCATATTAAATCAAGCGGACAGCCCTATATTCCTGGAAGCAGTTTGAAAGGGGCAATTAGAACCGCTTTAATCAGTTTTTTCTTTAAGGATTCGAAAGAAATTATCAATAAGAAGAAGTATATTGGAGAGGACATTTTCGGCAGCTTCGGAAGGGATAAGCTAAAATATCTTTTTGTGTCGGACACGCCCCCTTTTGCCGAGGAGAACTTAGGAATCGCCAAGTTCTATAAATTCAACATAAAAAGCGGCGAAAAAGATATTCCGGTGGTCAAAGAAGTTATTACCGGAGGCGCTAGCAACTCTTTCGCCATCAAAACCACTGCCCAAAAAAATGATGTGCAAAAGAAGTTTGATTTTCTTCACGAAGGAAATGAAGTTCTATTGCTGGAGGTGATCAATGATTACGCCAAAAAGAATATCGAAATCGAATTGCAGCAACTGCAAAGATGTAACAGTGATGAAATAAATGAAATAAAGGATTTTTACAGCAGTTTGTTAACAAGCGTAGAAGCAACCGACAGCAAGAGCGAGGCTTATTTGAGAATCGGTGCGGGCAAGACGTATTACGATAATACCGTAGCCCAAAAGATGTCGAAGGAGACAATCCGGCTGTTGATAACCAGAAACTTTAAAAAAGCTGATATCAATTTTTTCCCGGTAACGCGAACCATAGCCGTAGAGAGAGACAGAAAAGGGGTTCCCGGTTGGGTAAGGATATCGAAAAAGGAGGCATGACTTGCATGTCAAAAGTACTAATATCATCTCTGGGCGCCGGTGCTTTAAATAATAAAAGTATCTCGTCAAGGGAATATAGAGCTGCTGTGTACAAGTTTGAAGGATCAGATCAAGAATATAAAACTTCTTTTGTTACAACAGCTTTAAGCGAACACCTGCAGGTTGATAAAATATATTTGGTGGGTACTTCAAAATCGATGTGGGAAGAGGTCTATAGATATTTTTCTTTGGTGAGCAGTCAGGAATTCGATGGGGGCTATTGGGCGGATTTGGGAGAAAAAGTGGAGTCTTTCCGGTCAGGAGATCCGAAGCTTGATGAGGGTGATATAGAGAATGTCAATAAGGCGATCGATGGTTATCTGAAGTACCTTAGGGGTTCCGCTGCGGGTGGTTCCCATTGTTACATCATCGATTATGGGCTGAATGAATCAGAATTATGGAAGAACTTCGATGTCATTATGCGTATTGGGGACAATTTAGAGGAAAATGATGAAATTTATTTTGATATTACTCATTCTTTCCGTTCGATACCCCTTTTCAATTATTTGATGCTCGATTTAATGCGGATCCTAAAATTAAATAGCGACTTTAAGCTGAGCGGTTTGTTTTATGGTATGCTGGATGTCAGTAGAGAATTCGGTTATGCACCTATTGTAGATCTTAGCCCGTTGTACAATATTACTCTCTGGGCAAGAGGTGCATATAATTTTATAAATTACGGTAACGGTTATCTGTTTGCCCGATTTAATCAGTAATGAAGATATTTCGGAAAGCATAAAGAATATTTCCGATATAGTGAATATAAATTACATAACTGATTTCAAGAAGGAAATTGATCGGCTCAATTATCTACTTGATCAAAACAGAATACCGGAACAGGTAATAAAATATATGCAGCCGTTTTTAAAATCTTTCAGTGATAGATTTAAGGGGATAAACTCCAATAGTCAACTCCAGTTTGCCTTAGCCGAGTGGTATTTTGATAATAAGCGCTTTACTCAGGGGTATATTTGTTTAGTGGAGTCCGTTATCACCAGGATATGGGAAATATATCGGGATAAACACTTTAATATCCAACGAAAGAGAATTAAATGCTTAATAAATGGATCGACATTTAAAGAAAATCAGAAATATAAAGATTTATATAAAGAGTATAATATAATACGCAATAAGCGGAATAATATAGCCCATGCAGGTTATGACGATAATAATAATTACCGGGATGACATCAGAGACGCTGGTAATCATTTGAAAAGGATAAGAAAATTTGTGTTTAATAACAGAGCGCTTGAGAAGCTGCCTGATGAATTCCCCTATAATAAGATATAAGGAAGGTGGTTTATGTGCCGGATCTGTATCTGCTCTTTTCTCATGAATTAACTGCCCAGCAAAAGAGAGATGTCTATCAGGATCTCGGCGTCAATAAGATCTTCTATTTGCCCGATGATTTAAAAGCTCTGTGGTCTCAGGTTCCCCCGGATATTCCGGATATAAAAGACTATATTCAACCTGTTAAGAAATGGCTGGCGGAGAGGGTTAAGAAAGGGGACTATATCTTAATACAGGGAGATTTTGGCGCTGTATACCAAATGGTAAGATGGGCGTTTTCTAGAATTCTAAAGCCTATTTATGCAACCACCGCTAGAAAAGTGCTTGAGATCCGCGACGGGGAAACAATTAATACTAAAAGAGTATTTGAGCATGTTAGATTCAGATTGTATGACAAAGACTAAATCATAATAAATCCGTGGGGACCGCTTTCTTTCCCTTTTCACAGATTTCTCTCAAAGTGCAGGCGTCGCATTCCGGCTTTCTTGCCCTGCAGAAGCGGCGGCCGTGAAAGATCAGGAGATGATGTGCCTCTCCCCATTCCTCTTCGGGTATCAATTCCTTGAGCTGTTTCTCTGTCCCGGCAGGGTGTTTTTCTTTGCAGAGCCCGATTCGGTTGGTGACGCGGTGGACATGGGTATCCACTCCCAGGCCCGGTTTGCCGAAGGCATTGGCCAGAACGACATTGGCGGTTTTTCTCCCCACCCCGGGGAGCTTCAATAGGGATTGGAAATCTGCGGGGACTTCTCCTGCGAACTCATCCTCAATCATCTTGGCTGCGGCCACGAGGTGCGCGGCTTTTGCTCTGTACAGTCCCACTGATTTGATTGTCTTTTCAACAGCGGCCGGATTGGCGGCGGCAAGTGCCTGAGCATCCGGATACTCTTTGAAAAGAAAAGGCGTTACCCGGTTGGTCTGTGTATCTGTTGTTTGAGCGGATAGTATGGTGGCGACCAGGGCCTGGTAGGGGTTGGAGGACAGTAAACGAGGCCCGGCGTCAGGGTGGGCCTGACGCAGGCGATTGAGTACGGCAGCGGCTAGCTTTCTTCTCATTTCTCTGTTTTTAACAGTCAAATTAGTCTTACCTCTCTTTGATTTCCCCGACAACCCGCCCTGTACCCTGACCGTTAAGAAGCGGCAGGGAAGGTTTTAAGAAGCTAAGAGACGGCCTTTTTCAAAGCCGCCTCCTTACTGTTAAGCGTTTTTTCTGTTTATGCCTGAGAACAGTACATAATGAAGTTCAGCGCTTCTTTACAGGCGAACAACATTGGCTGCCTGCGGTCCGCGGGCGCCGTCCACTACGTCGAACTCAACTCTTTGGTCCTCGTCAAGGGTTTTGAAGCCTTCGCCCTGGATTGCGGAATAATGAACGAAAACATCTCCGCCTTCGTCCTGTTCGATGAAACCGTAGCCCTTTTCAGCATTAAACCATTTAACTCTACCTTCCATGTGATGCTGTACCTCCTTTCGGACAAATTCATGCAAAAGTGGAATTACATTGAGTACCTTTCGTCCTTATGAAAACAGGAGGCCGCAAGAACTTCTAGAAATATCCAACTCTTTCATGACACTATTATCATAATACATTAGAGCAAAAAAAGCAAAATAATTAGCTGCAATTATCGATTCAGTATAGTGCTTATCAAGCGGCAATATAATGATAGCGGACTCTGTTTAAAGGAGGTGGAATTTCTATGTTTTCCGCGCTGCCGGGTAGAGGCGGCGATTTGCCGCCGCAACCCCCTTATTTCAAGGATGTCCAGACGGCGGAGTTCTGGCTGCGCAGGCTTGCTCAACCCGAGCGCCTCATCATGAGCGGCGAGCAGATTGTCTGTTTTAATCAAGAAATCAGGAAGAGACATCCTCAAGTAATACGGGATCTCGCTGCTCATCAGGAGGAACTGCCGGGGGTATGCATCGAAGAAATGCTGAAGGAGAGGGAATTTCCCAGCAAGCCCCTTTACCACCAAGGGCAGCCGCTAGAGCAGCCTTTTTTCGATAGTCTGCTGCAGGAGATGAACCTTCAAGGCTTAGAAAGTGTATGCAAGATGAAATATGCCTATTCGATCAGAAGCACGTCTGTCAGGTCGTTTCCCAGCGATTTATTTATAACGGATGATCCCGCGGATCAGGAGTTTGATCTCTTCCAGGAAACGTCCCTTGATCCCGCAGAACCGCTCGTCATCTTACATGAAAGCAGGAGTAAGCGGTGGATCTTTGCCCAGTCCTCTTTTTGTAGGGGGTGGATTTCTGCCAGGCGCCTGGCTGTCGCTGCTTCTCGCCGGATTTGGCTCGCTTATTTGCATGAAGAGCGACTTTTGACAGTGACTGGAAGCAGGCTGCGCCTGGGTTATAATCCTTATTCTCCCGGGATATCTGAGCTGGAATTTAAGATGGGCGCCCGGATTCCTCTGGCGGCCCGGGAGGAGATCCCAGAAGCGATCGATAACCAGTCCCCAATAGGATGTTATGTCGTCAAACTTCCGGTGCATGACAGTTTGGGGGAGCTGACCTTTAAACCGGCCCTGGTACCCAGTGCAGGCGATGTTTCTATTGGATATCTTCCTTATACCAGGGGGGCGGTGATCAGACAGGCGTTTAAGATGCACGGGGAGCGCTATGGCTGGGGAGGGCTTTTCAATTCCCGGGACTGTTCAGCTTTTGTGAGAGATATATATCGCTGCTTCGGGTTTCAGTTCCCGCGCAATTCAAGGGAGCAGGGGCTATTGCCGGGAAATTCCTTTTCTCCGGCAGGAGCCTCCAGGCGGCGGCGACAGCGTTTGCTGGAGCAGATTGGCACCGGGGCGATACTGTTTTTCCCGGGGCATGTTATGGTTTATCTGGGGAAACACCGGGATGAGTATTATGTGATACATGCCATTGCCTATTTCGGTGATCAAGAAAAGGGGGATGCAGATGGCGGCTGTCTACCGGCGCCTCTTAATGCGGTGACGGTCAGCCCCCTTTCTTTGCGGCGCCGCAGTGGTGAGGAGTTGCTCATGGCCCTCGCCGCTCTTATCGAAATAGAATCTGCTGACTGCATCTCAGGCAGCTGATGGCGGAAAGCAGTTCTTGCCAGGAATCAACCAGGAAGTCGGGCTGCTGCTTTTTCAAATCATCCCTTGCCGCTATTCCCCAGGTTACTCCGATCGTAGATGTTCCGGCGTTTTTGCCGGTGAGGATGTCATAGATGCTGTCCCCGATGTATACTGCTTCGGATGGGGTGGCTTTCAACTGCTCTAAGGCCCAAACTATGCCGTCAGGGTTTGGTTTTGGCCTGGCGGCGTCTTCTACGGTTACTACCGCTTCTAGATGCTTTTCCAGCCCCGTTATGGATAAGCTTTCTCTGGCCGCTTTCCGGCGTTTGGAAGTAACGACACCTGTGAAGTAGCCTTGATCATGAAAATGGGCGAGGGCTCTCTTGGCTTCAGGAAAAGGCTTCAAGAGTTTTTCCTGGGTCCTTTTTTGATATTCGGCGTAGACTTTCAGGAATTCCTCTTCTTCTCCGGGAGCGTATTGTTTAGCTGCATCCCGCAGGGGAAGGCCGATAGTGTTGAGTACCTCTCCCTCCCCCCAGGGCAAGCCGAGACAGTCAAAGGTATGCTCAAAACTCATCCTGATCAAAGGGATAGAATCGATCAGTGTCCCGTCCAAATCAAAGAGAATAGCTTTTAACATTTTGTCTCCCCCTTTCCGCCTTGTTGTTTTTTGGTATAGATTTGCTATAATGATTAGGGTGTTTAGCATGGATCTTGTCAGGATAAAAGGGAATACCTGTTATATTAAAGCCGCTACAAATGTCGGCGTTTATGTCTTTGCCGGCGGCTGCTGCCTTTTGATCGACACCGGCTTTACCGGCGCACAAGCCCGCATGATAGATGAGACGGTCAAGAACAATAACATTCGCCTCCAATATATCGTTAACACACACATTCACCTGGATCACTGCCGCGGCAACATCTATTTTCAAAGAAACTACCCGCGCTGCAAAGTATATACCTCGCAGTCCGAGAAACCGTTTGCAGAAAACCCTTCCCTGCTCGCCGCCATTTTTTTCTCCGCCAACCCTTTGCCGGATTTGGACCGCGGCCCGCGGCGTTTTCCTATAGATCATTACCTGGAAACGGGTGTGTGGAAAATCGAGGAACAGGAATTTGAGATAATCCCTCTTGTTGGCCACACAATTGGTCAGATTGGCCTTATTACTCCCGATAGGGTATGTTTTCTCGGGGACTCCATCTTCAGCGCCTCTACCCTGGAAAAGTACCTCATTCCCTATCGCTATGACATCGGAAAAAGCATAACTACTCTTCATTCCTTATCAGAGGTTGATGCCGACTATTTCGTCATCAGCCATGACGGTGATGCTTTTGCCGGTGAAGAGCTTCCCGGTCTGGTGGCCAAGAACCTGGAAAATATCAATACGGTCCAGCAGCAGATCCTGGAACTCCTCAGACAGCCTCTGAGCAAAGAGGACCTGGTGGAACAGCTCGCAACCAATAATGATTTGCCTCTCAATCTGATGGAGTATCATGTAATTTTCTCCACCGTTTCTGCCTTTCTCACCTACCTCTTGGAGCGAAAGCTGATCAACTATCATGTTCAAAAGGGAAGGCTGCTTTTCCAATCCCTTTAGGCGGTTTAAAAGGAGATGATCAAGCCGCCTTTCCCGGCGTAAGTGGCGATTGTCGGTCCCATCTCGTTGATGAGCACATCACAAGGCCGGTATTTTTCCGTAATCTGTTTTTTCAGGAATTCTGCGTCTTTGATGTTGTTGCAATGAGAGATGCTGAACATTCTCGCCGGAATTTCTTTTGCTTCCCTGACTTTGTCGCCTATTATCTCCACAATCTTTTGAAAAGCCTTTTTCCTTCCATGCGCCCGTTCCAGCATAACCACCGCCCCTTCGACGCCTGTCAGCAGAACCTTGATGTTGAGCAGTTTAGCCAGGGAGCCCTGGAATTTGCTCAACCTGCCTCCCTTGACGATGTTCTCCAGGGTATCCAGCAGGATTAAGATGGTCATTTTATTTCTGAACGGTGTCAATTTACTTATAATCTCTGAACAGGGAAGCCCTTTTTCAGCCAGCATCGCTGCTTTGATCACCTGCAGCCCTTGGGCCAATGAGGCTGCCCAGCTGTCGAACACTGTTGCGTTAATGCCGGACATTTCCTTGGCCAGGCACGCTGTCTGGAAGGTGCCGCTCAGTTTTGAGGACATGCTGATGCAGAGGAGTTCTCCCTTGGATGCCAGGGCTTGAAATATTTTGATGAAAGCGGCCGCCGGGGGCTGAGATGTTTTGGGCAGGACTTTAGCACCGGCCATTTTACGGTAAAATTCTTCTGCTGAAAGTTCGACCCTGTCTAAATACTCCTCACCGTCGATATGCACGGTCAGTGGAACCACATGGATCTTATACCTTTCGATTACTTCCGGCGGCAGATCTGCGGCGCTGTCGGTGATGATTTGTAGCAAAGCGCTTCCCCCTCCTTTTATGTTTAGTAGTTATTCGGAAACTCCC
>DHAA01000092.1 GCA_002397275.1 Thermacetogenium sp. UBA4966 | reverse complement strand
TTACTATATTATCATCCTTACTGAATCCTCTTTGTAGACTGTATGGCTCCCACGGGCTGTCTTCAAGGTTTTCCGCCACAACAGTCGATATCGTGTTGCCGGACCAACCCAAAACACTTTTATCGTTAGTTTGCGGCTTTGAATCGCCGACGACATCAGTGATCAAGGACACAGCGTATCCTATCGATGTGTTGGCCTGGTACATTCCGCCTGCCGCTCCTGATCCTGAAGCAAGGCCAATTTCTTCCGCTATGGGGCCGTTGACCATCGCTAAGACAGCTTTCGGATGTGTGGTCGTCGTCGCTGCCAGCCAATTAAATTCAGGGTCCTTCAAGCCATCTAGGATTCCCAGGATAACCGGCATATATGCGGGTTTGCACCCTGCCATAACGGCATAGGTTGCTACCATTTCTACCGTTAATATTCCATTACGCGGAGGAACTATCCATACAACTTCATCCGGTTGGCGTGTGGTACCTTTTAGCATAGCTTTAACCTTTTCAGGGGTAGGAGGAACCACCGGGATTCCCTCTGACCATCCCTTATCGATAAACATTTGATTCAATTCTTGAGTGGTGCCTTTAAAAGTAAACGTTGGTGCAGGATAAGCATCTTGTTGTTTCAAGGCTTTTGGATCTACCGCCGGGGGCGTCCACTTGGTAGCGGCTTTAAGGATATCAGGCCATGCCTTTTCCGCCTTCTTCATCGCCTTTTCTCTGCCGATACCGGCTACGGGGTGTTCGACGACTACAAAACTAACTTTCGCGCCTGCATTATCCAGCGAAGCCTGTTCCGCTCTTTCCACAAAATCTGTTGTTGCCAAAGTTACTGTAGGGATACCGGCTTTTTCAAACTTGAGCTGGTCAACTACCAGCCATGATGTGCAGCTTCCTCAATCGGCTTGGCCTGAGATTATCAGATCCGGTTTTAAAGCAACTATCTTATCAATCACATCGGGACCCATTTTGTCTACGCCATATTCAATTGTTTCCGGCATTGTCTCATATACCTTGATTATTTTTATATCTTTAATATTTTTCTCCAGCTGCTCTGCCACCCCATCCAATAAATTATCACCGTTCTCCTTGCCGTTCCAGCGCAAAACAACTGTTTTCCCCTCCAGTGATGTGGGATGAGGATTCAACTCGATCGTTTCCACTTTTTGTACACCTGATGGATCTACCAGCGTCCAGCTGACAGCTTTTTCAGCATTCGAGCCACATCCGCTAAGCATAAAGGCCGAGAACGTGAATACTAATATCAGTAAACAAGCCACGGATTTATGCCTGCATAGCTTTTGCATAAATAGCCCTCCTCGAAATTAGTAAATTGTAAAGCAAGTAGAGTAACTTATATTAAGATATTATTTTAAGTATCTTAGGAATCGCCTTTAGTTTATTAAAAACCAAACTCGTTATTGAAACAAAATTACGATTTGGAGATGTGCATATCAAGAACCCGGCTGCCATCATCACAATAGACAGGTAAATTGTTGCCGACATCATAGTGTCAATCACACCGCCGAAACAACCACAATTAATATCCCTGCCCTGGCTGAGCACTATCCCCTCTCCAATAGCAAAGGACAGGCCGAGCAGCCCGCCGCCCAGAGATGCAAGCCTTGTCAGCACTCCGAATAATATGGCAATACCTGCCGCTAACTCTAAGAAAGGCAATAGATAACCGAAGACCGTCGCCAGACCTACGGGCAGAACCCCGTATTCATAGACCACATTAACTGAGTTCATCTTGATATCCGGCAGCTTGACTAGAGCCCCAAAAATAAACAAAGAGCCCAGGAGAATCCGCAACACTAGCGTAACCCATTTATTATGAATTACAGATAAGATTGTTCTCACAGTTTCATCCTCTCCCGCCTTTTTCTTTTTTTAGCTTGTCTGTCTTATCTAGGCATTCCCCCTTCTTGCCATTTGATTCGTTTCGTCCCTTCACCTCCCCAATACGGATTAGTGGCATTAACTCTGATTACATTCCGCACTATAAAGTGTAGCCAACGTTCAAGTAAGGGGTCAATAAAACGTAAATAAGAAAAGTAATGTGCGACTTCGTTTTGCTAAAAAAGCTGTTAGATGGCCTTTTATGATCTGGTAATAATTGATTTAAGAAAAAATAAAGTTAAGTAAAAAAAGAAAGAAAGCCCTTAACGGGCTCAAGAGCAGTTTATTCTTCAATTTTTTGATTCTAATTACATACTTTTCTACGCTCTTAATCTAAAAAATCTCAGCGGTCTTCCCGCGCTGCCGTACCTTTGCTCTATATCGAGCAGACCAATTTCGCTCAGATAATTAAAGTAATTGCGTACCGCCACGATTGAGAGATTCACGGCTTTAGATACATCCAGGGCCGTAACCTCGTTTTCTCCCTGTTGTTTCAAGAATAACACTATCAGTTTAAGGGTAACTCGACTCAAACCCTTCGGCAATTCCTTCCGCGATTCGAGCAGCGTCTCGAACCATTCATCTTCTCCGTTAAAGTCGGTTTCCTGTTCTTGTTTAGTTGTTCTCTCGTTTTCGCTGTCTATTTGGCGAAATTCCTCATGGACCTGTTGCAGCTCGTTTTCGGTTTTTTGTATACTCACATACATCTTGCTGAATACCTGAGTCAATTCCCCTATTTCATTAGCGCTTTGTATGTTCAGCGGTTGATCTGTCCTGTTCATCGTAATTTCTTTCATCCCGTTGATAGCATCTTGCAACGGCTTAACAATCTTTTTAGCAATAATAAACCGTGTGATCAGCCCTGCCAGTAGTGCTATCCCTAGACCAGCAAGCCCAACAGTTTTGAGCACGCCGAAAAATATGGCGCTATATGGCGTTGTCGGTACAGCAACATAAAGTACGCCAAGTATTAACCCCTTGGCATTAGTTATCGGTTTGTAAGCAATCCCGGATGTCTTTCCGGCAAATTGAGCTTTAGCCGTATAGTTTCGGTTAATTTTAAGCGCCTTACTTGTCACTTCATAAGGCGCGTAGATACCGACATCCCTATTACAACCTTCTTTCAACACAGTTGTAGATACGCAGACATTATTCCGGAATATGGCGCATTCGTCTCCGGTTAAATCCTTAATGTAGTCGACTACAGTATGATTATTATTGATAACTGTCTGACCTTTATATAGTTTTAACCCGCGAAGGTCCCAAAAGCCCGGATAATTACTGTCAATTATTGCCTCAGACGAAGCAAGATCACTTTTTGCTTTGGTCTCTGCCGCTTTCAGTAATTCAGCTTGATCATGGCAGCAGATAACAAAAACGAGAATTATAGTCAGCATGATAATACTACTCATTACAATAAGCGGGATCTGCTCTTTTATCGAACGCATCCAGAATCACTCCAGTAACTTAATAAAAGAAGTGCTTCAGTTTTTAGCAATTTTAAAAGCCAAGAATTACAATCGATATGTGAATCCTATGTTTGACCCCATAGGCAGAAATGCATCAAACCACTGAATCTGTTCAAGGGAACACATTCAAATATTTGTCTTCAGGTGGGAGCAGACGGACTAGATAAAAGGTCCAGGAGTATCAAGCAAGTAAAAACCGATTCTGCCAGGAGTTATTATAACATAAGGTTTGAGCTTCCGCAATGGAAGACAATTTAGGCGAGTATTACAATTCTGCCAAAAGCGTTGATCTTTTATCTATTTTTCCATACAATAACTTTAAAATATGATATGATTTTATTAATTATCTTGGAGAAATCATTATACCCTTGTCAAGGGAACCTCAATAGAAAGGACTTTTATCTGTGATCGAACTGATCGGCATCACCAAGTCTTATGCAAAAGGCAATGTCAAGGCTGTCGACGATGTTACGCTTACAGTAAAACCAGGCGAGATCTTCGGTTTTCTGGGGCCGAACGGCGCTGGGAAAACCACGACAATCAAGATCATCGTCGGACTGCTGCAGCCTGATTTCGGAAGTGTAAGGGTCGCCGGAAGCGATATGCTCAAAGATACCATCACCGTAAAACGCTCGATAGGTTTCGTTCCTGACCAGCCCCAGGTATATGATCGACTGACCGGAAGCGAATACCTAAATTTTCTGGCAGATGTTTACGAGGTACCGGAGAAGGTGAGGAAAGAGCGCCTCGAACACTTGCTGCAGCTCTTCGGCATCCAGGATGCCGTCCGCGATCTGGTACAGAGTTACTCCCACGGTATGAAGCAAAAACTCGTCCTCACCGGCGCGCTCCTGCACAACCCGCCGGTCTGGATCATGGACGAACCCATGGTGGGGCTTGACCCGCGTTCATCCTTCTTGCTCAAGGACCTAATGGCCGAACACTGCCGCCAGGGGTATACCGTATTCTTCTCCACCCATATTCTGGAGGTAGCGGAGCGGCTCTGCGACCGCCTAGCTATTATCAACAAGGGTAAAATCATCGCCTGCGGCACACTGGATGAAATCAACGAACACCATGAGAAAGAAACTCTGGAAAATATATTCTTGGAGCTGACAGAATGAAGCCGTTCCCTGCTTTGCTCAAGGTCATCTTTCGCAATTATTACGGCATCTCGGCGATGAAGCAGAAATACCTGGTGGAAAAGAAGGAGTTATGGCAGCCGATTTTGGCCGCGATTGGCCTGGGCGTCGGCGGGGTTTTCGTTTTTTCGCTGGTCATGCTCTTTGCCAACGCCTTGTATAACGCCGGCAAGATGCTCGGCGAACCGGGAATAGTGTTGGTCTTCAGTTCGCTCACGGTCGCTTTCATAACGTTTATCTTCGACATCGGAACAACGATCAGCACCTTTTATTTCGCCCAGGACAACGCCCTCTTAGCGGCGCTTCCACTAAAACCTTTGCAGGTTATAGCAGCCCGTTTTTCACTGGTAATGGTCAACCAGTACCTGACGCAAGCCGTCCTCCTGCTCCCGGCGCTGATCGTTTTTGGTCTGGGAGAAGGTCTGGGGATATTGTACATCATCCTCTCCGCGCTTATTTTCCTCCTTTTCCCCGCCTTGCCGCTGGCGCCGGCGGCAGTGATCAGCATCCTGCTGATGAGCAGAACGGGAAGCAGACGCATGAAAGATATCTTCACCATTCTGAGTTATGTGCTGATCATCGCCTTTGTCATGGGAATTCAATTTTTTATGCAATCCCTTCCTCAGGGAAATGAACTCTCCTCGCTTCAATCAATGATTGAGGTGCATGGAGCGTTGCTCACAGAAATAGGACAAAGCTTCCCTCCGGCGATCTGGGTCACCAAATCCCTGGCCCTGGCCGGAAGCGGCGAAGGGCTGCTCAACCTCGCTTTTTTCCTGCTGCTGACCGCCTCTTTGATCGCTTTGATGCTTTACCTGGGAGAGAAATATTTCTACCGGGGGCTCTCCGCCGGCGAGGAGGTAGCCAAAAAACGCCGCCTCACCAACAGCGGTAAAAACGTGTGGAAAGCCTCGTCGCTCTTCAAGGCGCTGGTCCTCAGGGAGCACCGCCTCTTTATCCGCACCCCGGTTTTTCTGATGAACGTCCTGCCGGTAGCGATCATTGTCCCCATTTTCGCTGTGCTTCCCCTGCTGGCCCAGGGCGAAATGTTCCAGTTCGGAGATATTGGAGAATATCTGATTAAATACCCCTATCTTAAACTGTCTATTGTCGCCTTTATGACCTTTGTCGCCGGAACTCTGCCCTTGTCACCCTCAGCGCTTTCCCGGGAGGGCAAGCTGTTTTCACTTTCTCAATTGATCCCGGTGAGTCCGAGGAAACAGGTGCAAGCCAAGTTTTGCTATATACTGACGGTAAACTTCGTCTGCACACTCCCCCTTTTCGCCCTGTCTGTCTTTCTCTTGCACCTGACCTGGGCCGACACGCTGCTGCTGGCGGTCCTGGCCCTGGCTGTAGCCGCGGTAGTGACCGCTTTAGGAATCGTGATCGATTTGACACGCCCTCAATTCGATTGGGAGGATCCGCAGCGCGCCGTTAAAAACAACCTGAACGTGCTGTTTATCGGGCTGATCACCTTGCTTCTTCTCGTCGTCATGGGCGGCATCAGCGTGGGGCTGGCAATTATTGCTCCCTGGTGGTTGGGCTATGCTGTTCTGCTGCTTCTGAACACCGCCGCCTCAGCCGGCATCTATTCTTGGATGCTGACTCTGGCGGAGAAGAAATACAGGCAGTACGAGCTATAGCCGCGGCCGCTAAATAGAGAGCGCCTCCAGTATTTCATCCCGCAGCTTACTATAGCCGGGGTCGGTGATAGTACGCCAGCTTTGCGGCCTGCAGAAAGGAACCTTTACCTCCAGGCGGACCTCGCTCGGGCACTCGGAAAGCACGTAGACCCGGTCACAGAGGAAAAGCGCCTCATCCACATCATGAGTAATAAAGAGCACCGTGGGGTGCAGTTCTTGAAACACCCCTAACAGCCAAACCTGCATCTTTCTCCTGGTGATGGCATCCAGCGCGGCAAAAGGCTCGTCAAGGAGCATAATGTCGCTGGAAAAAAGGTAGGTCCTGAGCAGGGCCGCCCTTTGCCTCATCCCCCCGGAAAGCTGGGACGGGTAGTATTTCTCAAAACCCGCCAGCCCAAACTGCCGGAAATGCTCTGCCGCCCTCTCCCGCGCCTGGCGCCTGGACATCCCCTTTAAAACCAGGGGGATGGCGGCGTTATCCAGAACGCTGCAGGAGGGCAGCAGCAGGTCCTTCTGGTGCATGTAGCTCACCCTTCCGGTCACCCCTGTCCAGTCTCGGCCGTCGATGATCACCCTGCCGGCGTCCGGCTGGAGCAAACCGGAGATGATATTGAACAGCGTGCTTTTTCCGCAGCCGCTCGGCCCCAGGATTCCGATAAATTCCTGATCAACAGCCTGCAGGCTGATCTCGCCCAGGGTCGGCAGGCCGCCCAGTGTTTTACTGATCCCTTGCACAGTTATCTCCGGCAACGCTTACCCCTCCGGCAAAAAATCGTTGGTAAAGGCATCCCTGGCCTCAACGGGCTTTTCGATCAGCTTCTGGGAGTACATCCAGTCGGCATACTTCTTCCAGCGCTCCTCCGACATCTCCCCCCAGCGAGAGGCATCGCTGCGATACTCCTCAGCCAGGTAGCGCTGGCTTTTGCTCACCAGTTCCTTATTCAACTCGGGCACGCTTTGACAGAGGGCCTCCCCCGCCTCTTGCGGGTGAGCAATGCAGTACTCATAACCCCTGGCGGTCGCTTTCATAAACTTCTTCGCCAGTTCCGGTTTCTCTTCCAGCGTTTTCTCATTGGCGATCAGAACCGGGGAATAGAAGTCCAGGGCGTCATGATAATCGCGCAGCCGGATAAAGTTCAGAGGAATCCCCCTGATCTCTGATTCAATGCCGGTCCAGCCCCAGAAGATCCAGGAAAAATCCACATCCTTCTTAACGCTGGAGAAAAAGTCCGCGGCGCCGATATTGATCATCTCCACCTTGCTGAAATCCGCGCCCGCCTGCTGCATCAAAGCTCTGAGCATCGCTTCTTCCGCCGGGGAACCCCAGCCCCCGTAGCTCTTCCCCTCAAAATCCGCAGGGGTTTTAATCCCCTTTTCCAGCGGAGATGCAAAACCCGATGTGTTATGCTGGATCACCGCTGCTAAAGCCTTTATCGGCAGTCCCTTGCTTCTGGCGATGGTCATCTCCTCCTGGTAGCTGAAGCCGAAGTCTCCCTGGCCGGCGGCGATCAACTGCGCAGCGCCCCCTTCCCCCGGCTGTGTAATCTCCACATTAAGCCCCTCTTCTTTGTAATAGCCCATCTTCTGAGCGGCATAGACGCCGCTGTGGTTGGTGTTCGGCGTCCAATCCAGGAGCACTGTCACCTTTTCCAATTGATCAGCGCTTTCCCGGGGCTGCCCGCACCCCCCCGTCAACAGCATGGTCACCGCAAGAACGGAGACAACCGCAGCCAGCAATCTTCTTTTCAAAACACAAAACCACCTTTCAGTATTCTAAGTGCTTAATGATATCTTGGAAGGTCTCAAAACAAACGACCGGTATCCCCTTCTCCAAACAATAGCGGTATAAAAACCCCTTGGCATAAACCAGATCGGCCTTTAGCGCCGGACAGGTATCAGAGTGACCGTCGCCGATATAGATCACCCGCTCCGCCCCTCCCTTCAACTTGTTCATCAGAGACGACTTGCAGACCCCGCACCGGCCGCACTCAGGGTTCAGATAGGGGCAATCGATGCGGAATCCGTCTTTATAGAGCATCCTGTTGGCGTAGTAAGGAACTCGGATATTATATTTTTTGAATACTGTATCGACAGCCAAATCATAGCCGTCGCTCAGAATATAAACCTCATCCCCCTGGACACGGCAAAACTCCAGGAAATCGTCAAAATACTCGTCGATCTCCACGGTATCCAACAGCTTCTTTACATCCTCCGGGCCTGCTGAGAACAATTGAAAGGTGAGAGAGGCGCACTCCTCCGTGGAAATCTCTTTTTTCTCCCAGCGGTCGTTGATCTCTCTCCAACCATCCCCGGCGAAGGCGTTGACCATCAAAAAGCAGGTATCTATCTTGGTGACTGTGCCGTCAAAATCGAGGAAAAACACCCTGTTCATGGTCGTTTCCACGCCTCTGACAATTTGCGGGCGGCATCCTGTATATGATGCGCGCCGAAAATCGCTGAGATAACCGCCGCGCCGTCGACCCCCGTTTCCTTGACTTGATCGATATTAGCCGGCCCGATACCCCCGATACCCACGACCGGTATGGACACCGCGTCCTTGACCATTTGCAAGCCGGCCGGGCCGATGGGAGGCACGGGAACATCTTTGCTCGCTGTGGGGAAAACGGCCCCTGCTCCCAGATAATCCGCTCCCTCCTTTTCACCCTGCACAGCTTCCTGCACATCGGATACCGATAGACCGAGCAGCTTTCCTGGACCCAGGATCTTTCTGGCAACCGGCGCAGGCAAGTCCTCCTGTCCGATATGCAAGCCGTCGGCATCTACTGCCAGAGCGATATCCAAACGGTCGTTGATCACCAGGGGAACCCCCCGGGCATGAACCAGCCTCTTGACCTGCAGGGCAAGCCGGTAGAATTCCCTGCTGGAAACGCCCTTTTCTCTGAGCTGGACGAGGGTGACACCCCCCTCGATCCCCTCGGCAACAGCATCCAAAAGGTTCCTGCCCTGCAAAACATCCCTGTCTGTAACGAGATAAAGAGAATAATCAACATTCATCTGCCCTTCATCCTCCTTGATCCTATGATTCATCGCTTATCCAGCCTGTGCCACGGGATGATCAGCCTCTCTACAGCGGCAACGACAGCAAAAACGATCAGGCTTAAGACAGTGATCGCCAGAATGGCGGCGAAAACCCGATCCACCATAAAAGAGCGCTGGGAAAGGGTGAGGTAGTTGCCGAGCCCCTCCTTGGCGCCCAGCCACTCACCGATCACCGCGCCCATCACACTGTAGGCAGCGGAGATCTTCAGCCCTGAAAAAAGGGAGGGGAGTGCCAGAGGGAGCTTCACCATCCGAAAAATAGCCATTCTGGAGGCGCCCATTGACCTGAAGAGCTCCACATACTCCCTGTCCACCGCGGCTAATCCCCCCAAAAGGCTGATGGCCACCGGAAAGAAGCAGACCAGCACCACCACCAGTATTTTCGGTAATATCCCGTAACCGAACCAAATGATAAACAGCGGAGCAACGGAAACAATCGGCACGGTCTGGGAGGCGATCAAGAGCGGATATAAAGTTTTCCTCACCAGAGGCAGTTGATCCATCAACAGGGCGATAATAAAAGCCAGAATGACGGCAGCCGCGAATCCCAGCAGACATTCGAGCACAGTACTCCTGGAATGCTTGAGCAGCAGGGGAAATGTCTCCCCAAATGTCTTCAAAATCTGTAAAGGCCCCGGCAGGATCCATTGCGGAACACCCCCCCACCTCACAGCCGCCTCCCAGAGCGCCAAGAGCAGAGCCAAAAAGAAGAACGGCGCCCCCTGCTCAGCGATACTTTTCGATCTTTTCATCAATAGTCACTCCGCCGGCCTTACAGTCGATCTTCACCACAGAAAGAACCCTCTCCGCCCCATTTTTTAAGCATACCTCCTGGGCCTTTTGCACGATCCCCAATAATTGATCGAGTTCCCCCTCCATAGTGGTCTCCATAGGGCCGACGACATGCTTCACGCCCGACTCCTGAATCAATTTGATGACCTCGTCCACCACCTGGTAAAGACGCTCCTCAGGAACACTGGGCAAGACCTGCAAACTGACGTTGCAAAGCATTTTTCCTCACTCCATTCCTTTTTTATTCAAAACACCGGCTCTCCTGATACAAACGCCGAGCTGAGCGGGAAACTAAACAGTTCCCTTTGCGGAAAGAGCGCCGGCGAGGGTTTCCCAGAAGAGGTCCACAGGCGGAGGAACTAATTCCTCTCTGCCGCCATCCGGATTAACCCAGCAGCGGCCTTCAGATAAGGGAGTAACCTCTCCGATCACTGCGGCAGGGATCCCTTTCTCACGCAAGCTCTCTATGATCATCTCCGCCCTTGAGGGTTCACAGGAAGCAACCAGCGTGCCCTCACTGATGATCTGCAGGGGATCCAGTTGGAAGTGCTTACAGACAGCCTGGATATCCTCGGGTACCGGCACAAGCCGGCGTTCTACACGCAGCCCCGCGCCCGATGCCTCCGCTATCTCCCAGAGCCCGCGGGCCAGCCCTCCTTCGGTGGCGTCGTGCATGGCGTGTACACCTCCCGCGGCCATGGCTATCTCGGCATCCCGGACCACGGAGATCTCCCGGAACCTGCGCTTCGCCCTATCCAGCAGTTCCTCAGAAATTCCCGCCGTCAAAAGAACGTCACCCAACTCCTGCGCCAGAATCCCCGCCGCTTCTATGGCCGCTCCCTTGGTAATAATCAGGAGATCGCCGGTTTTAGCGTCGCCAGGGGTGATAAAACTCCTCCCCATCCCCCACACGGTTATACCGCCGATAATCGGTAATTTAACGGCATCATAAAAACCTGTGTGGCCTCCCACAATGGAAATACCCAGCTCGCAGGCATTGCTGCTGATGCTCTTCACCAAACGGCCGATATAGTCCTCACCGGTGGCAGGGGGCAGCAGAAGGGAATAAGTCATCATCTGAGGCTTAATTCCCGTCACAGCCACATCACTGGCCCCGATATGTACCGTAATCCAGCCAAAATCTTCGGGTGAGGTTGTCGGTCCGGGGAAAATAGGGTCCTCAGCGATAGCCATGTACTGCTCCCCTATCTTGACCACACCGGCATCCACCCCCATCATGGGACCGACCGCCACAGCGGCTGACTCCTTTCCGGTGTGAGAGAGTATTGCTTTTGTAAAAAAGTTATCGTTCACTTTACCAATCATGTTTGCTTACTCCTCTAATTTATAAAATTGATTAAAGAACCTGCATTCCAGACTTCCACCAACTTATTCCTAATGTAACTGTAAAGCACAAAAGGAGCGGCAGCGCCTAGGAGTATAAACGATAGAAATGGTTGGTCGGACCAGCCCCATGCCCGATAGGCAAAGCATGCTCGATGGCTCCTGTGATATACTCCTTGGCTCGTTTTACTGCTTCCAGCATACCGTACCCTTTGGCCAAATAAGCAGCGATAGCGGAGGAAAAAGTGCACCCTGTTCCATGGGTATTTTTAGTATTAATTTTTTTCTCATCCAGATAATAGAAATTTCCTCCTGCATAGAGGACATCCACAGCATCCCCCTCCAGGTGGCCCCCCTTGACAATCACATTCCTGGCCCCCAGTTTCTCAATCGCCACAGCAGCCTGCTTCATCTGTTCAACCGTTGTGACCCGCTCGCCTGTGATCGCTTCTGCCTCGTCAAGGTTTGGCGTCACTAGATCAGCCAGAGGGAAGAGGATTTTGATCAAGTCACCCTTGGCCTCAGGTTTCAGGAGACGGCAGCCGCTCTTGGAAACCATTACAGGATCAAGCACCACATAAGGAGGTCTCCAGCGTCTCAAGGCTTCCCCGAGCACAGCGATGATTCCACTGCTCGAGACCATCCCCACCTTGACCGCATGGATCTCAATATCATCAAAAAGGCAGTCAATCTGGTCTCTGATAATCTCATGATCAAGCTCTCTGATGCTCACGACCCCCCGGGTGTTCTGGGCGGTAATAGCAACGATCACACTCATACCGTAAGTACCCAGGGCGCTGAAGGTTTTTATGTCCGCCTGGATCCCCGCCCCTCCACAGGAGTCGGAGGTGGCAATCGTTAAAACATTTTTCATGAATTATCCCTCCCCGCGATTTTATAAAAAGACAGGCACCCCCATAAAAGGAGTGCCTAGAAATAAGCATATCGATCACTCCCTCCGCTGGTATTACCCAGATCAGGTTCAAAGGGTCGGCATAAAATGCCTCTCAGCCTTGCGGCGCCCCTGTTGGCAACTTTTTTATAATGTTATAGTACTATACTACCTAATAACCGCTGCTTATACAACATAAAAATAAATACTTTCCGATAAGCCCTCAAAGCGTGACCGACTTCCTCATCTCCTCTATCATAATAGGCTCGCCGTCGCGGACAATGATGCAAATTTTCCCGTAGCCTATACGCCGCATCAGTTCAATAACTTTTTTTTCTTTTTCACTCAGTTGAAATTCATTGTTTTCTTCCACAGCTTTCACCCCATCCTTCCGTATTAGTTCAGAACGATCCATAACCGATGAATCCCGGGCGACAGAAAAAAGCGCCATCCCATAAAGGGGACGCGCTTCCGTTGTTCGGTCAGCCCATCTCAAATTTGTTAATATAGCGCTGCTGTTTAGAGATTTAGCCGCGCTTGACGTTTTGGCAGACGCTTGGTAAAACGTAGCCGCATTAACGGGGTTAAAAAAAGCGCTCTCCCCTCAAGGGAAAGCGCCTCCGTTGTTCGGTCAGCAGCTCTCATAACTGGTAATATTTACTTTAACTATAATCTATCATATTATTTTCTTCATTTCAATAGTTGTTTGCAAAAAAAACTATATCGCCTTGTCTCCCTTCTCACCGGTTCTGATCCGGACGGCGTTGTCGATCTTGTAGGTGAAAATTTTACCGTCGCCCACCTCGCCGGTACGGGCATTTTCCACAATTATTTTAACAACGGTCTCCACGT
>DHAA01000113.1:69749-76966 GCA_002397275.1 Thermacetogenium sp. UBA4966 | reverse complement strand
AAAGAGAAAACACAAGATACCGCTACCGGTGACAGAGCATCCATGGCCATTTGGTCCCTCATCTGCGGCGCGGGAATAATAGGAGCTGCCTATCTGCTGATGAGGAAAAGACGCTCGATATAAAATGCTGTATAAAATATCCTAATTAAGATCAGGGGCAATCCGCCGCTCTCACGGATTGCCTCTTTTTTTGCCTCTTTTTGCATCCTCATTCTTTACTGCCCCTCTCCCCATCCCCACCGGATTCCAAGTATCCCGCCAACCCCCTCCGGTCTGTCTTCTCCCTCTTTTATCCTAACTTTAGTCTGAGGTTAATAGCGCGTTAAAAATATCATGTTATCTTTTAACATAATTGGTTAGGTTTCAGCTGCTGTGCGCCTCATCGTTAGGGAACAGAATCCTTTTCCGGAAGGGGTGATCGATGTAAAGAGAAGTTAGATAACGCTATATTAATAAAATCTGAAAGCGAGGTGCTTACTTTGTTTTTGACTAAGAGAAAAAGTAAACTCTTTACCGCCTTTGCTTATCTCGTGTTGCTTTGTTGCTGTCTTACCTTTCTCAATCCGTCGGCCGTGCTGGCGGACGGCGAACAGGATCTCCAGCTGCAGATACTGGCCATTAACGACTTCCACGGCACTCTGGAATCAAAAACCTTAAACGACAAACCGATTGGCGGGGCGGCGGTTTTAGCCGGCTATTTAAACAAGTGGGAAGAGGATGCGGCGGAGGGCGCCCACACCCTGCGGGTGCACGCCGGCGATGCAATCGGGGCCAGCCATCCCATCTCCGCCCTGTTGCAGGACGAGCCTACCCTGAAAATTTTGGGCGAGGCCGGTTTCACTTACGGATGCCCGGGGAACCATGAATTTGACGAAGGAATAGAGGAGCTTCTGCGTCTGCAGAACGGAGGCCCCCACCCGCAGACAGAGCCATACACCGGCAGTTGGCCCAGGGCATCCACGGAGTATCTGTGCGCCAACGTCGTTGATAAGCAAACCGGGCAGACCGTATTCTCTCCCTACGCGGTCAGCGAAATAGACGGTATTAAGGTTGGCTTTATCGGGGCCGCGCTGGAAGAAACCCCTACCATCGTTGTGCCTTCCGGCGTCGCCTCCCTTGATTTTCTCGATACGGCAGACTCGGTCAACACATATGTGGGCGAACTCAAAACGCAGGGCGTGGAAACCATCATCGTCCTTCTGCACCAGGGGGGCGAGGGGGACCGCCAGGGCGGGACGATCTCCGGCCCGATTGTCGATATTGTCAACGCCATCGACGACGAAGTGGATGTCGTGGTCAGCGGGCACACCCACACCGGCTTCTGGGGCGCCATCAACGGAAAAATTGTCACGCAGGCATACTCCAACGGCACCGCTTTCGCCGATATCGATCTGACCATCGACCGCCAGACCAAAGATGTGTCAGCAAAAAGCGCCCGCATTGTCGATACTTATCATGAGGCGGGCACCCCTGCCGACAGCACGGTGGCCGCACTGGTGAATCAGTATCGTGAACTGGCGGCGCCCATCAGCAATCAGGTGGTGGGAACGGCCGCTTATGATTTGACAAAGGACCAGAATCATGCGGGGGAAAGCGCTCTGGGCAATTTAATCGCCGATGCCCAGAGGTGGAAAATGGGCAGTGAGCTTGCTTTTATGAATCCGGGAGGCATCAGGGCGAATCTCACAGCAGGAGAAGCGACCTGGGGAGACCTATACACCGTACAGCCCTTTAATAACACACTGGTAAAGATGAATCTCAGCGGAGCGCAGATCGATACTCTGCTGGAACAGCAATGGCTGGACCAGTCCTATCCCCGCATTTTTGCAGGTATCAGGCCTGAGCTATACCTGGGATCCCGCCAAGGAGGCCGGCGAACGGGTGGATCCGGCCGATATCCTTATTAACGGTCAGCCTCTGCAAGCGTCTCAAACATACAGCGTGACCGTGAACAGCTTCCTGGCGGACGGAGGAGATAACTTCACCGTCCTCAAAGAAGGCTCGGAGCGGGAAGCCGGCCCAACGGATTTAGACGCTTTGATCGAGTATTTGAAACAGCTGGAGCAGCCCTTCGGCGCCTCTATCGAAGGGAGGATCAATATCCCCCTGGATATGTTCGTTCAGGTAACCGACTTGCACTACGGTAATTTTGCAGACGCCCAAAAGGTTTTTCAAGGCAAATACGATCCGCAGGCTTATGCTCAGCCATTTGTGGAAGAAATAAAAGCCCTCGACCCCTCCTTCGTTGTGACTACCGGCGACCTGGTGCTGAAGGCCGAAACCAACCCTCTGGAAAAAGGGATCGAGTGGTATGACCTTTATCTGAACGACATTGTAAATCCCATTAAATCGGAAGGAATACCGTTTTATCAAGTCCCCGGCAACCACGATGTGGGGGGGAGCAAGTACTACAAAAAACCGGAAGACAAGGAAAAAATCCCTGACGAGCTTAAAAAATACTTTGGAGACGGTCTTTTCACCGAAAAAACAGGGTTCGCCACGCATTATTCATTTGACCAGGCCGATTATCACTATATCGTTTTAGATCCCCTGGAGGCGGGAAGAACCGTATCCCTTCCCGAGGAGCAATTTAACTGGCTGCAAGAGGACCTGGAGAAAAACAAAGACAAAAACATCATTTTATTCTTCCACCAGCCTTCTTCCAACTGGAACGACTGGGAGAAGATACGCGATCTCCTGAAAGACTATAAGGTAAAAATGATGCTCTCCGGCCACTGGCATACCGAAGAAGCTGTGGATAACGGTTTCCCGGAACAGGCTACCAGTTCGTTCTGCGGTTCCTGGTGGCGGGATATTGTGGGGAAAGCAGGCGCCCCCTTAGGCTACCGCCTCGTCTGTCCCCTGCCCGGTAAAGACGGCGAAGTGCTCAGCTTTTATAAGGAACTGGGAGCTAACAAGCAGATCAACGTCATTTCACCTGTGGACGTCGCTATCGACGCCGGCGCGCCGCTCAAGGTGCAGGCTTACGACGCCTCGCAGCTTATCAAAGACCTCTTTTATAGAATCGACGGGTCCGAGTGGCAGCCGCTGTCCATGGAAAAAATAGGTGTCTGGTACGAAGGCAGGGCAGCCTTGAATATTGTCCCCGACGGCAAATATCATAAAATTGAAGTCGGCTACCGGGCCGCGGACGGGGAGATATTCAGCAAAGAGCAATCGTATAAGTTCGCTGCCGATAAAACAATTACCGTTGAGGAGATCTACGACCAATTTGACGAATTCCGCGGACGCTACGCTACTGTGGAAACCACCGTGACCGCTGCTTTTGCCGACGGGCAGATGCCGATCATCCAGGACAAAACGGGCGGCATCAGCGTGTGGGCCGGCGAATGCGCGGGCAGACCCGCTTTTGAAGAAGGGCAAAGGATCACTTTAAGGGGAAAGGTAGCCACCGACGGGGACCAGACGCGGCAGCTTCATTTAAACGATGCGCAGAATATCCAAATTACCGGCGAACAGCCGCCGACTCCTAAAGCGGTGGAAATTCCGGAGCTGAGTTCTTATTATTATCAGTTGGTCGGTGTGAAAAATGTGAAGGTAACAGAGGTTGCAGCGAGTGAATTCTATGCAGAGGACACGCAGGGGCGCAAACTGCTCATTTATACGGGCGACGTCAGGCCCAAATACAGCCCCCAGGACAATCTGAAGGCAGGGGACGTCTTAAATATTTCCGGCATCGCCTGGCCCTATCTGGGAGAAAACGAGATCTGCCCCCGTTCTCCTGAAGACATTCAGCTGACTGCCGACGAACTGGCAACGGCTAAAGAGGAAGCTAAGAACACGCTTGACAGTTACAAGAATCCTGCCGACTACCGGCAAGCTCAAAAGGATGAGCTGACGGCAGCCATTACCGCAGGAAAAGCCGCCATCGGCAAAGCGGCGGACGTCGACGCGGTGAACAGCGCCTTAGCGGCAGCCAAAGCAGAACTGGACAAGATCAAGACCGACGCCCGGCTGACTGCCGAGGAACTAGCGGAAGAACTGGCGGCGGCCAAAACCAAAGCCAAAAATGAACTCGACAGCTATAAGATGCTTCCGATTACCGCGATGCTCAAAAGACTGAGCTGGCAGACGCTATTACCGCAGAAAAAACCGCCATCGGCAAAGCGGCGGACGTCAACGCTGTAAACAGCGCCTTAGCGGCAGCCAAAGCCCAGCTGGACAAGATCAAAACCGACGCCCGGCTGACTGCTGAAGAAATAAAGTTATCAGAAGATAAAACAGTTACCATAGAAATAACAGATTCATCCACACTCAGTCAAGATGTTCTAAAAGCAATGAAAGACTCGGGCAAAGAGGTAACCTTTGTCAAGAAAGATAAAAACGGCAAGGTATTATACAGCTGGACCTTTGACGGCAGTAAAGTTGACCCTGCCATGGACGACATCGACTTGAAGATCTCCTTTACGACCGATAACAAAGCCGCCATCGACAAGCTGGCCGGGGATGCAAACAGCGTCTACCTCTCCTTCGCCTACGAAGGGGAACTGCCGGCGCCGGCATTAATAAGAGTGTACGTGGGAGACAAATACAAAGACGGCGATAACTTAAACCTGCACTATTTCAATGAAAAAACAAAGCGGGCGGAAGAGATCGCCGCAGGATTAACGGTGAAGGACGGCTATGTCAGCTTTACCCTCACCCACCTGTCCGATTACTTCCTGACAGAGAATAAAATCAGCCAAAGCGAAAACGGCGACAAAAAAGAAAATGAGAAAACAAAAGGCCCCGCCACCGGTGACAGATCATCCATGGCCATCTGGTCGCTTATCTGCGGCGCGGGGATACTAGCCGCCGCCTATCTGCTGCTCAGGAAAAAACACACGACATAACATGCCGCATACAATCGCCCGCAAATGATCGCCTGAGATTAAGATCAGGGGCAATCCGCCGCCCTCACGGATTGCCCCTATTTTTCATCTGCTAACATCTTCTTTATCATGCGGATGGCAGATATTGCTGTCCCTTCTCCCCCTCTCCTCACTCCCCGCTCCCGTCGATTTCCGAGACGCCGGCCCACCAATCCCTCCCGGCTGCCAAGCGCGAGCATAGATGGCCGCTCCCAAACGCTCCTCATATACAGCTATTTGCAACTTAGGCCGCTCCTGTGCTAAGCGCCTAGGAACGCCGCCCTGTACCTGTACATATAGATGGGGTTATTTGGCAGTCAGGCAGTGTGAATATTTTTCACAACTTAGCAGGAATTTCTCCCGGCATGACGAATTGCCTCATTAATAATTGAATAAGAATAAATACTCCGAGCCCGCTGTCCTCAGGCGGTAGTTAGCTATGGCGGCCGGGCCGATAGGGTATATCTGGAAACGGATATGCCTCCCATGCGGAAAGGAGATCACGGTGAAGTTTGTAAGCCGAGGTGTTTTTCGCATCCCGGCTTTTGTTTTATTTTATAACCGAGGTGTATTTCCGCGCCCCGGTTTTATTTTTCGGAAACAGCCGGTATGCAGGTCAAGCTGCTGTGCCTGCAGGCGTCAGTTACGCCCATACTCATATATCGTTCCATTTTATTGATATTTTGTTATGGAGGTAATATGTTTTACATCGCTATGCTAGGCTGGGCATAACGATAGCAGGCGGTTGGAAATTAATAGATGCGCCGTAAGCAGGGCTCGCTCGCTCCATCAACAACTTAAGCGCAAGCCGTTTATTCTGCGGGCGCAGCGAGATTGCTACTTGTCCCTAATAACATCGTCGCTTCACTGGAATCCTGCCGGCCTTTGAAAAAGGGCTGAATATATGGATGAAAACAGCAAAACGCTGCTTTCAGAATAGTAACTTTCTTGCATTGATGGAAAGGAGGAACGGATCAATTAAAAGATTGAGAAAAAAAACGACTACTCTATTATTGATTTTGTTGACAATTGCTTTGGCATGGGCGCCTGCCGAGGCGTCCGTTGTTGTTGACGATGATGACAGAGAAGGCCTTCAGGCGGATTTCCTGACGATCAACGTCGGCTATCTCGGCGGCCCTTATTATCAGAAAAAGGTATTTACGCTCGACGAACTGGCTTCGCTGGGACAGATCACCGCTGTCTACTCCTACATCGACAAAATGCCGTCAGTCTGCCTGGATAATGCCAAAGGGTCGCCTCTGAGCGCCATCATACAGGCAGCAGGTATCGATCTCAATTCTGTTGAAAGGTTTTATTTTTATACAAATGATAAAAAAGAAGGTTACTACACAGATTTCACTAAAAGAGTTTTGCTTGAAAAACCTCGTTACTATTACCCCAATCTGGTCTTTCGTTATTATGAACCGGACTATGCTCCGGATGAATATGACGAACGAGCTGCCGAAAGCGCCGTGCCGGTTCCCGCGATGATGGCTGTTTCGGACTACTGGCAGCGTCATCTGGATAAAGAACGGGATGATTTCGGTAAGATAGATTACTCCAAACAGAGAACATTAACGCGTTTTCGCCTGCTGTTCGGTCAAACTGATACGTTAGAACGCAACGCTTCCAGATCCGCCAAATGGATTCATTCCATCAACGTCATGCTGGGAGGAAGCCCGACGATTACGACAGACGTTTCCGATCTGGAGAAAGAGGTGGGAAGCACGTACCGTATCACGGCCACCGTCAGCGCGGCCGACGATTTGGTGGAGGAATACATCAGGCAGAATCTCGTTTGGAGAAGCAGCGACAGCAACGTAGCGACCGTCGACAAGGAGGGCAATGTCACTATCGTAGGCACGGGTGATGTGGAGATTACGGTATCCTACCTAGGCCAAGGGAAAAAACAAACGGCCGCCAATACGAGCATAAAGATCAAAGGAGTTAAAAAAGGCTCCGGCAAACATCCCGACAACAATGGATGCAACAGTCAAAACCAAGACCCGCAAGAGCAAACAGACAATAACAAATCCGCCGCAGACCCCAATTCACCTACCGGAGGGAGCGGCATAGGCTTGCCCGGCGCGAATGTGAAAGGCGGCAAGGGAACAATCGCCGGCAAGATAAGCGGCCTCGGCGCCGCCAAAAAAGTGAGCGCGAAGGCTTTGGCCAACAGCGTCTTTGCGCTGCGCCTGGGAAATGTGAATCAGTCGGAGGGGCTGCTCAGCAATCTCGCAGGAAGTGAAAAGGATAAGGATGGTCAGGGGGCGGTGCAGAACTGGCGGAAAACGGAGATGGCGGATACGGCCGTGCCTTTAGGCCGGATAATAGAGGAGAGCGTTC
>DHAA01000113.1:1797-69390 GCA_002397275.1 Thermacetogenium sp. UBA4966 | reverse complement strand
TATCTAGAAATATAAGGAGAAAAAATGTTAACAAAAGAGCAGTTAAGTCAAGTGATGCACACGATCGCCCAATCCTTATCTGTACCGTCCACTATAGTGCTTCTGTTGCTGATCGCGATAGCAGTAGTGCTAGCGGGAACACTCCTCGCCGAATATTTCACGGAACACAGACGGCTGAAGGTTAAGCTGCCGCAGTTGTTTGACAAACTGCACAGCGGAGAGGCGCCGGTAGACGAATGCATTCGGTGCAGCGGCTTGCTGAAAAGACAAAGGCGGGCTCTGATTGAAGTGACAAGGCATCCCGAGTTAACGGATATCACGCGGGAAGCGCTGGCAGTGAGGCTGATCACTGAAGAGCAGGATCACTATGACCGCATTGTGAAAATATCCGACCTCGTTGCCAAATTAGGCCCCATGCTCGGCCTACTGGGAACATTGATACCGCTCGGACCCGGTCTCATCGCCATGGGCCAGGGGGATACCTACACCCTGTCGATGTCTATGCTCGTCGCCTTTGATTCAACTATTATGGGCCTGCTCAGCGCGGCGATCGCTCTCGTGGTCTCCGCCATCCGCAAGAGCTGGTACGGAAATTACATGTCGGCATTGGAAGCTGTGATGGAATGCGTGCTGGAGGTGGAAAAAGAAGGTGTTGGGAAGCCGTCTGAACCATTCGAGACTGCGTCAAAGGCGCAATGAACCTGATGTCAATCCCATAGAGGGTCTGGTGAATCTTGCCGACTGCATGCTTGTTCTCGCCGTGGGCGCCATGCTGGCGCTGGTAATCAATTGGAACCTCGATATCGGCAGTGAGCAGACAGCAGGCAATAGCGGGCCCGGGGCAAAAGAAAAGCTGGAGGGAGTGGGAGAGGTCGATTCCGACAAAGCGGTGGACACAGAACAGCTCAAGGAGATGGGCCGAGGGATAATTTACGTTGATCCCGACACCGGCGAGGCCTATTTATTCACAGAAAAATAATCCGGGATAAGGGGGTGAAGAACAAGGTTCTATGAGGACAAAAGTATGCGTCTTATTGATCATTTGCTTAGCCGCAGGGATTGCAGCCGGGTGTTCTCCCTCGATTAAGGCTGATCTGTCTGCATATGAAGACGAAGAGATCCGCATCACCGGCCTGCGCTCCGAAGATTTCACAGTAACACCGGGAGAACTTGCCAAGTTCGACTGCGAATCGCAGACGGCAACGGGAAAAACTCAGAAAGCCGGCACGGTTAGCGGCATCGGCCCTACTCTGGACACATTTGTGAAGCAATACGGCAAAAAGCAAACCGATTTCAAGAAAGTTGTTTTCAGAGCAAAAGACGGCTACACGATCACCCTTGGGACACAAGATTTAACGAAATACGACATAATTTTATCTTTAGCCAACGGTAAAGAGCCGCTTTCCGGACAGGAAGCGCCGCTCCGAGTGGTGATTCCGGGAGCAGAGTCAAGCAAATGGATCCGCATGGTGACCGAGATCAAGTTTATGGCTGTGTGATGCAGCGGTATCTTTTCAAATCCATATGCAGTAAGGGATGGATCGTAGGAACAATGTAGGTTTAGTATATTTTAGGAGGGTCATGATGAAACAAAAGTTTAACAAAAAATTGGTTTGGTTGTTGCTATTGTGCTCCATTCTCTGCCTTGCTCCGGCCGCCTACGTCTTGGCGAAAACAGTGGAGGCGCAGGAGGCGGAGACGGTATTTTTTTACGTCGCCGACGCGGACAATAAGGACGTTTTGGTGAAGGCAGCGCCTATTGATGAAATCAGAAACCTATCGCATCCCATGTCCGACGGCGGTCCGAATTACGGATTTTCCTATACGGACAATTTGCCGACCACCGGCTATGGTGAAGCGCTGGGTTTTACGACAGATGAGTTAATCGCTTATCTGAATCAGAATGCCGGCTATAAGATGGGTACGCTGACCTATCAGGGAAACGACCGATTGTATTTCATGGCGGACGACAGCGGCACAAATTATACTCGCTCCTACACGGCCGCGAAACTGAACGGCGTTGAGCGAAGATATGTGCCGGGCCTTTATGAAGGCTGGCAGCGCTACTACGACGCTCCGTTGCAACAAGGTGATGACCAGACCTGGGAAGTTGATGATGTTGAAGATCTAGATCCTGATACAAAGACATATAAAGAACAGGCTTGGTCTGACGGCGAGGTCATGCCGGCTCTTCTCTCCACGCTGTCCGACAGCGGCAGAACAACGACAAATGTGTCGGAGACAAGCGACGGCATCCTGGATTATGTTGTTCAAAACGGTAATGTTATCAGAGGCTGTCTAAGGAATACCTTGGGTACGGACAAGGCTATAACCCTCTATATCCCGACTTCTTACGAACAGTTCATGAAAGGAACCCGCACCGCCAGCGAGAACTTCAAATGGATCTACGCGATTAAGCTGAAGATGGAAAACCTGCCTGCGGCTAAATCCAAAGGCACGGTAGAAGCGGCCGTACCCTCGTATGAGTTAAAAGAGGCCGACGGCAGAACATTATTGACAGTAACACTGACCAGCCCCACTGATGATGCGGCGATCTATTACAATGACGGAACAAACCCCGCCGAACGTTCCGCGCAGACCAAGTATGAGGATCCGTTCACCATCGACGTGACCGGCAAAGACCTGTCTGCCAATCCGATCAAATATTATACACGCACTGTGCGTGAGGGGTATGACGATAAAGGCTTACAAACCATGCAGTATTATCTGGCATCGCCCATGTTTCAAAACGTTTCCGGAGGCAGCCCGCTCGGGGAAGACGTCGTCTTCACGGCTAACGCTAACGTGACTGCGGAGGAATGGAGCGCCTGGACAGCCCAGATAACAAAGATAACTTTAGGGTATCCGGACAAAACAACCAAGGACCTCGCTGCCGGTCAATACCAGATCAATAATGAAAACAAGACAATCATCGTCAATAAGGACCTGTTCCAGACGACAGGCAATCATCCCTTGACCATCGAGGCCAACGGCTACGCCACACGCACAACTACACGAACGATGAAGGGCGCCGCCCCCGAGATCAAGACGGCTGCAGGAGGCTATCCGCTGTATGAGGATATCGTGCTGACCTTTGATGACCCGACCCAGGCTTACCAGGAAAAAATTACTGGAAAAATCGATGGAAAAACCGTTTCCGCCGACTATCTGGATCGTAGTGAAGCGGGTAAGCTGACAATCAAAGCGAGTTACTTCGCCGGCGGGGCGATCAAAGAACCGGGCGAGTATACTTTAGTGCTGAGCAATACCAATTATCTGCCGAAAGATCAGACGCTTCAGCTGAAGATCACACCGGAAACAGCCGGTAAAGCGCCGGAAAACAAGGACGGCGTTTATCTGCTCACCGACGCGGACGATCTGTTCTGGTTTGCCAAGCAGGTCAATGCTAAGGGTATTAAAGATATTGATGCCCGTTTAACGAACAACATTAATTTAAATAATGCTCTATGGACGCCTATCGGCATCAGCACGTCGATTGTTTACTCCGGGGTTTTCGACGGCGACGGACATCAGATCATCGGCTTAAAAGTAAACAGTCAGAATAACCATCAGGGATTATTCGGTCAGGCCAAAGATGCGGTTATCAAAAATCTGACGGTTTCCGGACAGGTGAACGGAGCAGGATGGACGGGAGGCATCGTAGGCACAGCCTCAGGCACCACGATTGCCAATTGCGTGAATAAGGCGACCGTTCAGGGTACGGTGGACAGCGGAGGCATAGCCGGCAACGCCACTAGAAACAGCGTGATAGAGAATTGCTCCAATGAGGGAACCATCAGCGGCACACAGTTTGTGGGCGGTATCTGCGGACAGTCCGCCAGCACCACTTATCTGCGTAACTGCATCAACTACGGCATGATCAGCGGCAACGACCGGGTCGGCGGCATCACAGGAGCCAACGCGGGGATAAAAGACGGTATTTCGGTCATCCTGTGCGTTAATAAGGGCGATGTGAGCGCGGAGGAAAACAATGTCGGCGGCATTTCCGGGTATGTTCAAGAACCTGTTAGCAGCTGCTATAACACAGGAACTATCCTGGGCAAAAAAAGCGATTCCGCCACCGGCATCGGCGGTATCGCCGGGTATGTTGCCAACACCCAGGTCACAAACTGCTATAACATCGGTTCGGTAAGGTGCTCTGCGAGCGATGCAACAACCCGCATCGGTTCGTTCGTCGGTTTCTGGCTCTCCAACTACAGCAGCGCCGGCAATTACTACCTGAAAAACGATACTCTGAACGGAATAGGCTACTGCACATACAACGAGCAGGCGCCGGACGCCACTGAAAGCAAAACGATCGACGAAATGAAGTCTCTGGCCCCGGCGTTAGGCGATGCCTACGCCGCGGACACTTATCAGATCAACGGCGGCTATCCGGTACTCGCCTGGCAATCGACGGTAGCTTCAGAAAATCAGACAGCTGCTAATGCGGTCATTCTCCAAATCAGCACAATCGGTAAGGTAGATGCCGGCGACGCCTGCAGGGAGAGAATCGAAGCAGCCCGCCAAGCGTTTGATCGATTGACTGAAGTTCAGCAAAAGCTGGTCTCCAATAAAGATGCTTTGACAGCGGCAGAAGCGGCCTATGAAACAGCAGTAAAAGAACTGTCGGATGCTAAAACCGCAGCCAAGGGTGAATTAGACAGCTACAAGAACCCCGCTGATTACCGCGATGCTCAAAAGGCCGAACTGACGGCGGCCATCAATACAGGTAAGGCCGCCATCGACTCCGCTGCAGATATCGACGCTGTGAACAGCGCCATGGCAGCTGCCAAAGCCGGACTGGACAAGATCAAAACCGATGCCCAGCTGACAGAAGAAGAGCTGGCCGCGGCAAAAACCGCAGCCAAGGGTGAATTAGACAGTTACAAAAACCCCGCAGACTACCGCGATGCTCAAAAGGCTGAACTGACGGCGGCCATCAATACAGGTAAGGCCGCCATCGACTCCGCTGCAGATATCGACGCTGTGAACAGCGCCATGGCAGCTGCCAAAGCTGCCATAGACAAGATCAAAACCAACGCCCAGCTGACCGCCGAAGAGCTGGCCGCTGCTAAAATCACAGCTAAAAACGAACTCGACAGCTATAAGAATGCTTCCGATTACCGCGATGCTCAAAAAACTGAACTGGCAGACGCCATCACCGCAGGAAAGACAGCTATCGACAACGCCGCAGATATCGACGCGGTGGACAGCGCACTGGCAACAGCTAAAACCGAGCTGGACAAGATCAAAACCAACGCCCAGTTAATAGCAGAAGAGGAGAAAGCTGTAGTAAATAAAATCAAATCATCAACAGAGAAAACAATTTCCATTGAATTAGGAGAATCTTCCGGGCTGAGCAAAACTGTTCTGCAAGCCATAAAAGACTCCGGCAAAGAGGTAACCTTCGTCAAAAAAGAGAACGGCAGAGCACTGTACAGCTGGACCTTCGACGGCAGTGAATTAGGGGACACAGACACAATCCAGGACATCGACTTGAATATCTCCTTTACAACGGAAAATAAAGCCGCCATCGACAAACTGGCCGGGGATAAAAACAGCCTCTATCTCTCCTTTGCCTATCAAGGGGAACTGCCGGCGCCGGTGCGGATAACGGTGTATGTTGGGGACAAATACAAAGACGGCGATACATTAAACCTGTACTATTTCAACGAAAAAACAAAGCAGGCGGAAGAGATCGCCGCAGGGTTAACGGTGAAGGACGGCTATGTGAGCTTTACCCTAATTCACATGTCGGATTACTTCCTAACAGCAAATAAAATCGGCCAAAATGGAATCAGCGACGGAAAAGAAAACGGCGCCGCTACCGGTGACAGATCATCAGCGGCCATCTGGCCGTTGATCTGCGGCGCCGGTTTAGTAAGCGCCGCATACCTGCTCAGGAGAAAACGCACATCGTAGATTAACGGTGGATAAGGAAGGAACAATCTACAGGGGTTGTTCCTTTCCCGTTTCACCCATTACTTTCCGCCCAGGAGACTCCTGCAGGCGCCTTTGGTTCTTGGTTCAATTAGGAGGGGGGTATATGACGAAAAAAAAGTTTAACTTTAACAAGAAATCGGTTTGGCTGCTGGTATTGACCTTATTCCTGTGCCTTATACCGGCTGCCTATGTCTTGGCGAAAACTGTGGATGCGCAGGCGGCGAAGACGGTATTCTTTTATGTCACCAACGCGGACGAGAAGGATATTCTGGTGAAGGCGGCGCCGATCGAGGAGATTGAAGCCCTATCTCATCCAATGCCCAACGGCCAAAACTACGGATTTTCCTATACCGACAATTTCCCGACCACCGGCTATGCCGAAGCAGAGGGCTTTACCACAGATGAATTGATCGATTACCTGAACAGCTATCTGGCAAATAATCTCCCTGAAATGGGTACGCTGACTTACGCAGGAAAAGACATAATGTCCTTCATGGCCGACGACAGCGAAAGACTTTGGATACGAAGATACACCGCTAAAAATCTGAACGGTGTCGAGCGAAAATTCGTGACAGGCCTTTATGAGGGTTGGAAAAAATACTACGAGGATGTCGACGAAGGCGACCTTAAGACCTGGGAAGTCGATTATATTGAGGATCTGGACCCCGGGACAAAGTCCTATAAAGAGCAGGCTTGGGATGAAGGCGACGACATGCCGGTCATCCTCTCTCCGTATTCGAACAGCGGCAGAGTCCTGATGTATCATGACGAGACGAGTGACGGCATTGGGAAATATGTCGACGACAACGACGGCGTCGTCAGGGGTTGCCTGCGGGATGCCTTGGGTACGGACAAGGCTTTAACCCTCTATATCCCGACTTCTTACGAGCAGTTCATGAAAGGAAAGCGTACTGCCAGCGAGAACTTCAAATGGATCTATGCCATCAGACTGAGGATGGAAAACCTGCCCGATGTCAAGTCCAAGGGAACCGTGCCCGCGGCAGTCCCTTCATATCAACTAACTGAAGACGGCGGCAAAAGATTGCTGACGGTGACCCTGACCAGCCCCACGGATGGCGCAACCATCTATTACAATGACGGAACAGACCCCAAAGAACATTCCGCGCAGACAACGTATGCGGAACCGTTTACAATTGATGTGACGGACAGAGATCTGGCTGCCGATCCGGTTATATATTATACGCGCACGGTCCGCGAGGGGTATGACGACCAGGGCCCGCAGATAATGTACTATTACCAAACCGCTCCCTCTTTTCAAAGGGATTCCGGCGACGGTTTCCTCGGTGAAAATGTTGTCTTTACAGCCATAGATAGTGTAACTGCAGCGGAATGGGGCGCCTGGACCGCTAATATTTCAAACGTCACTATACGGTATCCGGACGGCGCCTCCAAAGATCTCGCTGCCGATCAATACCGGATCAATAATGAAAACAAAACAATCACCCTCGGCAAGGAGCTGTTTGCCACGACAGGTAAACATACTTTGATCGTTAAGGCGCCTAATTACGCCACACGCACGGTAGAAGGATCGCTCAAGGGAATGGCGCCGCAACTAAAGATAGCGGCCGCTTATCCCATGTACAAAGATATTATGCTGACCTTTGACGATCCAACCCAGGCCTATCAGGCGGAAATTGAGGCGGCGATTGATGGAAAATCTATTACGGAATCCTATCTGGACCGGAGTGAACCGGGCAGATTGACGATCAAAGCGAATTACTTTGCCACAGGAGCGCTTACCGAACCCGGCGAGTATAGTTTGACGCTGACTAATCCTAATTACCTGCCGGATAAACAGACGATTACGCTGACAATCACACCGGGCGCGCCGGGGCCCGGGCAACAAGAACCGCAGTGTCGCAATGGCTTTTATTTGCTTGCCGAGGCGGACGATCTGTTTTGGTTCGCCGAACAAGTTAACGTTAAGGGCGTCGCTGATCTCAAAGGCCGCTTAACGGGCGACATAGATTTGGACGGCGCCCCGTGGTCGCCGATCGGCATCGATATGAATGTCGTTTACTCCGGTACTTTTGACGGCGACGGGCATCAGGTCTTTGGGTTAAATATCAACAGCGAGGATTTTTATCAAGGATTGTTCGGCTATGTCAAATATGCAACCATCAAAAACCTGACCGTGTCCGGGCAGGTGAATGGAACTAATTACTGTACCGGCGGTATCGCGGGCATTGCCATGTATTCTACAATTGATAATTGTGTGAATACGGCGGCAGTCCAGGGCACGGTGAACAGTGGAGGCATAGCCGGCAACGCCTCGGGGTCCAGTGTGATTCAGAATTGTTCCAATAAAGGTTCCGTCGGCGGCACGCAGTATGTCGGTGGTATCTGCGGACAAGCGACCAGCACCACTTATCTGCAGAAGTGCATCAACTATGGCCAGGTTGTTGGCGACGACAGGGTCGGCGGCATCACAGGCGCCAACGCCGGGACCAAAAGCGGTATTTCCCTCACCCTGTGCGTGAATAAAGGCGCTGTGAGCGCGCATAGAAACAATGTCGGCGGCATTACCGGGTACGCTCAAAAACCTGTCGCCAGTTGCTATAACACGGGGACTGTCCTGGGTAAAAAGAGCGACGCCGACACCGGAATCGGCGGTATCGCCGGGTATGTCCAGAAAACCAAAATTACAAACTGCTATAACATCGGTTCAATAAGCTGCTCGGCCGACCCCGCGCAAACCCGCGTCGGCTCGGTTGCCGGTTTCTGGGCCTCAGACGAGAGCAGTGAGGGCAATTACTACCTCAAAAGCGGCGCCTTGCATGGAATAGGCTACTTCGCCTCCGGCGAAACGGCCCCTGACGCCACTGTAAGCAAAACCGCCGATCAGATGAAGGCTCTGGCCACGACGCTGGGCGACGCCTACGCCGCGGACACCTATCAGATCAACGGCGGTTATCCGGTACTCGCCTGGCAGTGTGCAATAGCGAAAGCCAATCAGGAAGCAGCCACCGCGGTCATTCAGCTGATCGAGGCCATCGGCCAAGTGGATGCCGGCGACGCCTGCAGGGAGAGGATCGAAGCGGCCCGCCGGGCGTTCGATCTGTTGAATGAAGACCGGCAAATTCTGGTCACCAATGAAGCTGACTTGAAAGCGGCAGAAGCGGCTTATGCGGCAGCAGTAAAAGACATAGCAGCAGTGAAGAAAGCAGCTAAGAACGAGCTTGACAATTATAAGAAGCCTGCTGACTACCGTGAAGCTCAAAAGGCCGAACTGGCGGCAGCCATCACCAAAGGAAAAGCCGCCATCGGCAAAGCGGCGGATGTTGACGCGGTGAACAGCGCCTTAGCGGCAGCCAAAGCCCAGCTGGACAAGATCAAAACCAACGCTCAGTTAATAGCAGAAGAGGAGAAAGTTGTAGTCGAGAAAATCAAATCATCAACAGAGAAAATAGTTTCCATTGAATTAGGCAAATCCTCTGGGCTAAGCAAAACTGTTCTGCAAGCCATAAAAGATTCCGGCAAAAAGGTAACCTTCGTCAAGAAAGAGAACGGCAAGGTATTATACAGCTGGACCTTTGACGGCGGTAAAGTAGGCACTACTATGGACGACATCGACTTGAAGATCTCCTTTACGACCGACAACAAAGCGGCCATCGACAAGCTGGCCGGGGATGCAAACAGCGTCTATCTCTCCTTCACCTACGAAGGGAAACTGCCGGCGCCGGCATTAATAAAAGTGTACGTGGGAGAAAAATACAAAGACGGCGATCAGTTAAACCTGTATTATTTCAATAAAAAAACAAAACGGGCGGAAGATTTCGCAACAGGGTTAACGGTAAAGGACGGCTATGTCAGCTTTACCCTCACTCACCTATCCGATTATTTCCTGACGCAGAAAAAAATCGGCCAAAAAATTGAAATCGGCAATGAAAGAGAAAAAGAGGAAACAAAAAGCCCCGCTACCGGAGATAGGTCATCCATGGCCATCTGGTCGCTCATCTGCGGCGCGGGGATACTAGCCGCCGCCTATCTGCTGATGAGGAAAAGACGCTCGCTATAAAATGCGGCATATAATCGCCCGCAAATGATCGCCTGAGATTAAGATCAGGGGCAATCCGCCAATCTTACGGATCACGGATTGCCCTCTCCTTCTTTACCATGCGGGGCTTTGCACTCATTGCCTGCATATATGCGTTCGCTTTGTCGGTCAATTCAATGTAAACAGCATAGCAGCTTATTATGTTTTCGAGGGCAAAGCATATGGAGACATAAAGCTGTGAACACAAACCGTTTGGGATACAGGCAGTTTGGTCTTTGACTGCTTGCAATTATGATATACTGTAAAAAATAGTCTGGTGATTACCGGCGCGCTGTTCCGGTGTTCCGCGTCCCCCGACGGAGGTGAAATTTAATATCGGAGAGGAGTCCATAATGGAAAAAGTGAAGAAGATGTGGCCTTATTTGGTTATTATTACACTAAGTTTTTATTTGCTGCCGTTCTGTTTTATGTATTAACCGTCGCAATTCTATTTGTGCCGTCTATCTTCATTTTTTATAACTTAAGCGCATGGGTCTATGCTCCAGGATATGGACTAATTGCATTATTGGGAAACGTGATAGGGATGATCTTTTACCGATCAGCGGAACCGTCCCGGTGATCCGGATCAGGATAACCGTCCGCCTGATCTACCCCTGGTCTATTGAGGAGGGATTCTGTGAGCGAAATTTTGATTGTAGAAGACGATAAAACCATTGCCATGGGCATCGAGTTCACATTAGCCCAGGAGGGCTTTGCCACCTATATTTGTTATGATTTCCGCAGCGCCAAAGAGGCCATCCTCAACCTCTCCTTTTTACTGCTCATCCTGGATGTGAATCTGCCGGATGGCAGCGGCTTCGAGTTGTGCAAGCTGGCCAGGGAAAGGGGAGACACGCCTGTCGTCTTTCTCACGGTTAACGATGATGAAGCAAATACCGTGATGGGGCTGGATCTGGGAGCGGATGATTATATCACCAAGCCCTTTCGCTTGAGGGAGCTGATTTCACGGATCAACAGCGTTCTGCGCAGATACAACAGGCAGCCGGAGCTTAATGCTGCAGAATTTTTTCTGGGGAACCTCAGGATCAACCCGGCCGAAGCCAAAGTTTATAAGAGTGAGCAGCCTATTTGGCTGTCCGCCCTGGAGTATAAGCTCTTGCTGACCCTCGCCCGCAGCAAAGGGCAGGTGCTGAGCCGAAAACAAATCCTTGAGGAAATCTGGGATGTAGCGGGTGATTTTGTCAACGACAACACCCTTACCGTTTATATCAAGCGGCTGCGTGAGAAAATCGAAGACGATCCCCGTTCGCCTAAGCTGATCGTTACCGTCCGCGGTTTAGGCTACAAGGCTGGTGATTGACGTGAAACTGACCAAAAATCCCGAGGTAAACAGGCTGCTGACCATATTCGCCTTCTTGCTGATCGCACTGGTCGCCGCCGCCCTACTGTTCAGCCTGGCCGGCAGAGGATACCTGACGCAGGCGATCATCGACGGCCAGGCCGCGCTGGTCGGGGCGACTGCAGAAAAATACCCGGAGACCGAGCAGGAACTGGTCAGGCAGGTCATGGAAACAGACAAAGCAGCAGATATAAAAAGAGGAAAGGATATCCTCTCCAAATACGGGATCAACAGCGAAGACGGGCAAGCAGACACCCCTTTGCTGCAAAAATATTTCCGCTACAGCTTGGAGAGCTATCTCTTGCTGATCATCCTGGCGTGCGGCGCCTTTATTCCGGCAATACTGCTGTTTCTGAGAAAGCAGTACGCTCAGATCGGGGAAACCGCACGCTATGCGGGGAAAATCAACGCCGGGGACTATTCGCTGGATATCCGGGATAATCGTGAGGGGGAACTGAGCATCCTCAAAAACGAGATCTACAAAATCACCACCATGCTCAGAGAACGCTCCGCGGCTCTGCAGAGGGACAAAACGAGTCTCGCCAACTCTCTGGCCGACATATCACACCAGCTGAAAACGCCATTGACCTCCCTCTTTGTTTTAAGCGATCTGCTGTCCGAAGACCCTTCGCCAAAAAACAGGGCGAACTACCTGGAGCGCATAAGGCCGCAGCTGAAACGGATCGAGTGGTTGGTCAGCTCCCTGCTGAAGCTCTCTAAACTCGACGCCGGCACGGCAGTCATGAAAAAGGCGCCGGTCCCTGTCCGTGCCCTGGTGGAGAAAGCCCTGGATTCCCTGCGCATCCCTCTGGACATTAAAATGCTGCATGTTGATCTGGAAGGGGACGAAAACGTCCGTTTCAGCGGCGATTTCAACTGGAGCTGCGAAGCGCTGATCAATATCCTCAAGAACTGCATCGAGCACACCCCCGAACAGGGAGAGCTGCGCATTTCTTTCCATGAAAACCCGCTGTATACGGAAATTATCATCAAAGACAGCGGCGTGGGAATCGAGCAGGAGGACCTCCCCTATATTTTCAACCGCTTTTACAAAGGCAAAAACGCGGCGGATGATCAGGCGGGCATCGGTCTGGCCATGGCCCAGACGATCGTAGCCAAGCAGGGCGGGGACATTACGGTCAAAAGCGAAACCAACAGCGGTTCGGAATTTACAATCAAATTCTATCGAAGCAAAAGCTGATGTGGCATAGGGACGTTTCGTTTGCCACATTAAATCAAGGGTATTTATGCCGGGACTCCATATGGGTCGCTTCGCTGGAACCTGCCGGCTTTAGGATATAGCTGGATAGTAGTTACCTTGTTTTAATATGACATAATTGTCACCAAAACTGTCACCGGATAGTCATCTTGGACAGATACAATCTAGGTAAGTATCTGGTAAGTACCATAGTAAAGGAGCTTGAGTTTATGGAAATACTGCGGGTTGAGAATCTGTCCAAAATATACGGAAGCGGCGCAGCGCAGGTGAAAGCCCTCGACGGCGTCTCCTTCAGCGTAAAAAAAGGCGAGTTCGCGGCCATTGTCGGGGCCTCTGGCTCCGGCAAATCCACTCTGCTGCATATGCTGGGCGGGGTCGACCGGCCCAGCGCGGGCAAGGTGTTTATCGAAGACACCGATATCTATCAGCTGGACAAAACCAGGCTGGCCATCTTCAGAAGAAGGCAGGTCGGCCTCATTTATCAGTTTTATAACCTGCTCCCTATCTTAAATGTAGAGGAAAATATCACACTGCCTCTGCTGCTTGATGAAAGAAAGGCAGACCCGGAATTCTTAAGCGAGCTTCTGGCAACTCTCAACCTGACGGAAAGGGCCGGCCATCTGCCCAATGAACTCTCCGGCGGAGAACAGCAGAGAGTGTCCATCGGCCGCGCCCTGATCAACCGCCCGGCCCTGGTTCTGGCGGACGAACCGACAGGAAACCTGGACAGCAAAAATTCGGAAGAGATCGTCGACCTGCTCAAGCTATCCAATAAGCGCTATCAGCAAACCCTGCTCATCGTCACCCACGATCACAAAATAGCCCTGCAGGCGGATCGCCTGATCACCCTGGCCGACGGGCGCATCGTTAAAGACGAGGTGATCAGGCCGTGAATATCATTAATACCCTTACCTGGCGCAGCCTGAAGCTGAACCGCAAGCGCACCATCGTCACCATCATCGGCATCATCCTCTCCGGGGCGATGATCTGCGGCACGTTCACTCTGGCCGCCAGTTTCCAGGATGTTTTTGTGCAGGAAGCGATCAAGACCCAGGGAAATTTCCATGCCGCCTTTTTCAATGTCAACCCTGAGCAGATCAAGTACATCACCGACAACACATACACTAAAAAAAGCATGCTCAGCGGAGATCTGGGGTACGCCCGTTTTGAGCGGTCCACATCTAAAACTAAGCCCTATTTCTTTGTCAGAGAATACGATGACACAGCTTTCCGGCAGATGCCGGTCCAATTAACCGCTGGGCGTTTCCCGGAAAAAGCCGGGGAAATACTACTCTCCAAAGAGATCTTGAAACATGGCGGAGAGGCTTATCAGATCGGCGACGCCATTACCTTCGCTTTGGGCGAGAGAATCAATGAGGGGCAGCAGCTGCCCTTTGACAGTTCACTTGAAGAAACAGAGCAATTTAAAGCCACTGCCGCAAAAAAAACTTATACTGTTACAGGATTAATGGCCAAGCCCGCTCATGAAAATATCTACGGCATTCCGGGTTTTACGGTGCTCGCCTATCTGGATCAGAGCAGCCCTGCCGCCAAACCGGTCACTGTGTCCATCCAGGGGAAAAACCCGCGCCAGATTTACGACAAGGTTCCGCAGATGGCCAAAAATGCCGGGATCGAGCATTACGACTACAACGACGAACTTCTAAAGTGGATGGGCATTTCTAAATATGATAGTGTGAAAGCGATGCTCTATTCTATAACCGCCATCGTCATCGCTCTGATCGCGGTCGGCTCGGTGATCGTCATCTACAATGCCTTCGCCATATCGGTAAGCGAGCGCAAAAAGCAGTTCGGCATGCTGGCCGGCGTCGGCGCCACGCCCGGGCAGATCCGGAGGTCCGTATTTTTCGAAGGCGCTATCCTGGCTTTGGCCGGCATACCCGCCGGTATCCTCTCCGGTATCGGCGGCATCGCCGTAACCTTCTCCGTGGTCAACCGCCTGGCGAGCGGCATGATCGGCATCGAAGATGTTGCACTGCGGCGGCTGATCGTCTCTCCCGGTGTAATCCTGGGCTCGATCGTTTTTATGGCCCTGCTCATCTTTATCTCTGCCTACATCCCGGCCAAAAGGGCCTCCTCCGCCTCCCCCATCGAGGCGATCAGGCTGAGCTCGGATATCAAAATCAAGGGGAAAGCCATGAAAACCTCCAGGCTGAGCCGCCTTTTATGGGGGTTTGAGGGAGAGCTGGCCTTAAAAAACCTGAAGCGCAACCGCCGCCGCTACCGGACGACCGTGCTCTCCCTCTTCATCAGCATCGTCCTCTTCATCTCTTTCTCCTCATTCCTCAACTATGGGTTTACCGGTACCAATATGTATTTCCAGGAGGGGGCCTTCGATTTATCGGTGACTCTCAATAATGCCTCCCCGGAGGAGCAAGCAGCCTTTTATAAACGGATTGCCGCTCTTGACGGTGTGGAGAGATATGCGACCGCCAGGATGGTTTTTGCCGAATCCTGGCTGACGCGCTCCCGATTCGGCTCTTATCTTCAAGAAAAGCATCTTGATGAGCAAAAGCTATTTCCCGTGAATAAAAAAAACCAATACCGCTGTACTGTTCGAATCACCGCGCTGGGGGAAGCGGAATTCAAGGCTTACGCCGCGGAAAATGGAATTGACGCCGCGGCATTTCAGGATACCAAAAAGTTAAGAGGGATCCTCATCAACAAAAACGTCCTGCGGGAGGCCGGCAAACATACCGGGTACGAGCCGCTGCAGGCGAAAACAGGCGAGAAACTGCTGCTGACGACAGCGAGCGGAGTTCCTGCTCCTCCCGCTCCCGTCCCCTTTTCCATGGAGATCGGCGCCATCACCGACACGCTTCCCCTGGGGGTCGCCTACACCGAGCCGGCAGAGGTCAACATGGTCGTCTCCGAAGCAGCGTTCCCTGTGCTCAGTTCGCTGCTGACAGATGAGACTATGCGTTCAGGGAATGAAGCGGAGCTTTTTATCTGCGCGGATAACAGCGCAGCCCCGGGGGATCTGGCGGAGCGGATCCGCACTATTTTTGAAGATTATTCAGGCCACTGCTCCCTGCACCTTTATGACGTGCAAGCCGAACAGAACAATATGGAACGCGCAAAAAAAATGATTTCCATCTTTCTCTACGGCTTCGTCACCCTGATCACCCTGATCGGCGTCACCAATATATTCAACACGATCAGCACCAATATCGCCCTGCGCCGCCGTGAATTCGCCATGCTGCAATCGGTGGGGCTGACCCCGCGGGGCTTTAACAAAATGATCAACTACGAGAGCGTCTTCTACGGCCTGAAAGCCCTTCTCTACGGGCTGCCTGTGGGCATCCTGATCAGCATGCTGCTGCACAGCTCCTTCAGCGAGGTGTTTGAGTTCGCTTTCTTCCTGCCCGGGAAAGAGATCCTGGCCTGCGTCATCGGGGTGTTCGGCATCGTCTTCATCACCATGCTGCATGCCGGCGCCAAGCTGAAAAACGACAACATCATTGAGGCTTTGCGGGCAGAGAATTTGTAGGCAACGACTCGCATAATTACCCCCTGCCCGCGGTTACATTAAGGAAAGAAGAGAAAGAAGGGAAAATCTTTATGGAAAAATTAGCGGCAATTCTACTCCTAATCCTTCTGGGCGGAACCCTGGCCTATGTGATATATACGCACATTATTATCCCTCTGCGCAAGCCCCCAACCTGATACCGCAGAACAGAAAAACAAAAAGGGATGAATCACCTTTTCGGAGTCATCCCGCTAAACTCATGGAAGGGGCCGGTCCCCCATCCAAAGTTCTGAAGATTATAGTAGGAATATTGCTGCGAACCTCGTCCCTTAGATCATTTATTAGCGCGTCTAGAGTGCATTTGCTGGATATCTTTTAATAAAAATATCGGTAGTAAGTATCCTTGTGAAATTTATTTCTAATTCATCTATATTATATTTCTCATGAAAACGAATGTCAAGCATTGATCGACAAAATTAGACTATTTTTTTGAGGGTGCAGGTGGGTGGAAATAACGGCCATCATTTCTCTCTTTCAATGAGATCGGCAATAAACTTTTGAACAAGACCCGCTGTTTTGCGGTCACTTAAACTGTAGAATATCTTTTTTCCCTCTCTGCGGTATTTAGCCAGGCCGGTATTTCGTAAAATACGCAGATGATGAGAAGCCGCCTGAACGCTGGAACCCAGGACATCGGCCACATCACAAACACAGAGTTCATCCAGAGAAAGGGCATGAATAACCTTTAATCTGGTGTCGTCGGCCATAGCCTTAAAAAATGCAGAAAGGCCGTCGGTTATGGCGATCTCTTTTTTTAGCCTTTCAACTTTTCCCGCATCGGGTGTTATAAAATTATGGTTTGAAGTGTCGTCGCTTTGATCTACGCTCATAGAATCACCCCTTATCCAGATGCACAGAATAGCCCGGGCATTACACTCATACAAGCTTATACAAAAATACCCGGGCTGTCTATAACTGTTTTTCCCAGCGACGCTTGCTATCTGACACGGGAGTCCCAAAGAGGGTCCGCTACCTTTTTCCAGTTAGCGGAACGCTCGTCAAGGAACCCGGCGATTTCCCCGTTAAGGACTGTGTCCGCACCCTCATGCGTAGGATGGGCGCCTGTTTCTTTAACAATCTGCCGCAGAGCATCTGGTTCATCGATGATCGGGCAGGGACACAGCATATTTTTTGAAAAGGGCTGCGCCTTCTGATACGCTGTAAACAGCGGATTCTTTAATACTTCTTTCAGGCTCTTCTCTCTGATATTATCGACAGCAAAATGTACAAAGGCGCAGGGTTCCACATCGCCGCGGGCGTTGATATGGAAGTAACACTTACCCCCGGCAATGCAGCCGTCGGTATAGGCCCCATCATTCCAAAAGTCCATAACAGGCAGGGGTTTGTGCAGTCTTATATAAGCGCTTCTTTTGGCCAAAGAGGCCCGTTGCTCCGGTAAAAGCATCAGTTCGGTATTCGGCTGACGTCCGATAGGCACATAGTGAAACAGCCACATATATTTGGCGCCCTGTTCAACGAGAAAATCAATAAACTGGTCGCTGGTCAGTTCTTCCACATTATTCCTGGTGGCGGTCACAGATGCTCCGAAAAGAAGCCCCCGTTCCCGCAGGAGTTTCATAGCGGCGATAATCTTCTTAAAAGTTCCCTTCCCCCGGCGGGCATCAGTCTCGGTTTCCCATCCCTCCAAACTGATCGCCGGCGAGATGTTGCCGAGAACTTTCATTCTGTCCGCGGTTTTCTCATCGATCCTTGTCCCATTGGTATAGATCATAAAGATCATGTCATTGTTCTGTTCCGCAATATCTAGTAGATAGGGATAAACAAATGGTTCCCCGCCTGAAACAACGACAGCGTAAATCCCCAGCTCTTTAGCCTCCGCCAGGATGCGGTTAAAAAGTTCGGGTTCCAGCTGATCATGCTTGGTGTACTCCCCTGCCCAGCACCCTGTACATTTCAGATTGCAAGCACTGGTGGGATCAATCAAAATGGTATAGGGCACATGGATATGCCCATCATCCTGGACCTGCCGCCGGCGTTCCGGGGAGAAGATAAGGCTGTTGATCACAAAATCGATCACTATTTTATTGCGCACATCCTTATCGATGTCTGTAAAAAAGCCGTTTAAATACGTTTTTATGGCGTCATTCTCCTCATAAAAGGTCCGTATATTGGCGATGAATTGGCGATGCAGCGGCACGGAGGTCATTTTTTCCAGTAATTTTGTTAAGCGCGGTATATTCTTCTCGGGATTGCCCTCCAGGTAATTCAACGCTTGGGCGAGAATTTTCTCTTCTGCATAGCGCTTGGCGAAACTAATATTTAATTTTTTTGCTTTCTCATCCACACCTGCCACCTCCCTGAAAATTTAAGGGTTCGGTCGAACTCCTCCGGTTACCCGGTTGCTAAAATAGACCCTCCCTTCAGCTCGCCGGGATTTACTGTAGTCCTACATTCTAACGTTTGCTTTAATATTATAATATACTTCAGTCTTTCTGCCGTCAATACCATCAATAAGTTTAGTGAGAGTCATTTATCTTATCATATGGCAATATAATACATAATATATCTTAAATGGAATGAAAATATTGTATTGACAGTTGAGAATAATTATCATACATTAATAGTGATAGAAAGATGCAAGAGTGCCGCAAAGCTTTCATCAACAGCCGATAATGAAGTGATGCGTATCCCCTTTAATGCAGCATTCAATCTATTATTTGCCGCAACTGCGGGTTCTATGCAGCAGAGATGGGCTTAACTGCTGATAACGATTATCGTTGTCAATATTGTACCCGGCGCCCGGCGCCGCGGCCTGACAATTTGTTTCAATAAAGCGGAGGAGAAAGCAAATGGACAAACAAACGGAAGATGACCGGCGCAATACAGCCAATAAAAGCAAACCGCCGCAACCGGCATTTAGAAACAGAAAAACAAAGCTGGTTTTAGTGGGAACACCTAACGTAGGGAAAAGCGTGATCTTCAATCTCATAACCGGAACCTATGTTACCGTTTCCAATTACCCGGGAACCACGGTCGAGGTCTCTCGGGGCGCCGCCAAGCTTGATCGGCAAATGTATGAGGTAATCGACACTCCCGGCATGTATTCCCTGTTTCCAATTACCGAAGAGGAACGGGTAACCAGAACACTCCTGCTGCAGGAAAAACCGGATGTGGTTATGCATGTGGTGGATGCGAAAAACATTGAAAGGATGCTCCCCCTCACCCTGCAGCTGCTGGAGGCCGGCCTGCCTGTCATACTCGCGGTCAACATGATGGACGAGGCGAAAAAAATCGGACGCAGCATCGACCTGGATGCTCTCTCCCAGGCTTTGGGGATCCCTGTGGCAGGAACCGCAGCAGCCTTAAACCGCGGTATGGAGCAGCTAAAGAGGATGGTGGCGCAGTATGTCAGGAAGCGGGTCGCCTGAAAGGTTCGCCCTTCGCTATGACGAAACCATTGAAAAATCACTGGAGAGCATTGAAAAACTGCTGAAGGCCAGATATACCTTCTCTAAACGCATGATCGCTCTGCTTTTGCTTCAGCAAGATGAAGAGATTATGAAAATGGTTAAACTGCGGGAGCGTGAATTCCCCCGCATTTTTGCGGTAATCCAAAATACACGTTCTCAATACAAGGACCCCCTGCGTTATGTTATTACCCTGCAGACCCATCAAAAGTCAAAAGAAATTCTTGCGGGAGTTGTGAAGGACAGCGACAAAAAGAAGCGTCTCCACTCGGTCCTCGACCGCCTTACAATACAGCCTCTGACCGGAATCCCCATCCTGCTGCTTGTTCTCTACTTCGGCTTGTACAAGTTTGTAGGGCAATTCGGCGCCGGGACACTGGTAGACCTTATCGAAGGGAAGCTGTTTGAAGCATATATCAACCCCTGGGTCAATCAGGTCGTCGGGAACTTGATCCCCTGGCCTGCCCTGCAGACCCTGCTCGCCTTCGATTATGGCGTCGTCACCCTGGGCCTTCGCTACGCGGTAGCCATCATTCTGCCTATCGTGGGCACATTTTTTCTCGCTTTCTCACTTCTCGAGGACTCCGGCTATCTGCCGCGGCTTGCTCTTTTGGTGGACCGCCTCTTTAAAAAAATCGGCCTCAGCGGAAGAGCGGTGATCCCCATGGCCCTCGGGTTCGGGTGCGACACGATGGCCACCCTGGTCAGCAGAACCCTGGAAACCAACAGAGAGCGGGTAATCGCCACCCTGCTCCTGGCTCTGGCCATCCCCTGCTCTGCACAGCTGGGCGTAGTGTTGGGCCTTCTCTCCGCCAAGCCCCTGGCCTTAGCGATTTGGTCAGGGTTCATTATTCTGCTCTTCCTTTTGGTGGGCTATCTGGCGGCCAAGCTGATGCCCGGGAAAAAGCCCTCCTTTTATATGGAACTTCCCCCTTTGAGAATGCCCAAACTCTCCAACATACTGGAAAAGACCCTCTCCCGCATGCAGTGGTATTTTATTGAAATCGTGCCCTTCTTCATCCTGGCCAGCGTCCTCATCTGGGCAGGAAAGATAACCGGCGCTTTCGATGCCGTTATCCAGGCGACGACGCCCCTGATGGGAGCGCTGGGGCTTCCCTCTAAAGCCGCAGAGATCTTTCTCTTCGGCTTCTTCCGCCGTGACTATGGAGCCGCGGGGCTCTATGATCTGCAAAAAAGTGGGGTTCTCACAGGGGTTCAGATGTTAGTGGCCGCGGTAACCCTGACCATATTCGTTCCCTGTATAGCACAGTTCGCCATCATGGTCAAAGAGAGAGGATGGAAAACGGCGCTGGCTATCGCCTGTTTCATCTTCCCCTTCGCCTTCTTCTGCGGCTATATACTCAACCAGGCGCTGGCGCTGCTGGGACTAACCTTTTGATGGCGGTTAGATGGCGGTTAGTGGTTAGTCGTTGGTCGTTGGTGGTTAGAGAGGATGAGAGGAAATGAAATGCGGCTTTTGCGGTTATGAATTCGACGAAACAACAGCTCAGGGGTGCGCCTCCTGCCCGCTGCATAACACCTGCAGCAAGGTGCGCTGTCCTAATTGCGGCTTTGATATTCCCAAAGAAAACCGGCTGTTCGGTTGGTTCCGGCGCCGCAGGAACATGGCCGGTAAAGGAGAAATGAAAAGCAAGGCGCCGTGTCCGGGAAAGCCGGGTAAGGAAGAAGGTCATCAAGGAGCAGCAACTGCGGCAGCTCTTTCCCGGCTGAACAACGGGGAGGAAGCAGTAATTTCCGAGATTGATACCGGCGACCAGGGAACGCTGAATAAGATCATGGCCCTGGGGATCCTTCCCGGTGAAAGGGTAACTATGATTCAAAGATACCCTACCTTTGTCTTTCAGGTTGGAAACACCAGGGTCACCGCGGATGAAAACCTGGTCAATAGCATCCTGATCCATAAACAATAACCCTATCCTGCCAGGCCAATCAGCAGCATAGAGGCCAGCATATAAATAGAGGCGGCTTTAAACAGCAAGAAGTTTCGTTTTGGCGTAGGAAAGGCAGAGCAGAAAACCGCCAGAGCAACGAGCAAAGCGACGGAGAGGATAGAAGCCGACAGATACGGGCCGCGTACGCCATTTAAAAAGACAGCCAGCATGAGGGCCAACCCCGTTAAAACAGTTGAGCCTGCCAGAACCAGCCGTGTCTGTTTCTCCCCATAAACTGCGGGGAAAGTGGGTACCCCCGCCAGATCATAGTCCCGGGAATACCTCATGGCAAAGGTTAAGATATGGATAGGGATCCACAGCAGAATAGCGACAGCTAAAAGCGCCCCAATGAGATCAATACTGCCCGTCCCCAAAACACGCCCCGCCAGAACAGGCATCCCTCCGGAAACGCCTCCCGGTATCACGGAGAAAGGGGTCATTCTTTTCAGCCACATGGTATAGATCACAGCATGAAAAAACAAACCCGCAGCAACAACCAGGCCGAACAAAGGTGATAATGAAAACGCCCACGCCACGCCGAGCACGGAGATCAACGAACCGAAGGCCAGGGCTTCCCGCGGACGCAAAACCCCGGCAGGAAGCGGACGCTTGATCGTCCTGGGCATACGGGCATCGATATCACGGTCCACATACATGTTGAGCACCGTGCTGCCGCTGACGGCCAAATAAAGGCTGCCCAGCAACGACAGCAGCGTCGCCCAGTCTGTCGCCGGGCCCCCTGCCGAGGCGTATCCCGCCCATCCGGTGATCAGCAAAAGGAATGTCTGCTTGCTTTTTGTCAGTTCCCAGTAAGCCCGCAGCTTAATCTGTATTCTCTCATTCAGCCTTTTCATCTTTACCGCCTGCCGGTAGCTATCCGCAGGCCTTTCTTCCGGTTTCACGGCCCCCATCGCCCTCCCCCTGGGTTTTTCACAGATCTTAACGCCCTCTGCAGAGCGACTGCCGCCTCTTACCCCCCCCGGTTTAGCGGCGGCTTCTGCTTTTTTCTTCGACATCTGCTTCCAAAAATCCTACCTTGCAGGAATGTGGCGGGGGGATGTTTCGTGTGCCACATGGTTAGTCGTTAGTGGTTAGTCGTTGGTCGTTGGCAATGGCGCCGCCAAGCAGCATGGATGTCTATTCGGAGGTGGCGTCAAACCGGATGGATTCCAGCGAAGCGACCATTATGGAGTTCCGGGTAACGGCATCAGGCACAGCGAAGCTGCAGGCTATTTTGGAGGTCGGAAGCAGGATGTCGGAGGCCGGAAATAGGAACAGCGGCAGAGCCGCCCGGAAATTAGAAGTTGGAAACTTCTATTCCAACTTATAATTTCAAACTTCACTTCCAGTAATAGTAGGGAGCGAGCGGAATCCGGCGGCATAGTAAACACCGATGAAAATAGCAGAGCGTTATTTCCAAGGTATGTTTTAGAGGAAAAACGGCGAGGATTGTTAGGACGATTGGTTTACGCGGAACTGAAACGAACCTGCGGCGGCTCTTCTTTGCCGGGGACGAATAAGATATTTTAAACGAACTTGTTTTCCCGGTGGAGAAAGGGGATCCCCCTCCGCAATAAGCAGAAACGCGGGTCTGCCCGGGGCAATGACGCCTAAACTCTCTTCCCTGCCGATGATCCGGGCGCCATTTCTTGTAGCGGCCAGCAGTGTCTCCTCGACGGTCAGCCCGGCTTCCCGGTAAAGCTGTAATTCCTGCCAAAAACCGGCCCCATGCCGCACACCCGAGGCTCCGGCGTCAGTTCCCACACCCAGGATCACCCCCAGCCGCTGCGCAAGCCTGATCATACGAAGCTGGCGCCGGTATGTGCGCTCGATAACCGCCGCTTCTGTTTGATCTGCCCTACGGCTCTGCACCGCCACCGGAACAACCGTAGGCGCCCAGGCGATCCCCTGATCAGCCATTGCCTTCAGGGAACTTTCACTGATAAAGTAACCATGCTCAATGGAATGAACCCCGGCGGCGATACACAACCGCACCGCCTGCTCCGAACTGGCATGGGCCATTACCTTGAGCCCATAATCAGCGGCTATCCTTACGATCCGCCGCAGCTCCTCTAATGAGAATTGGACGCCGCCGACCCGGCCGTATTCTTTAAAGCTGACGATGCCGGAGACAAGCGCCTTAACCTGGTCGACGCCTTCTTTGGCCAGCCTTTTGATGAATTTTGCCGGCGCCTCCCCAGGAGAAATTCCGGCGCCTAAAAATGAACCATAGCCGCCGGCCTTATGCAGGGCTTTCCCCGAAGCCATCACCACAGGCCCCGTTAACTCCGCTGCATTAACCAGATCCCTGCAGAGAAGTCCGGCGCCGCCCCGGTCCCCGCCGTCCCGAACAGCGACAATGCCGCAGGCAAGGGTAGAGGCCAAGTTCCCCTGCAGCCTTTCCGCTAAACTAAAGGCATCCTCATGCGGGTGTTGTCCGCTCATACCGTCTAAGGCCAGGTGAACATGACAGTCGATCAGCCCCGGGATCACCGTCAAACTGTGGGAAGAGATAATCCGGCAGTTTTTCCTGTCGCCCGCCGCTTCCCTTTGATGAGCTTCATGGTTTTTTGCCCGTTTTTTAATAAGCTGAACCCTACCATCCCCAATATATATGCTTACATCTTTTTTAAAACGTGAATCAATGCCGGTAAACAGCGCCTGCGCATCAATTATCAGACGGTCATGAGGAGATAATTCAATCAGCTGCAACCAACAGCACTCCAATCCCTTGTATAACTAAACGGTGAATTTTTAAGAATTAAAAAATTTTTTCACATATCTCCCTGACGGCCTTGACCGCCGGGCTGTCCTCAGGCAGAGCGAGCAAAGGCTTCCCGTAGAGGTCATATTCCGTCAGCTGTTTATCATAGGGGATAACCCCCAACAGCTTCAACCCTGTGGCGTCTATTTCCTCTTGGAGAAGAGAGGTGCCGTCAACCTTGGTTATGATCAGGTAGGCCTCTCCAATGTCGAAATTCAGACTTTCCGTCAGTTTTTTTATCCTGCCGGCGGCACGCACCCCTTTGACCGAACCGTCTGAAATGACCAGCATGGTGTCCACATCCTGAATAGTTCCCCTGCTGATATGCTCCATCCCGGCTTCATTATCGATAACCATGTAGTCGTAATCGTTCTCCAGCTCCAAAATGCTGTTCTTCAAAACGGCATTGGGAAAGCAATAGCAGCCCGCCTGCCGTGACGGGCCCATCACCAACAGGTCATAACCGTCTGCTCTGATCAGGGCATCCTCGCTGAACCTGGTTTTGATGTACTCTTTCCGTTCTGAGTCATCGGCTTCTTTGTTCTCTTTGACATTCTCCATAATTTCGGCAAGGGTACACGTTAATTCCACGCCTAAAGCCTCGTTCAATGTAGCGTTGGGGTCCGCGTCCACAGCCAGAATCCTTCCCTTATTTCCGGCAATCAGGTTTTTGATGACGAGGGCGGCGATGGTGGTCTTGCCTGTCCCCCCTTTGCCGGCAAGAGCGATATGTTTAGCCATTTTTCAACTACTTCCCTTCTTATCCCCGGCCATGAGATCGCCAGGGGTATTTCCCGGCGCCGAAATCACTGATCATATTTGACCTTGACGCCTTATTGCCGTCAGAATGAATCCTTACTCTTTATCTTATCATTTTTTTCGACAGTTGGCGAAGGCGGAAAGAGAATAAAATATAATCCGCCTCAGTGAATCCTCGTTCGCGCAGCCAAATCTATAGGAGAAGGAAGGAATTTTAGCAGGAACCGGCGAATTATCCCTATAAAAGCGAGGGGCCTGCCCTGCGGCAGAGGCTGCGACGGCTGAGCCGGCAGGGCGTACGAAAACAAAAATTTTGAGGGGGGATGAAAGTGGGACTCGTCAAGCTGATCATTGACGGGAATGAAGTTCAGGTTCCGCAAGGAACCACAGTTTTAGAGGCGGCGCAAACGATGGGGATTCATATCCCCAGGCTCTGCTATGACCCGGATCTGAGTTCGGTAGGCGCCTGTCGCCTTTGTATAGTGGAGATCGAAGGGATGCGCAATCTGCCCGCGTCCTGCGTCACCGAAGCAAGAGAGGGCATGGTGGTGCGCACCAACACACCGGTGGTCACCGAAGCACGCAAAACCGTATTGGAACTGCTGATTGCCAACCATCCAACGGATTGCCTCACCTGTGAAAAGCTGGGAGAATGTGTACTGGCCAAATACTGCTATGATTACGGCGTCATTAAGAGTCCATTTACGGGTGAAAAACACCAGTACGAGACAGAAGCGGACAACCCTTTTATCGTCCGCGACATGAACAAGTGCATCCTCTGCGGCAGGTGTATCCGAGCCTGTGCGGAGATCACCGGAAAGAACATCATCGATTTTTCCTACCGCGGCTTCAACACCAGGGTGGCGCCTTTCGGCGATACGCCTTTAAGTGAATCAGAGTGCATCTACTGCGGCAACTGCGTGGCTTTCTGCCCGGTCGGCGCCCTGTCGGAGAAGCAAATGCTCAACCAGGGCCGCCGCTGGAATTTAAAAAAGGTAAAAACCACCTGTACCTTCTGTGGCACAGGATGCACCTTTGACCTGCGCGTTAAGGACGGCAAAGTCATAGGGGTAACCTCTAATCCTGAAAATGCAGTCAATGGGCGCGCTCTGTGCATCAGAGGCCGCTTTGCAACCCGTGACTTCATCCACAGCGACAAGCGGCTGACAACACCGCTCATCAGGCGAAACGGCAAACTTGTCCCCGCCTCCTGGGATGAAGCCCTGGATTTTGCCGCTGCGCGCCTTCAAGAGATCACGAATCAATACGGGCCAAATTCTTTTGCCGCTATAAGTTCCACCAGGTTTACCAACGAAGAGATCTATCTTTTCCAGAAGTTTGTGCGGGCAGTGATCGGCACAAACAACATCGACCACTACCCCAGCCCCTGCCATGGCGCCATGTATCGTGAGGACGCCTTTTGCAGCGGAACAGTCGGCGAATTTACGGGCATAGCCACGCTTCGCTGCCAAAATAACCTGCAGGGGGCAAGCGACATGGGCGCTCTGAGCGGATCCCTGCCCGGTTATCAGAGGGTAGAACAGAAAAAAATACGCACGAAATTCAAGGAGGCCTGGGGGGCTTCCCTGCCCGGAGAAGCCGGTCTGACCGTATCCGAGATGTTTGAACAGGCCAATCAGGGCAGCGTCAAGGCGATGTACATCATGGGTGAAAACCCCGTGCTCTCGGAGCTTAACAGTGAGGACATCCGCTCGGCGCTCTCCAACCTGGAGTTCCTTGTGCTTCATGACCTTTTCCCGACAGAAACCACAGAATATGCGGATGTGGTTTTGCCCGCGGCCAGCTTTGCGGAAACCGACGGCACCTTCACCAATAACAAGCGCCGCCTGCAGAGGGTGCGCAAGGCGATCGAACCGATTCCGGGCAAGGCCAACTGGGAAACCATCGCCGCCCTGAGCGCCAGGATGGGTTACCCGATGGATTACCCGCATCCCGAGCAGATCTTTGCGGAGATGGCCTCTTTGACTCCCCTGTTCGCTCATTTCAACTACAAAGAGCTCGACGAAATGGGTATGGAGTGGCCATGATCGCCGCGGCAGAACATTGCTTTCAGGGGTAGTGTCCGGCTGGATTCCAGTGAAGCGACCATTATGGAGTTCCGGGTAACGGCATCAGGCGCAGCGAAGATAGTCATAATAGGGAGCAAGCGGAATCCACCGACATGGTAGACATCCGATGAAAATAGCAGAACGTTACTTTCAGGGTAGATAGGGTGGGGCGAAAACTCACCCTATTCGCATTCCATGCGGTAGCGGGCAGGGCCTATTCTGTAAATGTCGTCCCCTCTGCCGTCAATAGCCACGGTCACCGGAAAATCCTCAACAGTGATGCGGTAGACCGCCTCAGGCCCCAGTTCCGGATAGGCGACCGCATGCATCTCTTTAATGCAGCGCCCGAGCAGCGCTCCCGCTCCCCCTGTCGCCGCCAGATAAACCGCTCCCTGCTTTTGAATCGCCTCCGCCACCTCCGGAGATCTTCTTCCTTTTCCGATGACCGCAGAGACCCCGTACTCCAACATGCGCGGGGTGTATTTATCCATACGCCCGCTGGTGGTCGGCCCTGCCGCGCCACAGGGACGCCCGGGCCGCGGCGAGGTCGGACCGACATAATAGATCACCTGTCCGCGCAAGTCCACCGGGGGTTCTTCCCCTCTGTCCAGGGCGTCTGTAAAGCGTAGATGCGCCTCATCCCTGGCGCCGTAGAGCACACCGTTGAGAAGCAGCCTTTGGCCTGTCACCAGTCTTGCGGCCACACCCCCGGCAAAAGGCGCCTCTATCCGTTCCGCCGGTTCTCTACTCATCATCCTCACCTCTCCACTCCCAAGTCTTATGCCGCGTAGAGTGACAATTAAGGCAAACCGCCACCGGAAGGCCGGCAATATGTGTGGGGTATGTTTCCACATGTACGGCCAGCGCCGTCACCCTGCCCCCTAATCCTCCGGGGCCATAGCCCAGCTTGTTGACCGCCTCCAGCAGTTCTCTCTCCAGCCTTGCATCCTCCGCATTTACAGCAGGTGTTTGCGGGTCGCGCAGCAATGCTTTCTTTGCCAGCAACAGCGCTTTTTCCGCGTTCCCCCCGATCCCCACCCCTACAATTACGGGCGGGCAGGGGTTGGGTCCGGCTTTGTCGACCGCGCCCACCACAAATTTTTTCACTCCGTCCCGCCCGTCTGCCGGTTTGAGCATCCCCAGAGCCGTGCAGTTCTCGCTCCCGAAACCCTTGGGCATCACGGTAAGGCGCAAACCATCTCCCGGCACAATGTCATAGTGTATTACGGCAGGGGTATTGTCCCCGCTGTTCACCCTAAACAAAGGGTCTGAAACAATGGATTTGCGCAGATATCCATCTTTATACCCCCGGGCCACGCCGGCGTTAATCGCCTCGCTCAGCGAGCCGCCGCTGACATGCACATCCTGCCCGATCTCCACAAAAACAGAGACCATTCCCGTATCCTGGCAGAGAGGAATCCGCTCTTCACGAGCTATAGCGGCGTTTTCACATATCTCGCCCAGAATTCGTCTGCCCTGGGGGGATTCCTCCACACCCTTCGCCTCTTCCAGCGCCTCCCGGACGGCGGAGGGTAGTTCAAAATTAGCATCCCGGCAGAGCTGAGCGACCTTATCCGTGATCAAAGAAACAGCGATCTCTCGCAAAATAACCACCCTTCGAGCATGCATTTTATATTATTTATTATGACAGCATTATATCATGACGAATCCTCGCCTGCCGTATTCTTCTTGGACAACACGGCGACAGCGCCTCCGGCAAGGATGAGCGCTCCCCCCCAACACTGCATTCCGGTCAGGCGCTGGGAAAAAAGCAGGGCAGACAGAACGACGGCTGTCACCGGTTCTAAATTAGAGAGAATCGTAGCGGTAGTGGCGCCGACAGACGTAATGCCTGCGAAAAAAGTAAAAAGAGCGATGTTGGAAGTAACAATCCCACACCCGGCAGCCGCCAGCCACCCCTTGACTGTCGCCGGCGTTCCCAATCCACCATCAATACCGGACAGCAAAAACAGAGAAACAACTGTGAATAAGGAAATAAATGTACTCATCACCACCGGGTCGATATCTTCGACCAGCCTGTTGCCCAGCACAATAAACGCTGTATAGCACACAGCAGCGCTCAGTGAGAGGACAATTCCCAGTGAGTTTACCATCCCCAGAGAAGCGCCGAGAACCAGCGCCAGCCCTCCGAAAGAAACAAAGATCGCCGCCGCCGTTCCCCGAGAAAGCTTCTCTCCCCTGAAATAATAGAATAACGCCACCAGCAAAGGATGTATAAAAAACAAAAGAGTGTTCAGCCCCGCGGAGATGTATTTGATTGCAGCAACGAAAAAAATCGCCTGCAGCAGATTAAACACACCCCCCAGGATAAACAGCCGGAAAACCTGGGCCCGGTTGAGACGGATCCTTATCCCGCGCAGCAGCAGATAGAGAAAAAAAACGACGGTTGCCACCAGAAACCGGTAAAATAAAAAGTCAAGGGTACTGACCCCTTCTTCATAGGCATAAAGAGTAAAAATTGGTATAAAGCCGTAACAGACCGCAGAAATTAGAACAAGCAAAATTCCCTTATTATAGTTCATAGATTACACCACTTTTACAGATGTTGTTACTCAGCCATATCCAAATGCCGGCTTGATTCAGAGAAGTGACTTCAGCGGCTACGGTTTAAGAATCCTATTCCGGCATCCGGCATCCCAAACCGACCGGCTTCAAATTTCTGACCTCCGACCTCTGGCCTCCGACTTCTATTTTCCCAACCACCAACTATGTGGTAAACGAAACGCCGCCATACAGCTTTGGGAATAAGTTGGCAAAGGCGCTTTGGGCCAGCCCCTTGACCGCCTCTCTCTTATAGGGAAGCGAGTAGCGGCCGGGGATAGCCCTTTGCACAGCCGCAGATAACTCTTCGGCCAGGGTATCGGCCAGACACTGATCAACCCGCCTGCCGTTTAAGATTTCCTCCACCTGCCGCTCCCGGAATGCTTTGGTTCCAATAGCTCCCAGCCCTACCCGCACATCGGATATGCTTTTCGCCGTCTCGTCGTACTTGACCGCCAGGGCCATATTCAGCTTAGCTATGGTCACCGCGGTTCTGGAACCGATCTTCACAAAAGTGCTCCTATAATGTTCGCCAAGGAGCGGGATGATGATCTCTGTGATCACTTGGTCTCTGCGCAGGCTTGTCCTCCCTGCCCCGCTAATGACCTGATCGATGCTTTGTTCCACCGCTTGCCCGGAGCTGTCTAAAACCCTGACAACGGCATCAAAAGCCAACAAAACGGGGATGGTATCTCCGGCCGGGGAGGCGTTGCCGATATTCCCCCCAATGGTGCCGGCGCTGCGAATCTGATTCGACCCAATGAGCGAGGCCGCCTCTCTCAGACAGGGAAGACTGCCTTTTATAAGCTGATTGTCCATAAGCTGCGTAAAAGTAGCCATGGCGCCGATATGAATCCTGCCCTCTGTTAATTTAATAATCTTCAGCTCCTCGACCCCTGAAAGATCAATGAGCAGATCCGGTTTGCACCTGCCTTGATGGATGGCCAACACCAGGTCGGTGCCGCCGGCCAATATTTTGCTTGGGGGGGTTGCCTGACCCAAAGCCTCTCTCAGTTCTGATAAATTGTTGGGAGTGAGCATTGCAGCTTCTCTCATGCGGTCGGCCTCCTTTCTCAAGTAGACGCTCATGAAGCTCGCTTCACCATCAGATGGATGAAAATTTGTAACTACTCAGGCCCTCTGGATTCCGCTTGCTCCCTATTATGACTAGAAGTGAGAAGTTTCCGACATCCAAATTAACCGGCAACTTCGCTTCGCCTGATGCCGTTACCCGGAACTCCATAATGGTCGCTTCACTGGAATCCAGAGGGATTGCCCCGGCTCTTGACGCAGAGCAAGAAAGTTAGCGGCAGCCTCCGTCCGCGGAGTGAGAAGCATCTTTTATCGCAGCGACGATTTTAGAATATCCGGCGCAGCGGCACAGGTTCCCGGCGATAGCCAAACGTATCTCCTCTTCGCTGGGATGCGGATTTTTCATCAACAGGGCCTTAGCCGACATGAGCATGCCCGGTGTGCAGAAACCGCACTCTACCGCTGAATGTTCCAGGAATTTTTGCTGCAGCAGATCCAGTTCCCCGCCTTGCTCCAGCCCTTCCACAGTTATGATCTCTCTCCCCCTGATCTGCGGCGCCAGCACCAGGCAGGAATTAACGGCCTCTCCGTCCATAATCACCGTGCAGGCCCCGCATTCCCCTTCGGCGCAACCTTCCTTGGTTCCGGTCAGTCCCAGTTCATCCCGCAGCAGGTCAAGCAGCCTCATCGTAGGGCGGACCTCCCGGCCGTAGTTCTTACCGTTCACTTTAAATTCTATCAGCATCGCTCTCACCCTTGATCCTCAGTTTGTTTGATAGCTGCCAGGACCTTCTCGGGGGTAAGCGGCATATCGGACAGAGAAGTCCCTAAAGCATGATTGACGGCGTTAATAACCGCTCCTGCAGTAGGAACGGCTGAAATTTCTCCGACGCTTTTTGCCCCGAAGGGGCCGTCGTCACCCTCATGCTCAATCAAGAGCACCTTCACGTCAGGCATATCCGGGGCGTTGACCAGGTGATATTTCTTAAAACCATTGTTAACCGGCTTCCCCCGGTCGTTGATCTTCACCTCTTCGCAAAGGGCATACCCTATTCCCATCTGTACGGCCCCTTGAAACTGTCCCTCGATCATTCCCCTGTTCAGGGCGCGTCCTACATCGCCGACAGCCAGGAAATCAGTAACCCTGGTCAATCCGGTCATCGTGTCCACCGTCGCTTCGGCAAACTGAACAGAATATGACCCCGGATTGGAGGGCGAGTAATAGGTGTGGGCAACGCCCAAATCCGTGTAGTTCTCCCGGATAGCCCTTTCCGCTATCTCCTTATAGGAAAGAACTCGCCGCTCATCGGTTCCCTCCATAGTAAAGACATGTCCCTCCGCCATGCACAGGTATTCTTTCGGTTTTTGCAGAATAAAAGCGGCGCTCTCCATGATTTTGTCTTTCAGCTTCTCCGCGGTCTCTTTGGCACAGGCGCCGACATTGTAGATCACCCTGCTGCCATAGCACCCGGGATCGTATCCGGTAAGCTCGGTATCCGCCTCTGTTACAGTAATCAGGTCAGGTTCTAGATCCAAGACTTCCGCGACGATGATCTTCATGGCGGTCGCCGTGCCGCAGCCCACATCATGCAGGGAGGCGTTCAGATTTAAACTGCCGTCTTCATTCATCCTCAGGGTCATGCTGGTGCAGTCCACAAAACCGCCGTACATCCCGTTTTTGTGGGCGCCGCAGGCCAGGCCGACCCCTCGGCGATAACGCCCCCCCTCTTGGGCATGGCGATGAAACCTTTCCTTCCAGTGAAAAGCCTCGGCGCCCTTTTCCAGACACTCCCTCACCCGGGCATCTCCCAGGGAAAGGTTGAGCACCGGGTCCCTATCATACGGATAAACCAGATTATGCAGACGGAATTCCAGCGGATCCATCTGCAGCCGTTTGGCGACCTGGTCCATGTGCACCTCAACGGCGGTAATGATCTCCGGGGCGCCCCATCCTCTGGCCCCCCCTGATTTGACAGTATTGGTATAGACGGCCCTGCCGGTATGCTTATAGTGCGGAATCCTGTACAGTTTCGGCGCCTTGGTAGCCAAAGTACGGGAATAGTCCACCGCACTGCCGGTAAAGGCGCCCGCGTCAAGGGTAGTATCGGCAATAAATTCCTGCAGTTCGCCGCTTCTGCTCACTGCGGTCTTGATCTTAACCCTTACCGCCGGCCTTACTCTCGTCTGAATGATGCACTCTTCCCGATCCAGCATCAGCTTCACCGGCCGCCGTGTTTCCATAGCCATAAAACTGGTTACCGGCTCAAAGAGATACTCCTGCTTGCCTCCGAATGAACCGCCGATGGGAATTTTAATAACCCTGATCTTGCTGTAGCTTAAATTGAAAAATTCCGCCAGCACACTCCTCACCCCAAAAACACCCTGGGTAGGGGTCCAAACCGTCAGTTTCCCCGAGCCGTCGTAGTGAGCCAGGCAAACATGCGGCTCGATGGCGGCGTGATGGGTTCTCTGCGTCTGGGTCACGCTTTCCACCACAAGGCAATCGGCAGCGGGAGCAGAATCCCCTACCTCTATTTCATACTGATCGGCCAGGTTGCCCCCGGGCTGAATCTTCACCGCCTTGTTGTTCAAGGCTTCTTCAGTCGTCAGCAGAGCCGGGAGTTCCTCGTACTCCACATCAAGCAAAGAAACAGCTTCCCTGGCCGCGGCAAGACTGTCGGCGACAACCGCGGCCACCCTCTCCCCGGCGAATTTCACCCTGGCGGCAAAGAGAGGCTCATCTTCGATACAAAACTTTTGTCCGGGAATAATTCTGCAGCTGTTGAACATCTTATGCGGAGCATTGAAGTGCGAAAAAATTTTAACGACCCCGGGAACTTTTTCCGCTCCGGCCGTGTCGATCCTTTTAACAATACCATGCGGAATAGGGCTTAACAGCAGCTTGGCATAGAGCATCTCCGCGGGCTTCATATCACAGCCGTAGAGCAGGTCCCCCGTAACCTTCCGCAGCGCTTGATCACAGGGAAAAGTACCGCCGACATACCTGAATTCTTTACTCAATGCTTTCCACCCCCCAAACGAAAAGTGCTTTAGCTCACATCCAGTCCAAGACGGCTGTCCGGGTCGTCATCCAGGAGCCACTGGAATCCACCCGGCCACCAATTTCCGACCTCAGACATCCGGCCTCCGGCCTACAAAATCACCGGGATGGCTCTACCAACTACTAACCACCAACGACCAACCACTAAACTAATCTTCATCTACGGCGAAGAAGCTTGCCGGTTCCTCTCCCACCAGTCCCACAATACCATATCCTTCGCGCTGCGGGTCATAAACATAGTTTTTTAACAAGCGGAAATTTTTGATCTCTCCTGTGCTGCGCACATGGATGCGCGGGCCTGTACATCTCATTTTCATATCGCCGAATTTGATTCTCCTGTTTCCTTCTGGAATAATGGTTAAATCCTTGGCGATTATCTCCTTGACAAGCTCTTCCACAAGGCGGAGATCCGCCTGGGGCCGCTGCGGGTAGCAGAGCATGAAACCGCGGCGCACATCATCGTGGTCCGACGCTCTGGTAACCCCCATTCTTTCCAGCACCTGCTGGGTGATGTCTTCCGACGAATGCGCCATCTTACGATAATAGAGAGACTTGTAGACAATAGTCTTGATCTCATCAGGGAGAGGGCCGAAGATGCCGGGTCTGGCGATGATCACCTCTTCCCCCACGCCCACCAGCACGTGGGCGTTTCTCTCCAGCTGAGGGTAAAGGAGCTCGTAGTGCTCCACAACAACGCGGCAATTTTCCTTCAGCGCCTTGCGCACAGCATCGGCAAGCTGTGCCGGCTGTGAAAAAGCGAGCTCAAAGAGCATGTCCACGTGGTAAGTATGATGTTCAAAATTATCGTTTTCAGCATGGCTGAGCAAAGGAAGCGGACGCACATTGATCCCCCGGTCATCATTGGAGAGTTCCAGACCAGGAAACATCCCCTGAATGAGAAGAGATTTCCCCGCTCCCGCATCTCCAATCACCCCGATGAGCAGATCCTCCGCTGACAGATAGCGCTGAGCGATCTCCTCCCCCAGCGCATGGATCCTTCTCCTCCCTCGAGGAGCGAAATAAACGGCATGCATCAAAAACTCATGACTGATCGGCATCCTTATCTCCCCACTGTACTACAAGGTCCAGCAAAGGAGCATGCTGCTGGGCCCCATAGATGTCCTTTTCACCGAAATCACCACAGGGTATTTTTCTCTTCATCGTCGCTTTAAAGGCACAGGCGGGATCAAAATAAATAGCTGTCAGAACATCGGTTTCCGCTATCCCATATAGCCCGGCGATCAGAGAGGCATTTAAACTGTTTTCTCTCTTGGCCTGCTCATAGGTCCGGCGGTCATTGAAGATAACGTCGATCGTCAGCTCATAGGGGCCCGCATTCTTGGTTCTGATCACTGAAGCCAGTTCCAACAAGGGTTTCATGAGCACACCTCCTCAAAGTGCACCGGAAAGAATTCCTCCGGGTTTTCCAGCGATAAAAGGTGGTGAACCGAGAAAGCGTATGCTTCCCCCACCTTGAAGTCGGAAGGTGAATAGGGAAAAGCGAGATTCCCTGCCGTAGCAATCCTTCCCGGAAATCCGTAATGAAGCATGGTCGAGCGTGCAAACCCTAAAACAGCCTCCGCCAGTTCTGCTGTTTCAGCCAGCGCTTCGATCACTATTCCAATCTCATGTCCCATGCCGGGATGCGGTTCCTGCTCCCCCATAACACCGTCCCTGCCATAAATATGAAACATCAGTTTGAACTTGCCCTTCTCCCATTTAAAGTTGCCCTCGGTACGTTTCTCAACACCGGCGACTATCTCATCCAGATTCTCGATAAAGCGCGGATCCCTCGCCCCGGCGATGGTGACCACACGGCAGCCGATCCTCTTCGCTCCCTCGACCTTGACCGTATATGGCTGCGGGCGGAAGGAACTTCCCCTGACAGCCACCCTGCGCTCTGCGATCTGTTCAAACTCCGTCCTGTACAGATCCAGCTCCCCTCCCGGTCCCGGGAGCAGGTAGGGGTTGCTCTTTTCATAGAGGGTATGCGCCGCTACCGAAGCCACGGTAGCCCGCCGCTCTCTATTGGCGGGCTCTACCATAAAGCGTTCATTCTCCAGGAAACCAACCATGCAGTCGCTTCCGCTTCCCGGCAGCGCCGCGATTGCGGCACACTCCAGGATCTTTCCCAGGTGCAGGGCAAGCCCTTCATCAAAGCCTTTCCACACAGGGAACGCCGCGAAAACAGCGGGGTCATAAGAGCGCCCGGCGATGATAACATCCGCTCCTCCGTCCAGCGCTTTGACGAAAGGCTCGATTCCCATCTGCGCCACCAAATATGTGCTGTCGGAGATATCCGCTTCGCTCAGTTCCGGCGCCGGCCCCAGGGGGTTGAGGCGCTGATCCCATAAGGCTTCTTTCAGATATGAAGGCGGCACATCCGCAGGGATAACAGCCATGCGAAAGGATATTCCATCCTCTTTCGCTACATCCCTGACCAAGCCGCAGCACCATTCCAGGTGCGGCTTTGCTCCGGACCCTCCGGCCGAACCGATCACCAGGGGTACGCGCAGCGTCCTGGCAGCCCTCAGCAAATAGGTCAGGTCTCTTTTGACAGCTACCCGCGGCACAAAAGATTTACCCGAACCCAGGTAATATGGACCCGGGTCTGTTGAGCCGGCATCGACAGCTATCACATCCGGTCCGAAAGAAAGGCCGCGCTCAAAGGATCGATCAGGGAACCCGTACCCCAGAATGGCTGTCGGAGAAAGCAGAGTCAACTGTTCCATGCATATCACCAGGCCCTTTCTAAATTAAATAACACAATTAAGCAACACATGAGCAAGAGCGGTTTGTTCTGCTATTTTCATCGGATGTCTCCCGTGTCGGCGGATTCCAAATCTCTGACCTCCGACTTCAGGCATCCGACATCCAAATTAACCGGCAGCTCAGGAGGGCGCCACCCTGCTCAGATCTGATCTGTCTGCTCTGATCTGCTCCGAACTGCTCTGATCTACCCCGATCTATACTTCAAGATGCGCAGGGCACGCTGCATTTCATTCATCACAATCATCATTCCCTCGTCCACACCCATCCCCGGTTTAGCCAGCATCTGATCAGGGCGGGCAGCCAGGGCTAAATGCACACAGACACGGGCCGAGCGGTCTGTTTCATTGCAGGTCCCTCCCTGATAGGCGCCTGCTCCATGAGCCCTGGCATAGAGAATAGCGTCTATGGTGTTGTTGATTCCTCCCAAATCAGGGGTCTTGATCTGCACCATATGGCCTGCGCCGGCATCCACAAAATCCCGCACATCCTCCAGCGTGTTGCACCACTCGTCAGCCACGATCTCCACCTTTGTCCCTTTTGTTACCAGGAGTATCTTCAGCCTGCTCAGGGCTTCTATTTGCTGCTCCTTCGACCCCATATCTACCGGCCCCTCGACGCGCAGCCGCAAGGGGGAGGCCGCGGTCTCCAGGCGAGCCAAATAATCAGCTATCCCCTCCAGGTTGTTCTCAAAGGCCAGGCCTAGAGTCCCGTAAACATCGATGTGCAGAACCGGACGGTAATCCTCGCCCCCCAGTTCCGCCACCCTCTTCCTCAGCCAGGACACATAGTCGTACAGCTTCTCTCCGCTGCCTCCCAGCTTGAGCTCTACATTATTGATCAGGCCGTGCGGCAGCACATCGGCCCGTTTGATAATTGCTTTGTCGGCGTTGCTGTAACGATCATCACCGGTCTGAGCAAAAATTGGGACCGGCTCGGCAATTAATCCGGTATTGTACTCCTCTGCCAGAACCTCGCACATCAGCTTCTTCTCTTTGATCGCGACGGCATGGAGCAGAGCCTGGGTCAGCCCATAGCGCAAAGCGGTATGCATCCTTTGGCCATCGGGTCCCGGGAGAGCGTCAAACTCCTCCGCGGGCGCCCGAAATGTAGAAATCTGCATCCCCTCCAGCCTCTCCGCCAGATAACCCTCGACCAGCGGTATAAAATCCGCCGCCAGGAAAAGGGGATCCCGGCCATCCGCTCCGGAGTACTGAACAGCGGCGCAGTCTCCATAAGCCACCTGTCCGTCGGAAAGCAAAAACATAATACACAATGATTCCCCGCGCTGACGCACCTCTATAAAACCGGGGGTCAACGGCCGGCCGCTGTAGGCCGCGCCATTTTCTCCGGCCCCTTTCTTGATCGCCAGCTGATCGTCGAAATAAAAACCGGTCAAACCCGGCGCTGCCAGAACCTTTTCTATATACATCTTCCCATTCACCTCGGTTTCCCCACCAGCCTGCCCTTGCTGATGGCATAGATGTCGTCGATGACCATCCTAAAGCCCGGTTCTCTTTTTTCCATCTGCGCCCGTTCCTCAATTTTTTTGCGGTGAAAATCCTTAATTTCTTGCGAAAAAGGGATGTTTCCGGTGTTCAGAAACCTGATGGCGCCGTTATTATCCCGCACGGGCATAATGCTCCCCCTGGCATAACGGGAAGGAGCAAAGGGAATATCCAGCACACCTGCTTCAAAGGAGCGCACAGCTCCCGCGGCAAGGTCTCCTTCTCCCAGTTCGAAGATTTTGCATAATATCTCATCGACTTCCTGCTCAATGATATCCTGTTCCTCCTTGAGGCGGGAGGTCGTCGCCAATGACTGCTCGCCCAGCATACGCATCACCTGCCGCGTACAGAGAAGCCCCGCGATATTAGCCTCGGCTGTGGGTATCCCCAGGGCTTCATGGGGAGTCTTGACAATCACCTTATTTACACCGGCTAAAGCCGCGGTGGCGGCGCCCCAGGCGATCACTCCCAGAGCTCGCGATTCCTCCTGGGGGAAGCCCCCCATCCACTGGTGAAATACGGTGGTCAGCAAGACGTCAGGGAAATCATATTGATCAAGGTATTTTCTTCCCAGCCGCGCAAGCGTGCGCAGAGCCGCCGTGTCCTGGTAGATGTTTCCCCCCTGGCCATAGCCGACGGCGATGCTCTTCACCCCCTGAGCCGCGGCGAGCAGGGCTTCGATTATGCCGACCGCGTGCGAAATGCATGGCGGAACCAGCGTGCCGGTCAGGGGTCCGAACATCTCCCTGTTGATGATAATCCCCTCATCTGCATAAACCCCGCAGAGACGGTCCACATACTGCCAGTGAGCGAGGGAGCGCTCCAGCGGCACATCCTTGGCATAGGGGATATTATAGGAAATTCCCCCTCCTTCAAAATCGGTAAAGCCCGCGGCCAGCGTGATCTCCGCCAGCAGCCGCGCATCCGGCGTGCCGTGCCTGATCTGAACAGGCAGGTGGAGAGCATTGATGATCTTGCGGCAATTAGCCACGCCATAATTTACAGCGGGAAGGCCGTTCAACAATGATCTACCGGCGGCTTTTGATTCGTCAATTCCTCTGGCTGCTTCGGAATAGCGGTTCTGACGGGTATAAGAATCAATGGTTGTCGGCAAGAAATCCGCCTCGCCCTTTGATTCCAGCGCGGATAATAGTTCTATATGTTGCGTAAGCAAGGCAACGCCGGCGCGGGGCTGGAGATAAATGATTTTGCTTTCCTCTCCTGCGCGCAGCTTGCAGTATGCCCTCTTGCTCTCCGGCAGGGATTGGTGAAACCGGAAGGCGTCTTCAAGGTCAACTTCCTGTCCGGTGGGCCAGGAATTTAAGACAGAGCCTCGCTCCTGCTCAAAGTAAGCCTTCTCCCACCTCTGATTCTTCAGCTTCAACACCTATACCTCCCCTAACGATAACAAGGTTTCCTTTAAAAGCATCTCCGCCGCTTCCGGATAAAGATCAGCCAACAGTCCTACGGCGTAGAGGGTATATTGATGATCAAGCGCGAGCCGAGGCCGGCGGGGGGTAAGAGATAAGGGGTCGTCCGGCCTCAGCCCGGCTTTTAACAAACTTCCAGGATCATCGGCAAAAACGAGGGCGCCTCCCGTGGCGATCAGCATCTCCACTTCCGTCAGATCTTTGCCGCTCTGCACCCATAATTTGCCTTCCGGAGTATAGGCTTCAGTTACGGTTCCCGCATGCCGCCGCAGCGCTTCTCTGATACAGGCGACGGCAAAGGCGCGGTCAAAATGCTTTTCTCTTTCATTTCTCGCCAGGGAACCCCTGTCGCTGCTCACCCGGTCAATAAAAGCAGCCATCTCGCCGTCGCTTGCCGCAAAGGGGATCTCCGCGGGCAAGCCCTTGGCGCTGATCACTTCCAGCAGAGAGCGCAGGCTGACGCGCATCCCCAGATCCCCTTCCACTGTCCGCTTGATGAACGGCTCAGGCAGCCCTTTGAGAATACAGCCGCTTCTTTTCGGGGCGCCGTCTGCAAAGGAATGGATATCGGTCGTGGCGCCGCCCACATCAACGATCATAATTTCCTCTCCGCGGACCTTGCCGCAAAGTTCTCCCGCCTTCATCACAGCGAGGGGGGTGGGCATAGCCAGACCGACCTGCTTTTGAACATGTTCCCATCCCTTTGCTTTAGTAATCTCCTGCAGATAAAGCTCCCTGATCGCCCGGCGCGCCGGTTCCACTGCAAGCACATTGATATCCGGCATCACGTTTCCGGTAACCACCACTCGTGATACCTTATCCTTGAGAATCGCTTCCGCTTGCGGGGCGGCTGCCTTGTTCCCGGCGACAACAACGGGGGCGGATAACTCTGATTCCGCTATTCTGGCCGCGTTTTCCAGTATGGTTCTTTTATCTCCGCCGTCAGTGCCGCCGGCCAGCAGCAGCAGATCCGGCTTTAAATCTTTTATTTTTCTTATCTCATCCTCAGTCAACGTATAAGCACAGGCTGCCACGACCCGCGCCCCGGCGCCCAAAGCCGCCTCCCTGGCCGCTTTTACCGTAAGCTGCGGTACAAGTCCAACGGCCGCAATCTTCAATCCCCCGGCTGCGGAACTGCTGGCCCTTTTTACTGCTATACCATCCAGCTGCTCCGGGGAGAATCCCTCTATCGCTCTGTGAAAGCCATCCATCAGATCGGTATCTGCTGTGGTCGGCGCTCTGAAAGTACCGATCAGACCCGGAGGTTCTAAATCCGCCAGGGTTGCCTTGGTAAAGGTGCTTCCAAAGTCGATCAGCAGTGCCTTCATAAGTCGAGATCCCTCTTTAATTCAGCAATAGCCTCCTCCGGCAGCGTACCGGGGGGATAAACACGATCAAAACCCATTTTTTTGAATTGTTGATCAACCTCTGAAAAGGTGCGTTTCCCCACAACCAGGTTGCCGCCCACATAGAGCAGTATATCTCCCAAGCCGGCTTCACGGCATTTTTCCCTCAACCCGCGGCAGTCCATTTCGCCATGTCCGTAAAGAGAAGAGACCAGAATAGCCCCCGCGCTGCTCTCTATAGCGGCATGGATAAACTCCTCCTGTGAAACCATCACCCCGAGGTTGATCACCTTAAAACCGGCTTCTTGAAAGCTCATCTCCAAAATTTTGTTGCCGACGGCATGAACATCAGACCCGATTACACCGAGGATTATCCTGTTGTTCCCAGGCACAGGCCCGGCCTCCTTTAACCCTTTTCCAACATATATGGCATAGTCCCGTCGATCTATCCAACCAGCTGTTTACACAGATCGATGGCGATTCCTGCATCCGCGGCAAAACCATCGGCGCCGATCTCATCGGCGTAATCCTGGGTAACGGGCGCTCCGCCGATCATAACCTTAACATTGCTGCGCAGGCCATCCTCTTTCAGCGCTTCAATAACCTCTTTCATCGCGGGCATGGTGGTGGTCAGCAGAGCGGACATGCCGATAACCTGGGCATTGTGTTCCCTGACAGCGGCGATAAATTTGTCTGCCTCCACATCAACACCAAGATCCACCACGTTAAAGCCGCTGCTCTCCAGCATCATAGCCACTAGATTCTTGCCGATATCATGGAGGTCTCCCGCCACTGTTCCCATAATCACCTTGCCGGCTGTGGGAATGTCGCTCCCCTCAACCTTTTCTTTGGCCAGTTCCATCCCGGACTTCATCGCCTGAGCAGCCATCATCATTTCCGGGACATAGATCTCCCCTTCTTTGAAGCGTTCGCCGATGACATTGATACCGTTAATCAATCCCTCGTTGATGATCTTCATGGGGTCTTCCCCGGCGTCAAGCATCTGCCGCGTCGTGCTGATAACCTTCTCCACATCGCCGCTGATCACAAGACCCGCCAATTCCTTAAAATCTGCCATGTAAATCCCTCCCATTTTTTGTGTTGTGTCGTTTGCACCAAGCGAAACATTCGCTTTTAATGTTATTATGGCTGTCAAAGAACTTTTACAGTCTACACCGCGCCATGTGGCGGCGACATCAAATTTTTAAGGGGGTGGTATGGGACGCCCTTGCGGTGACTTTTGCTGCAATCCGGGTGCGACGATGATTATCAATAAGCGTCCCATGTACTATGCAATTTACTGTCTGATTATGCTGTATCCTGTCATGACCGCTGCTTCATCTGAATACGGCGACCGCTGCTGTGATTTTACTGAATTAGCATCTGTGTTTAAGTACCGCCTCTGTTTCCATCTTCCTTGCTGCTTCTGTGGCGCATCTCCGGCAAATCCCCCTTAAGCTTTATTTCCCCTCTATTAACATTGCCCGTCTCACTCATCTTAATTTTATTGCAAAAAGCGTGCCAAACTTATTATTACCGTTTGCGCGCCTTCTTTCCCCTTTAACGCAAATAATCTTTGCGTCTGCCGGACGCCTAAAGAATATTATTTTTGCTCTAAAGTTTCCACTTTTTCCATAGTGATGGCGCCCTCGGGGCAGGTGTTGGCACAGAGGCCGCATCCCCAGCAGAGATCAGGGTTGAACGCCATTGTACTACCGTCGTCATAAAAAGCGCCGAACTGGCAGCGTTTAAGGCATCGCCCGCACAAGCGGCATTTATCGGCGTCGTAGCGAGCGATATAACGAGATTTAGGCCACTTCCCCTTTGTGCCCAGCTGCTGAGCCGCCCTCAAGGGGTAACAGCAGTCGGCACAGCAGTTACAAACAGCAGCGAGCCCCTTTTCTCTCCAGTTATAGGGGCCGCCGGTGTGAATCAAGCCACTTCTGTCCGCCATGCGCAGCAGCTCCCTGGCCTCTTCCTTGCTCAGATATCTTCCGCCGGTGCGGTCGGTGATGTGGTTGTCAAAAAACATGCAGACCTCGCGCGGCCTGTCGCAATTATCTGCCAGCATCTTGCAGTTGCAGGGCAGCGCCATTATGCTTTCAGCGGCGCCGATCATCTCTTCGACTTCAGATGCCAGGAGAATCAGCTCGTTGTGACAGTTATCATAATCAGGGTCGTTGTCCACAACTAATTGAAAATAATTATGCCTCTGGAGATACTCCTCATAGCACCACCTGTCCAACCGCCGCCGGATCTTCGGAGGCAAAACATAGTAGTTGCCGAACTTGCACTGGTTGTCCAATCTGTCATAAAACTCGCCGGCAGTGTAATAAACAACCCCTTCTTTTTCCTCTTTATTGACCACAAACCGCCGGTAGGCCTCTTCCAGCAGCCTGTCCACATCCGGAACAGGCTCCACAAACAGGGAAGCGATTTCATCCCTGCTCAGGCGCCGGGAATCCATCCTGGCGACGAGTTCCATCTCCTGTTCTGTTACAAAATGATGCCAATAGGGCTTCACAAACTCCGGCGCCCGAAAGACAGCCATGAATTGCTCAAGGACAGCCACTTTTTACACCCCCTCTCAGCGTCAATAGTTTCTTCCACGGGCATCGACCGAGATCTCTTCGGCAACATCTTCTCCGCGGATCCCATAGATTTTATCGCAGAGATTAGGCAGGACGCAGGCGTGATTGGGAATAATCTCGATCCGCTCGCCTATCTGTAACGGCGCCCGCTCCGGAGCATAGCGGAGGTAGCCGTGTTCTTCATTGAGATTGACCAACCGCACCCCTGGACGCCCCACAATGAGTCCATACCCCTCGCCGCGCACAGAGAGATCATTTGTCAGAGTCTTGGAGCCGGCATCAATGGTGGCATAGCCGGGAAGAGGAACGCTGATCACCGTAGCCAGAACTCGCAGAGCGCAATCCTCAATGCCGGCGGTTCCGAACTGAATCCCGGAAACATCGCTGAACAAGTAGTTCCCCGCTCGGATCTCAGTAACCCCTTGCAGCTTATCCAAAGCCGCAAGAGCCGGGGTCGAACCCCCGCTTATGATCTGCACGGGAATGTCATGCCGCCTTAAATTTTCTGCTGTTTCCGTCAGCAATTGCGATTCCCGGGCAACAAGTCTATTCAGCTGTTCTGTGTTCTCGGTATGATAGAGGTTGCCGTTGTAGGTAAAGATCCCCTCGATCTTCAGCGAAGGAAACTCCTTTAACTGTAAAGCGAACAGCAGAGCATCATCCCCAGGCTGCCTTCCGCCGCGGTGTGTTCCACAGTCGACCTCGATCAACACAGGCAGGGGGTGTTGCGGGGCGCCTGTGCCGGCCAATCCCTTGGCCGCCTCAATGCTGTCCGCAGTGACCATCACCCGGGCGGTTTCATGGAGTTTTTTCAGCCTGCGCAGCTTTTCTTCCCCAACGATGGAATAGGCGATCAAAATATCATTAATCCCGTGCTCAACCATGGTTTCGGCTTCAGATATTTTGGATACGGTTACCCCTATAGCTCCCGCCAGCAGCTGCTTGCGCGCGAAATACTCGCTTTTATGCGCCTTGATATGCGGACGGTGCAGCACCCCATATTTACGAGTAAGAGCGGCTACCCGCTCGATATTTCTTTCCGCGCCGGCGAGATCAACAATAACAGCCGGACTCGGTATTTCATATTTTTTCACGCCACAACCCCCCACGATATGATTTATCAAGCGCCATCCTCAATCAGCCTTCACACTCGCTCCGGCGGCGGCTGATGATCTCTTTCATGGCGGCAAGCGCCTGCTCTGAGGCTGGAACAGGCCGGTGCTCCGCTAAAACCTGATGAACCTTCTCCGCAGCCAGATCCCGGCAGGTCTTTTTACCTTTGGATTCCCACTGATCCCACATATAACGGATGAAAGTCCGCGGCTGCCAAATCTCTTCACGGAAGTGATTCGCGGTGTGTGCATGTATTAAATAGTTCCCGCCCGGGCCAACCTCGTCGATCACGTCCACAGCCATAGTCTCCGCGGTCACCCTTGTTCCGGCGCCGGTGTAGCGAGCCATGGCGATGATGTCGTCGCAGATCACCAGGAAGGGCAGGTACCCTGTTTTTCCCCCTTCAAGATAGCCGACATCATGTACCAGGCTGCAGCCTTCCAGCTTGGTCAAGAGCACGCTCATCGCCGCCTCGATCCCTGCCTGCACATCAGGAAGGGTGGCGTTGACACAGCCTGCCTCCGTAAAGTTCGCCAAACCATAGAACTGAGCCAGCTGCGTCAACACCGCATAGTTCATCGATGTCTCCGGGGATCCGTAAAGGGTGGAGGTGGTCTTCATATCCATAGGCGTCGCCCCGGCCCCGATCAAAATCTTGGCGCCCTTTTTCTTCAACTGGGAGAGAACCACTCCGGCCAGGCACTCCGCATTGATCAGCGTGACCATACCGGCCTTGGTGACAGGTGTGGTTGCTCCCCCGACCACACCCGGCATGTAGATCACCGGAATGTCATATTCAATGCACTTATACATCTTGCCGATCCCATCGCTGGTATGCACCAGGGGAGGGATCGGCTGAGTGAACAAAATAATATACGGATTTCTTTTTAGTTCATCCAGCCCGCCGGCGCAGGCCGCGGCCATCTCGATGATCGCTTCTGTGTTCGCGGCGTTATGGGAGGTAAAGATCACCGGTTTGCCGCTGTTGCGGGTCATGGCCTCAAACTGGTGCAGATCACTGACACAGGGAGGCATATCGGTAGCGATACCGTAACTCATCAGAAAATCGAAATTAGGTAGATAGTCCAACAGTTTGGCTGCGGCATCTATATCATTCTTTGTGCATGATCTTCTTTTCCCTGTTTCCAGGTCGATGGTAAAGGGCAAATCCGATCCTGTCCCGTAATAGACGCGGTTCTTCTCCAGAGGCATCACCCGCTCGCCCAGGCGGTTAGCCACAGTTATGCGCTTCGGCGCGGACCGCAGGCATTCTTCCACCAGCCAGGCCGGTATCCAGACCCGGTTTTCCTGTACTCTGCACCCCGCGCCCTTCAGCAAAGCAAGCGCCTCGGCATTCTGCACTATAATACCCGTGTTTTCCAATACCTCCAGTGAAGAATAGTGGATTTGTTCCACCTGAGCATCAGAAAGCCATTGCAGACGCGGCGTAATCTGTTCCTCATAATTTGATATCTTGTTCGCCATAAGCTAAAACCCCTTCCCGGTAATTTGCCCCCACTCCATGCAAGGCCCTCCACTCCATGTGAAGCTTTTATCCGTCAATTATGTATTGCAAGAAACATGCCCGCGGCTCGCCGCGGCGCTTGCCCTGCATAGCGGTCATATTTAATAACGGCGGTCTCCGCTTTTGTGTAATGTTCAAAGGAATTGGAGTGGAATATGCTCTCCCCCCTTGCTACGAGCGATCACGGAAAATAATAATGCGCGCATAAAAATTTTGCGCTGTGAACGTAGAAATAAATATACCGTCCCCATCAGGATGGGAACGGTATGCCATAGCCCTTATTATCTGGCCTGGTTTAAAATCTCTTCAATCTGGGCATCAACTTCCGCGGCCAGCGGTTCCGGCTGATAATTAGAGAGAATATGCAGCACCTTTTCATGAGCGCGCTCTCTCATGCTCAGTTTTCCTTTGCCGTGCCAGGTTTCATAAGAATTGAAATCAGACAGATCCCCGCGCCACTCTTCCTTCATATGATTAAAGGTATGCTTGTCGCAGATATAGTTACCGCCATGACCGACCCTGGCGATGGCCTCATAGCCCAAATATTCCTCATCTGTTTTCAGCTCTTTTACCGTAGCCTTTGTTCTGCCGATGATCTGATCGCAGATCACCAGATGCTCGAATGAAATACTCAAGCCGCAATCCAGATAACCGACATCATGGGTTATATTGCAGCCCTGCAGGGCTGCCATCAAGATAAAGTGGGATGCTTCCATGGTGCTCTGCTCATCGCACATTTTAGAGGCGCCGTCCCCGGCCTCTCCCCAGGAGGGCAAGCGGTAATACCTGGCCATTTCACACATTCCGCCCTGAATCTGGATGGCGGTCGGCGAAGAATAGATGGACTGCATGGTTTTCATATCCAGCGGCCCGTTGCCGAACCCATACAAAAATGGAGCGCCCGGATTTTTAAGCTGGTGTATAACCAGTCCCAGCAAGCACTCGGCGTTATTCAAAAGAATCGTTCCCGCGGCTGTGACCGGGGTCGTTCCCCCTGCCAATCCGCCGCCGGCATAATTAACCGGAATTCTCTGCTCGGCGCAGAGCAAAAGCTTGTCGATGGCGTTGAAGGTGTTGACGAGAGGCGAGCTGGGCTCACAATATACGGCGAACAGAGGTTTTCGCTGCAAATTTTCCAGGCTGCCCCTCACCGCTACAGCCATGGCAATAACATCATTTAAATCATTGACGTCGTCGCAGACGACAATCTGCGGCTTCTTTGATTTTCTGATCATAACCGCATACTGCTCACGAGTGTTCAGCAGCGGATCTACATCAGAAATCAAGCCCATGGACATCACAAAATCGATATTTTCCAGATAGTCGCAGAGGGCAATGCCGCCCTCCACATCCTTTTTCGTCCACTTGCGTCTTTCTCTGGTCTCAAAATCAATGAGATTTGGCGTATCGGATCCCGTCCCATAGTAAATATTGCGGTGTTCTACATGCATTGCCGCATCCCCGCAGCGATCATATAAAGTAAAGGTTGAAGGCGCTGTTCTGATCGCATTTTCCACCAAAAAAGCGGGCACGAACACCTTATCACCCTCTACAAAGGCCCCCGCCTCTTTTAACAGCCGCCGGGCTTCTTCGTGGTGAACGACCATTCCCAGTTCTTCTAGGATCCTAATGCTTTTCGAATGAATCTCCCTGACCTGGTCCTGGTTCAACGTATTGAACATAATCTCCGGTTCGTTGTAAAGCTTACCTAGATACATCAGGAATACCTCCTAAAAATAGTAGTTGAAATCGCTCCGCCTTCCCGCCCGAACGCTGTCATGATTCAAGGCGCCCGACCGGTATTAATTGATCCTGGTAAATTATTATATTGCAAAAACCATACCAGACAAAAATATGCGCTAATATAGGATAATAATCATCCGCAGCGCAAATATTCTATGCGCCAAGGGAAAGCCTCCGCAACTCGTCAATAAAACGGGCGTTCTCTTCCGGTTTCCCAATAGTTACCCGTGCGCAGCGGGGATAGCCGTAAATATCCCCGGGCCTGATGATCACGCCCTTCCGCAGCAAAGCGTTAAATATTTTTTTACCGTCCCCTTGCAGGTCGACAAAGATGAAATTGGTCTCGGTTGGAACATAAGGGAGCCCCAATTCCTCAAATTTTTGATAATAAAAGAGTTTCCCCCGCTCATTATTCTTTAATGTGGCCTCGACATGCCCTCTGTCTCGCAGAGCGGCAGAGGCGGCGATTTGTGCCAGGCAGTTTACATTAAAGGGCTCACGGACACGATTAAAGAGAGAAATGATTTTCGGATCCGCGGCGCCGTATCCCACCCGCGCCCCGGCCAGACCATAGACCTTGGAAAATGTCCGGAAAACAATCACATTACGCCCTTCCCGCACATAATCAATTCCATCAGGGTAATCCTTGGACGCCGCGTACTCTGCATACGCTTCATCCAGAACGACCAACACTTTTGGCGGCGCCTGCTCCAAAAAAGCATCGATCTGCTCTCTGGTTAACATGCTTCCCGTAGGGTTATTGGGGTTGCACAGAAAAACCAGCTTGGTTTGATCTGTGACCGCCTTAGCCATGGCTTCTAGATCATGGCTAAAATGCCCGTCCACAGGTACGGCGACGGGTTTGGCGCCCATCAGACGGGTTACCGTTGCATAAGCAGGAAACGAGGGGTCGGCGAAAACAACCTCATCACAGGGGTTGAGATAGATTTCGCCCAAAATGGTAAGCAGTTCATCGATTCCATTCCCAATAATTAAATTGTCCGGGCTGACTCCCAGATGCGCGGATAACTCTTGCTTTAAATAATAACAGTTGCTGTCCGGGTAAAGATTCAGCTTCGCGGCCGCCTCCTGCACTGCCTGAACAGCCAGCGGTGAAGGCCCTAGGGGATTCTCATTAGACGCCAGTTTGATCACGTCGTCGATCCCCAGTTCACGCTGCACATCCTCTATAGGTTTCCCGGGCACATAAGGGTCGATATTCAAGATACACTTCCTGATCTCAGTCGCCAACTTCCACACTCCCTATCTGCCGCATTTATTTGCTCAGCAAAGCGACGGCGTCTAGTTCAATCATGATCCCATTGATCAAATCGCAGCCAACCGTGGTCCGGGCCGGCTTCGGATCCGGAAAATAGCCGGCATAAACCTGGTTGAATCTCTCAAAATCATTAAGGTCTTTCAAATAAACATTGACCTTAACCACATCATCCCTCTCCGCTCCCGCCGCCTCCAGCTGCGCCAGCAGGTTATCGAGGGCAAAGCGTGTCTGCTCCTCAATATTATTCCCTTTAGCTGCATGCGTCACGGCATCTTCAGGCCCCTGTCCCGATACAAAGATCACGGCGCCCGCCTTGACCGCAGGGGAATAAGCGCCCATAGGTCCCGGCGCCTTTGAGGAATTAAACGCCTCTTTCATCAAATCCATCTCCTCTCATTCAAAATCAGTACTATGCTCCCAACCACTGACCGCCGGCTGCTAAATTCTCTTTCCAATTACTTTCTCCAACTACCAACCACTAACGACTAACTAGCAACCACGTCTTGTGTCTATTCAGGGGTGGGTCACCCCGGTGGATTCCGCTCGCTCCCTATTATGCCTGGATGTGAGAAGTCCGAAGTTAGAAGTTGGAAAAGACGATCAGGGGGTGAATTCCACAGCAGCCCAGAACCGGCTCGTTACCCGGAACTCCATTATGGTCGCTTCGCTGGAATCCAGCCGGCCTCCACTTTCCGACATCCGACTTCCAGCCTCCGACTTCTATTTTACCAACCACTAATTACGCCAGGTGAGGCGGCCCTGGCCGGCGTCAAGCTCCAGGCGGTCGCCATCCTTAACCAGCTCATAGAAGGCGGGATCCACTCGGTCGACAAGGGGGATCTCCATGATGATGGCGCTGGTTACCAGGATGGTATCGGGTCTCTCAATGATCATCCCCCGGGGGGCGTTGCCGCGCCTGAGAAGCTGGTAGAGGCCGTCAACCTGCACTGAGGAACTGCCTTTGCCCGCCGGGAAGACAAGGATTTTCCCGGCGATGCTTTTCCCTTCAAGGGAATGGCCTTTTTCGATAACTATGCCGCTTTGCGGATCAACCAGATAGAATAAAATCTCATCCTGTGAGACAAGAGCCTCTCCGCCGGCTCTCCCCTCGGCTATCATATGGCAGTTGAAGGTGCTCTCCCGGCCTTTCACGACACTTCCCCCTTTACAGCTGCCTGGACACAGGACGCCAAATCCCTGACGACAAAATCCATGCCCCTCATTTTGGCGTAGTAAGCGCATTTCGGTGAATCTGTGACCCCCACCTTCCCCTTCAGGTGCGACCAGCAGGGTTGGTCGATACAGGTATCCTCCACAAGGCGCCCCCCGGCCTGCTCAATGTCCTGCAGCATGCCTGTGCGCCGCGCCAGCTCCCTGTTCAGGCTGGAGGTGAGCACCCACATCTCCGCGGCCAGTTTCTTTCCTCGGACAAGGCTCGCCACCTCCTGCACCTGGCGGATGGTGAAGTGCGGGCAGCCGAACATGGCGAAATCGATCTTTTGCGGGGGCTGAGAGATTATCTGATGAATCTCATGCAGATCATCATCGGTAACGGTAACCACTCTTTCCGGTTCCCTCCCGGCAAAAGCCGCCTTCAGATCGGGCGCTTCCGGCGTAACGCCCGGGATATGGAACATGGCATAGGAAGCGGTGGTATTCAGCTGAGTACCGAGGTTGATCAGCGCCTCCTGGGAAGGGTTTGCGGGCAGTCCGACAAAAACAGGAACCCCCGGCCCGATCTTTTGCGTACAGCACCCCAGGAGCTGGTAGTCGAAATCTGATCTGAGGTCGGCATCCACCTGCACGAGTACCGTCCCCCGGCGGTTTTCATTGAGCAGAAATCCGTATTCAGGAACTCTGCCGGTGATCGCCGCGCAAAGGGAACTCTGTACCGCTTCCCGGTTGGTGCGAGCGCCGATCACGGAATTAACATAGATGGTAACGCTGGTTTCCGAATAAGACAGGATCTCGCCGAAGCGGGGCACATTGGCCTCTAAATAAGGGGTGCAGCTTAAGGTCAGCAGCGCCCCCAGATCCCTGTAAGCCCGGCGCGCTCTTTCCATCAGGCCGGCATCTTCCCTGGATATGGAGAGGTAGCGGCTCAAATAGGAAAGGTTGAAGCCGGGGTTCACAGTAGGCGTTATCCGGCAGCGCCCCCCCAACTTGAGCAGTTTTTCAGCGAACCAAACGTCAGCCTCCTGGTTGCTGGAAGCCACATGCACACGGCTCGCCTCCAGCAGGCGCTTTGCTCCAAAACACTCCCCGACGGCAACCTGTACCTGGAGAGCCATCTTTGATGCGGAACCATATTTCCCGTCAAGCATCTCTTGTTCATACTCGGTCAGGTACACAACACAATACCCCTCTCTCATTAAATCAAAAGAAAATAGGGAGCAGACGCGATTTTTCCGCTCTCCACCCCCCGGCATCTCTTCACTCTAAGCAGAACTTTTTATATCTTTTTCTCAACCCAGGGTGACGGCGATAATTCCAGCGGGTGCATGATATTAATGCAAAAATTAAATATACGTGCGATTACTGCAAACCCGGGTTTCCGTTATTCGCCCCTGGCGGCTCTCTTGCAGGCAGGCGCCGGGGCCGGTTAGATTCAGTTATTACGGTTACTTTAGATCAGCTTTTTTTCCTTTAAGAAATCTTTGGATACCTTCTCCACGCTCTGCTTGTCAACATCGACTCTGGCGCACAGATCGTTGATCGAGTCCTCGTTCAGCTCGTCTGTGAGCTTCTGAATATCGTCGGCAAGTTCCGGATAAGCGTCGATAATCTCTTTTCTGACAAGCGGCGCCGGATTGTAAACCGGGAAGCAGTTCTTGTCATCTTCCAGAACGGCCAGGCCATAAGAATTGATCCTGGGCTCGATTGTGTTGGAGATGCAAACGTCGACTTCCCCTTCTTTCATGGCTTCTAAGCCCATGAACATGGCGAGCAAGCTGATCTGGTCCTTGGGATACTTGAATTCATAAACTTCTTCCACATGCGGCAGCCCATCCGGGCGCTCCACCCATTCCTGGAAACCGGCAAGGCGGATTTTCTCGCCTTTCTTAACCTGGGCGACCAAATCGGAGATGGTTTTTAAGTTGTACTTTTCGGCGATCTCTTTCCTGACCGGCAGACAATATGTGCTCTGGTATTTCGCATAGGGCAGCCAGACGATATCGTTCTTGGCGTCCCAGTCCTTGACCGCATTGTAGCACTTCTCTTCGTCATAGCTCGGCTCTTCTTCCATAACAGAAATCAAAACAGTGCCGGTATACTCCCAGTAGCAGTTGATCTCCCCTGATTCCAAAGCCGGCCTGACAACAGCCAATTCGCCCAGACCGACCTTGTTTTCCACCGGATACTCCTTCGCTTCCAGGTAATCATAGGTCAGCGTCCCCAGCAGCAGGGCTTCGGTGAAGGTCTTGGAACCGACTACAATCGTAGGCTTGTCCGCATCAGCCTTTTTATCGCCGCATCCGGCGAGGGCGAAGACAGCCAATGACAGAACCAGCAGCAAAACAAGACTCCGCATAAAAGTTTTTTTCACAGATATCCCCCTTTTCCTTTTTTCACTTTTACCGCAATAGGCAGCAATTGAAGCAGGCTCTCACCTCCTCAAGCGGAAAGCTTTTATTCTATTTAGTGGAAAAACCAGGAGGCGTGAGTCTGAACTCTACATAACTCAGCCCCCGGTCAAAAGCGATTGCCAGCAAAGCTCCAAAACCGGCGCCTACGATCAGGAATTCGACCCAGAGCATATTCAGTCCGGTTATAATCAAGTTCCCCAGACCCCCTCCGCCGATGTAGGCGGCCAGGGTACCCACGCTGACCACATAGACCGCGGAGGTCCTGATCCCTGCCAGAATAACCGGCAGGGCGAGAGGAACCTCGACCTCTTTTAGTATCCTCCCCTCAGACATTCCCATCCCCTGGGCCGCCTCCTTGATACTGGAATCGACCCCGTAAAGCCCGGCGATGGTATTCCTGGCGATAGGCAAGAGGGCCTGCACAACTAAAGCTCCAATAGCAGGCTTGAGCCCCAATCCCAGAATAGGCATGGTCAGGGCGATGATCGCCATGCCGGGAAAAGCCTGAAAAATATTGAGGATATTCATCGCCACTACTCCGAACTTTTTAAAGCGCGGCCTGGTCAAAAAGACTCCCAGAGGAATAGAGACGGCGATGGCGATAGCTAAAGACACGACCACCATGATAATATGGATCGTCAGCTCTTGCGGCACCCTGGACAACGCATCCAGTATACGCACGCCATTCATCTACTGATCCCCTTCTTTCCGGCAGGCACACTCTCTGATATCGGCCATGGAGAGCACCTCGGCAAGGCCGCGTCCATTCATCACGCCAAGGTAATCCGTATCCCACTCCAACATATAAGAAAGGGCGTCGTTTAAAAGCAGATCCCCTCCTATGAAAGCGCCCCGTTTGCTGTAAGCCAGCTCCTTGAGCCTTTCCGTCCCGGCGCCGTTCGCGGTCTCCCTTTCCAGGTCCTCAGCTGTAATCAGGCCGCATGGTTTTCCGGAATCGTCCACCAGGAAGATCACCGGCGCTTGCTCTTGCTGCATTTTCCGGCCGATATCGGGCAGCTCGTTCTCCCGGATAATACATGGGTTTGGCCTTGCTATATTATGGACCTGGAAGAGGGTCAGCATCTTCACAACCCGGTCCTGTCCGATAAAGTCTTTTACGAACTCGTTTTTGGGATGCGACAGGATCTCCTGCGGGGTACCGTGCTGAACAAGCCGGCCCTTGGTGAAAATGGCGATCGTATCCCCCATCTTGATGGCCTCGTTAATGTCATGGGTGACAAAACAGATGGTTTTCCTCATCTCTCTCTGCAGTCTGAGAAATTCATCCTGCAGGCGGCTCCTGACGATGGGATCGACGGCTCCAAATGGTTCGTCCATCAGCATGACCGGAGGGTCCACCGCCATCGCCCGGGCGACCCCCACCCTCTGCATCTGCCCGCCGCTGAGCTGGGCGGGAAACTTCGTTCTTGTTTCTTCCGGGTCCAATCCCATCAGCTCCAGCAGTTCGTCGACACGTGCGGCGACCCTGTCTTTCCCCCAGCCGTGAAGGCGGGGAACGATGCCGATGTTTTCGGCGACGGTACGGTGAGGCAGCAAGCCGATCTGCTGAATAACATAGCCGATGCTCATGCGAAGCTGGTTGGGGTCCGTTTCCCGCACATCCTTGCCGTCGATCAATACATCCCCGGAGGTCTGTTCGATCATGCGGTTGATCATGCGCAGGATAGTGCTTTTACCGCAACCGGAGGGTCCGACAAAGACACAGGTCTCCCCTTCCTCGATCTTCAGCGTTAAATCCTCTACAGCCGGAACAGTCTGTCCATCATATATTTTTGTGACATCGTGTAATTCAATCACTCTTTTTCCCCCTTGTCCTCTGTCCTCTGCATCCGGTTAATTACTGCGGCGTATCTTTAGGCCTTTCGGCACCAGCATCTTCTCAAAGGCTCCCAGCACGGTGTCAAAGAAAATAGCGATCAGGGCTACCAGTATAGCTCCTGTGAGAATCATCTCGATGTTATTCCTCGTCAAGCCCTCGGTAATCAGGCGTCCCAGGTTCCTCTCACCGATATAGGCGGCGATAGCGGCAATGCCTGTCGACATAACCACCGTTATCCTGACGCCGGCGAACATCACCGGAACCGCCAGAGGGAACTGGATCTCTTTTAGAATCTGCCCGGAATTCATGCCCATCCCTTTGGCCGCTTCGATCACATTTTTATCAACAATTTTAATCCCCTGGTACACATTGATCACCATCGGCATCATGGCATAGAGCACCAGGGCGAGAAGAGCGGATGATCTCCCCAGCCCTAAAAAGGGAACCGTCACGAAAACCGCGAACAAAGCGAGACTGGGTATGCAAAAGATAGTGTTGGCGATACCCAGCACTATACCGGCCAGCTTCTCATTCCGAGAGATGAGTATACCTACAGGAATCCAGAGCAGCAGCGAGATGATCACCGCGCTGAAGATCAGAGAAAAATGAGTTTCGGTATAATTCAGAATGATTGAAGCGTTTTCCACCATATACTTCAGTAAATCGCTCAAGATTTTACCCCCTCAGGGTTTTGTTTCCCTACAGCTTCCCCGACTAATTTCTCGACCAGTTCTTCATCTGCCAGGTAAGGAATGGTGATCTGAGCATCCCCCCGGCGGTTCCTGTTAAACTCCATACTTGTGGCGACGGAATTCTCATTTCTGGCCCAGGAACGCCTGGCCACACCTCCCATCACATCCCAGAGCAGAGCGGATTTGATGATGGCGTCAACCCTTGCGCTGCCATCCAAAACCAGACCGAAACCACCGTTGATCGATTTGCCGATACCGACTCCGCCCCCGTTATGCAAGGCGATGAGGCTCATCCCCCGGGCGGCGTTGCCGGCGAAGCAGTGGACGGCCATATCGGCCATCACATTGCTGCCGTCCTTGATGTTGGCAGTCTCTCTAAAGGGCGAATCTGTGCCGCTGACATCATGATGGTCGCGGCCGAGCATCACCGGGCCGATCTCGCGGTTGCGCACCATTTCATTGAACTTGAGGGCAATCCTGATCCTGCCCTCCGCATCCTGGTAAAGGATACGCGCCTCAGACCCCACGACCAGCTCATTTTTTTCGGCGTCCCGGATCCAGATGTAGTTATCCCGGTCCTGGCCGCGGCGATGGGGGTCGATGCATTCCATGGCGGCATGGTCTGTTTTAACCAGGTCCTCATGCCTGCCGCTCAGGCAGACCCAGCGAAAAGGGCCGTATCCGTAGTCGAAGAGCATCGGCCCCATGATATCCTCCACATAAGAAGGCCAGATAAAGCCGTCTTTTTCATCTATGCCGTTTTTGGAGATCTCCTTTACTCCGGCGTCAAACACCGCTTTCATAAAGGAGTTGCCGTAATCGAAAAAGTAGACTCCCCGTTCTGTAAGGGTTTTGATCAGTGAAAAGTGGCGCTGTAAAGTGCGGTCGACCAGTTGATTAAACCTCTCCCGGTCCTCTGCCAGCAGCCTCGTTCTTTCCTCAAAGGTAATCCCCTGCGGGCAGTAGCCCCCTTCATAAACAGCATGGCAGGAGGTCTGATCCGTCAGCAGATCGATATGAATGTTCTTCTCCACCGCATACTCCAGCAGGTCGACGATATTGCCGTGATAGGCGATGGAGATCGATTCCTTTTTGCGGAGATACTCGCCGGCTGTTCTAAAAATCTCCTCCAGGTCGTCTGAAACCATGCCTACCCAGCCCTGGTCATGCCTCGTCTTGATCCGAGAATAATCGACTTCAGCGATGATGCCGACCCCCCCGGCGATCTCCACAGCCTTGGGCTGGGCGCCGCTCATACCCCCGAGGCCTGAGGAAACAAAGAGGTGTCCCCGCAGGTCGCGGTCATGGGGAATCCCCAGCTTCAGCCGCCCGGCGTTGAGCAGCGTGTTAAAGGTGCCGTGGACGATTCCCTGCGGCCCGATATACATCCACCCGCCAGCGGTCATCTGGCCGTAGTTGGCCACTCCCATCTCTTCTGCGATCTCCCAGTCATGGGGATTGTCGAACATCCCCACCATCAAGGCATTGGTGATGATCACCCGCGGTGCTTCCGGCCTGGACGGGAAAAGCCCCAGGGGATGCCCGGACATGACCACCAGTGTCTGGCGGTCGGTCAACACCTCCAGGTACTTTTTGATCAGCCGGTACTGCAGCCAGTTCTGACAGACGCTCCCCGTCTCCCCATAAGTGACCAGTTCGTAAGGGTAGAGGGCCACTTCGAAGTCCAGGTTGTTGTCGATCATCACCTGAAACGCCCTGCCCTCAATACAGGCGCCTTTGTATTCATCTATGGATTTAGCGTAAATCCTCCCTTGCGGGCGGTAGCGGTAGGCGTAAATACGCCCCCTGGTGAGCAGTTCATTCAAAAATTCAGGGGCGAGCTTCTCATGAAGTTCCTGCGGAACATAACGTAGTGCGTTTTTTAAGGCAATTTTGGCCTGATGTCTGGACAAGTGGAAGCCCCTGTCCGGCGCCCGGCGAATACCCGGTTGAAACTCCGGCGCCTCCGGCAGCTGATCACTCAGTTTGATCGTCATGGCGTCTGCTATCTCAAGATTCGTAAACATCTCTTCTTTCCTCTCCTCCCCATAGCTGCAATTACTGGTAAAAGATATGTTTACTGGGAGCTGATCCCCAGTTTGCGCATGCGGTACTGGAGATTCTGCCGCACAATCCCCAGTGACTCGGCAGCCCTGGTGATATTCCCCCCATGGCTGCTCAGCACATCCACAATAACCTGTTTTTCCGTGTCTCTGATGATCTGGTTCAAAGTCTTCGTATCCTTCTGCGCTGTGTACTTTAGCGTAAGGTGAGCTTTTTGCTGTTTAAATTTGTGACGGATAAACGATGGTAAGTGTTCAAAGGTGATCTCACTTTGACCGGGGTTCAGCATGACCAGGCTGCTCTCTACCACATGCTGCAATTCCCTGACATTGCCCGGCCACTTGTAACCTAGAAAAGCCTGTTTCAGTTCGGAGTCCAGCCGCACATCACGCTGTCCATAAAGCCTGCAGAAATTTTTAATAAAGTGATTGACAAGCTCTTCAATATCCTCTACGCGCTCTCTTAAAGGCGGTATGCACAGTGTAAAAACCGCAAAACGGTAATAGATGTCCTCTCTCAGGGTCCCCTCTTCAATACACTGATAAGGGTCGATATTCGTCGAGGTCATGATCCGGCATTCCAAAGGGAGTTCCCTGGTACACCCCACCCGCAGGTATCTTCTTTCCTGCAGAACCCTGAGCAGTTTAGCCTGCAGCGTGAGGGGCATGGAATTGATCTCATCGAGAAACAGCGTACCTTTGCCCACTTGCTGAAATAACCCCGGGCTGTCGACAGCGCCTGTAAAGGCCCCTTTCACTGTGCCGAAGAGGGTGCTCTCCAACAGCGTTTCCGGGATCGCCGCACAGTTGATCCCGATGAAGGGCTCCTCCCGCCGGATGCTGGCATTGTGTATTCCCTGCGCCAGTATCTCCTTTCCCGTCCCGGTTTCTCCATAAACCAGGACCGGAAAATCGGTCAAGGCCGCTTTCTGTGCTTGATTGATCAGCCTTTCAATCTGTTCGCTGGCATAGATAAAATCCTCAAGTTCGTAGCGGGTTCCATTGTTTAAGCGCTCTGCACCGTCCCTCTTCAGCTGAACCTGCCTCTGCAGATTCATGTTTTTAGTGAGCAGCTCTTTGATCCTGGTAAAGTCACGGCATAGCGAAAAAGCTCCGATAACCTGCCCTTGATGACTGACCGGATAAAAGCCGGCCACAAGATTGATCTCTTCGCCTTTAGTGGTAAAATATGTTATCGACTGCTCTTTATATGGTTTTCCTGATTTGAGCACCTGGCGGTGGTCATTTTTTTCCGGCGAAACTTTGTATACATCTGAAAGATAGCGCCCCAGCACCTCGCTCTTTTTTAAACCCTCCATACTCTCCAGAGCGCTGTTAAAGAAAACTATCTTACCCTCGGTGTCTGTGACGATAACGCCTTCATAAATAGTATCCAGAACATTTTCCAGCAAGGCCAAACGCTCTTCAAGCGGCTCTAGTTTTTTCTTTTGCATCTTACACACCCCCCAAAAATGGAGATATGCTTAAATTCGACTATATTCGACGAAACTCCTTTTGCAGCATGTTCTTAATTCTAAGAGTTATCCGGCATCCGGCGCCATTTGACTGTATAACGGTTTACGGCATCAACCCGGCGCCTCAGTCTCAATGACAATGAATGCCGGGCCGATCAGGCGAACACAGTTCATGATAAACGGCTTTCTAGAAACTCTTCGATATCCTCTTCAAGCGCACGGGCCTCTTTGAGGATCTGTTCCCTCTCCCTCTCCATCTCAGCTTTGAATTCTGCGTCTTTGATGCTTTTTAAATTGATCTCTACATTGTACAGCGCTCCTCTGATCCCGGATTGCGCCATCAAGGAGGCTACGCCCGCGTCGCTTAAAGCATGGGGATTTCCGGAGGTTACGGCCCAGCGGCAAAGCTTCATCACATCCAGGCACCGCCGGGCGACTTTCAGGGGATGCAGCGCCGCATCCTGCAGAGCCTGCTGAATAGCCTGAGCTCGTTTTTCCTTTTGCCCATCTGTTTGTTTCGGGAGACGGTAGGCGCCCATTACTCTGTTAAAAGCCTCGGTATCGGCATCTACATCCCTTTCCAGGGAAACCTTCAGCGCCGCCGACTTTTTCAAGACAGCCTCCGCATCCCCTACTCCCGCGGAGAGGTTGGCCACCATGGAGAGCAGAGCGGCGGCAAGACTCCCGGCTAACGCGGAAACACTCCCGCCCCCGGGGGCAGGGGATTCTGAGGCCAATTCTGCTAAGAAATCTTTGACAGTCATATCCATCAACATTACCGGAACCTCCTCAGTACTCACAGTCTCTTCTCCAATACCTGATCCGGCTGGAAGCCGTCGAGCCGCAGGTAAAAGACAGCCGCATCCAGCAGGGCTTCCATAGGGGTCAGCCCCACGATCTCGCTGCTTTTGATGCTCACGCCATAACGCTCGGCCTCGCTTTTCACCGTTTCGAAAACCCTGGGCAGGGAAACATCCCTGAAGTTGCAGACATTGATCGTTACCTGGGCCGCGCCTGTTTCCTCAATGAGAACGCCCAGGGCCTTGATGCTGGGATAACCGCCGCTGCTCCCCCTGATGCTTTTGGCTATCGCTTTGGCCACCCGCAGATCACCTGTGTTCAGATTGATGTTATAAGCCACCAAGGGATGCCGCGCTCCTACCGCCGCGGCGCCTGCCCTGGGGTGCATACGCGCGGGTCCAAAGTCCGGGCGCCTCTCCGGCAGGCTGATCGCATCTTTGAGGCCTTCATATTCACCGCGGCGCACCGCGGCCAGGTTCCTGCGTTCAGGCTTTGCCGCTGCCTCTTCATAGAGAAAAACGGGAATAGACAGCTTCTCCCCGATCTCCTGCCCCAGTTCCCGGGCGAGCTCTACGCATTCATCCATGGTCACGCCGCTGATCGGAATAAGGGGGATCACATCCGCGGCGCCGATGCGGGGGTGCTCTCCATGATGCTTCTCCATATCGATCAAAGACGCCGCCATTTCCGCGGCCGCCAGGGCTGCCTCTTTTACCCCTTGCGGGTCCCCGACAAAGGTGGCCACCGTCCGGTTATGACTGGCATCTGACGACGAATCCAGGAGTTTAACTCCCGCCGTGCGGCGAATGGCGTCCAAAATCTGTTCCACCACATCCCTGCGGCGCCCCTCGCTGAAATTAGGCACACATTCCACAATTTTCATCAGCACTGCCCTCCTGCTACTATTCGTCCGCATTTAACTACTTGATCAACAAGGTTCGTTCCGAAGCGGTACATCAAATATCTGTAATCATACGCATCAAAAATAACCAGATCAGCCTTTTTGCCCACCTCAATGCTCCCCACACTGGCGGCGCTCCCCATGGCATGAGCGGCATTGATCGTCACCGCGGAGATAACCTCCGCCGGGGTCATTTTCAGGCAGCGGCAGGCGATCCCCATCACGATCTGCAATGAGTTGACCGGGCTGCTCCCCGGGTTGAAATCAGTGGATAAGGCCACGGCCACTCCCTTTTCAATCATCTCCCGGGCCGGGGCATAGCGCTCGCCCATCACACAGAAGGTCGTAGCAGGCAAAAGCACGGCGATAGTATCGGAGGCAGCCAGCATCTCGATCCCCTTATCTGAAATCATCATCAGGTGATCGGCAGAGGTGGCGCCCAGTTCAGCGGCCAGTTCCGCCCCTCCCAGGGGGGCCATCTCATCCGCATGGATCTTCAGTTCAAAGCCAAGCCTTTTTGCCTCTGTGAGGATCCTGCGGGTTTGAGCCACCGAAAAAACCCCCTCTTCACAGAAAACGTCGCAGAACCTGGCCAGGCCTAGAGAGGAAACGGCCGGAAGCATCTCCCGCGCAACCAGTTCTACAAAACCATCGGCGTCCTCTTTATATTCCTCCGGAACGGCATGCGCTCCCAGAAAGGTGGGCTGGATGTCCACAGGGTGCGTCTCTTGCAGGGCCCTGATCACATCCAGCATCTTCACCTCGTCACGCAGGGTCAGGCCGTAGCCGCTTTTAGCTTCTATAGTTGTGGTCCCCTGGGCCAGCATCTCGTCCAGGTATTCGCGCCCGATCCTGATCAGTTCTTCATGTTCGGCAGCTCTGGTAGAGCGTACAGTGTCCAGGATCCCCCCGCCGCGGGCCAGGATCTCCAGATAGGACGCCCCCTGGATCTTCATTTCCAGTTCATGCTCCCGGGAACCGGCAAAGACAAGGTGAGTGTGAGGGTCCACCAGACCGGGCAAAACTACTTTCCCCCGGGCACGGATGAGCAGCGCGCCCTCCATCAGCTCCACACTTTGCCGAAGGTCTGATGTGGGTCCCACAGCGACGATCACGCCATCCCTGGCCGCGACGGCGCCATCGTTGATCAATCCGATCTCCGCCAGCTGATCGCCTCGCTTGGGGTGATCGGAATTCCCCCCCGCGGTAATTAGCTGCCCGGCGTTTATTAGTAGAAAATCGGCCTCAATTTTTTTTGCCATCTATAAAACTCCCTTCACTAAAACACACATGCAAACCTGATTCACTGCTGCGGAAATTCTGGCGCCGCAGGCCGGGCAGTTCAACAGAGCCTTCCCCCCACAGCTTTTTCTACCTCCTCCGCGATCAACCCGGAGCGCAGCAGATCATATACCTGATTGAGCTCCTCATATAGAATTTGGTCGCCATCTTGAAAGGGGACTCTTTCCTCAATCAAGCGGCGGGCGGTTTCGGTTCCCCGCCCGGCCTTATGGGAAACGAATCCCAGGGCGCGGCCCGCGGCCAGCATCTCCGCCGCGATAACCCAGGAAACATTCTCCACGACAGTTCGAACTTTGTGGGCGGCTATAGACCCCATGCTGACATGGTCCTCCTGGTTGCCCGATGTGGGAATAGAATCCACACTGGCCGGGTGAGAGAGGACCTTATTCTCAGAAACCAGGGCCGCCGCGGCATACTGAAGCAGCATCAGCCCGGAGTTGAGCCCCCCGTTTCTGGTCAGGAAGGGAGGCAGATCGCCGTTAAGTGACGGGTTGACCAATCTCTCGGTGCGCCGCTCAGAGATACTGCCCAGTTCGGAGACAGCTATCGCCAGAAAGTCCAGAGCTAAAGCCAAAGGCTGCCCGTGAAAATTCCCTCCGCTGATCACGTCTCCCCCATCCGGGAAGATGAGCGGGTTGTCCGTTGCGGAGTTGATCTCTATTTCCAAAACGCCTTTCACATAATTGAGGGCATCAAGAGAAGCCCCGTGCACCTGAGGGATGCACCTCAGGGTGTAGGCGTCCTGAACCCTTTTACGCCTCTTTTTTTCCAGCAGTTCGCTTCCCTGCAAAAGCCTCAGCATCAGCCGGGCGCAGAACTTCTGCCCCTGGTGAGGACGAACTTCATGCACCCTGGGGTCAAAGGCATCCGTTATGCCCTCCAGGGCTTCAAAGGTCATGGCCGCGGCGATAGACGCCCCCTTGAAAAGCTGCAGCGCATCGCAGACCGCCAGAGCCCCGAGAGCGCTCATATACTGGGTGCCGTTGATCAGAGCCAGCCCCTCTTTGGCAGTAAGGGAGATCGGGCTCAGCCCTGCCTTCTGCAGAGCCTCTTGGGAAGGGATTCTCCTGCCCTTATATTCGGCATCACTCAACCCGATCATGGACAGAGCGATGTGGGAGAGGGGGATCAGATCACCGCTGGCGCCAACCGAGCCCTTGCAGGGAACCACCGGATGAATACCGCTGTTCAGCATATTCAACAGGAGTTCCACCAGCTCAAGCCGAACGCCGGAGTAACCCTTGACCAGCGAATTGGCGCGCAGCAGCATCATCGCCCGTACAACATCCTGGGGAAGGGGTTCCCCTACCCCGCAGGAATGGCTGATGATGATGTTTCTTTGCAGCGTATCACAGTCTTCCTGAGAAATGGAGACATCGCTGAACTTGCCGAAACCGGTAGTGATCCCATAAGCAACATCCCCGCCGGAAATAATCTTCTCCACAACCTTCCTCGATCTGAGCAGCTTTTCTTTTCCCGACAGATGCAGCTTTACAGCGGCCTTATCCCTGGCCGCCGCGCAAACCTGTTCCAGCGTCAGGTGCTCGCCGTCTATAAAAATTGTGTCCTTGAGAGCTGTCTCCATTTCGATCATTGCGGTAAACCTCCTAAGAGTGCTAAGAATATTGTTTTAAAGAAAAGGGAGCAGAGGCGCACAAAACGCGCCTTCCGCTCCCTCATAACTCATGACTGTGAGCAGCCGCAAAACAAAAAGGGAATACACGCCGCAAACCATCTGCGCTTACTCCCTCATGTCTCATAACTATGAGTCTCTAGCTACAGTATACTAAAGCAGCGATTCTTTTTCAACCACTAAATGATCAATCTCCCAAACGCCTCTCCACAAACTTCTCCAGATCTTTTTCCAGCTGCGGATCGATGTCCGGCTTTTCATAATTCTCCAGCAGCTCCCGCGCCTTTTTCCTCGCTCTTTCCTTTAAATCTATTCTGCCCTCCTGTTCCCACCTGTCATAAACGGTCCTTTGGAAAACAGATGGCTCATAGAATTCATCCCTGAAATGCTTAAAAGTATGCATCTCGCTGATATAGGAGCCGGCGGTTCCAACTTTTTTGATCAGGTCCGCGGCCATGTTCTCTTCTGTGAACTCCAGCGGTCTGCACATTCTCTGCACATAACCGGCGATCTCGCAATCCAGAACAAACTTTTCCAGGGAGGCATGCAGCCAGCTTCCCAGCTCCCCGATCCCCGGGAGCAGGTTAAGCCCGCTGTTCACAGTATTATAAAACTGCAGTGCTGATTCCGCTCCGGCCTGAAAATCTGTATCCAGGGAATCGGTCAGGCCGCAATCACCCCTGGAGGGAAGCCGGTAATATCTTGCTATCTGAGCGGAGGCCCGCTCTATAATACGCGTCTCCGGAGCGCCGATCGGGGCGCCGCCGGTTTTCATATGGGTAACAGTACCTATGGCGCCGTAAATAACCGGGGCCCCGGGCCTGCTCAACTGACTGAGCACAATAGTTCCCAGGTTCTCGCAGTTCTGAGCGATTAACAATCCGGGCAGGGTGCAGGGAGCGGACATGCCGGCGGCCGGCATGGCGGCGACAACAACAGGTATCCCGTGTTCCGCCAGCAGGAGCAGGCGGTCGCTCTGGTCCGCTGTCAGAAATAAGGGTGAAACAGGATTAATCCCGCCCAGCGCATAGTGAATTCCCTTTTGCGCGTCTTCCTTCATCCTTTGCGGAGTAATGCCGAAGGCCATGCAAGCCAGGCGCAGGGAATTCTCGTCGTAGATCTGGCAGGGCTTATCAGTATACTTGATCTCAGCCAAGAGATGCCAAAAATGATTGTCTTCCTGAGGCACATCCGACGCTAAAACCGCCTGCCGGTTAAAAGCGATCAGGTCGCAGGACTGCGCCAGCTTCAAATAATCAATACAGTCGGCCTTTGTCGCGGCCCTCTGCACACCGCTCGGTTCCATAAAAAAGGGGGAGATTCCGCTCGGCCCAAAAGCAAATTTGTCCCCGCCAACCTCCAGATTGTGCCGGGGGTTCCTGGCGATTATCGTAAAACACTGCGGCGCCTTCTCCACAGCCTCGTTAATCGCGCTTTCCGTAAAATACACAGTCTGGCCGTCGACCCGCAAACCGTGGTCGTGAAAAATCTTCCTGGCGCTCTCCGACTCCACCCGCATTCCGGTATTAGTCAAAATGTCCACTGTTTTAGAGTGAATCTTTTCCAAATCGCTCTCACTTAAGGGGCAGAACCTTTCAAAGTTTGTTTCCATCAATAATCCTCCTGCTTCTTATTAGCATTTGATTCCGCCGCGAAAACCATGCGCCTTACATTTAGCGCCGCGATGCCGACGGCCGGGCCGATGCCTCTCCGCGCCGCGCATATATTTTTTGCGTGCATAATTATCATGCGCCTCCGCAAAAAACGACTGCCGCAAAAACAATAAGGAAACAGAACACAAAAAATTTTGCGCCTCTGCTCCCTTATCTCTCATGTCTCTAAGCAGAACTAAGTTTTTATCCCTTAATAGCTAGCCCTGAAACAGCCCCCGGCGGTGAGCCTTGAGGTAATTGACACAATAAGGGTCCTTCCCCAGCAAAGCCATGGAAGCATAGAGGAAGCCCATCATGGTTTTATCCAGAGGATCGAGAATGTAGGAGTCCATCCCCGCGGTCATCGTCTGGATCATAAAGACCTGATTAAGGGTCTTGCGATTGGGCAACCCGAAACCAATATTGCTCAAACCGCAGATAATATGGACATTAGGATACTCGTCCTTGATAAAGCGAAGTGTCTCCAGAACCTCCATCCCCGCCTGATCGCTGGTGCTCACCGGTTTTACCAGGGGATCGAAGTAGATATCATCTTCAGGCGCCCCTGCTGCAGTGAGATCCGCAACCAGCTTCCTGACAATAGCAATGCGCTGCTCAGCGGTATCCGGCATTCCGGTATCATCCATACAGAGAGCCACCACTTTAGCCTTATATTTCAACACAAGCGGCAGGATAGTGCTGTAGCGCTCTTTCTCTGCGGTAATGGAATTGATCATCGGCTGACCATTATCTGCCAACTCCAATCCTGCAGCCAGGGCCAGAGGATTAGGACTGTCAATACATAACGGAACATCTACTACATCTTTGACCAGCTTAACCAGCCATTCCATAACCTCCGGTTCGTTATCAACCATGGTACCGCAGTTGACATCGATGTAATGGGCGCCGGCTTCTGCCTGTTTTTTAGCGATATCCCTGATATAGTTCTCGTCCTTGTTGGCTACAGCCTCCTTGATAGCCTTGCGGCTGGTGTTGATCAGTTCTCCTACAATAAGCATTTACTGAACCTCCTCCATGTTTAATAGACATATAATGGTGTTTAATAGCAATAATATATGCAAGATCTATGCCGTTAACTCTTTACCGCTAACCTTATCTTCTCCATGCAAGCCGTCCTTTCCTTCACAGATTGATAAGAAACTTATTCGGGTGCATAACGCCTGTATTGAGTTGGCTGAACTCCTTCTCTTTTTTTAAAAACTTGGCTAAAATAATTGCCGTCAGAATAGCCGACTTGTTTTGCTATATAGTTTATCGACAATTGCGTATTCTGAAGCAAGCGTTTTGCATTTTGTATTCTTATGAGCGTCAAAAAATCAATAAAACTGCACCCTTTAGATTTTTTGAAAATCCTACTGAAATAATAAGGACTTAAATGGACAATCCGTGAAACTTCTTCTAATGTAATATTCTTATTATAGTTTTGTTCAATATAGGATACTGCCTTTTTAACAATATCGCTGCTTCTGGTTTCACAAGCAAGTTTAACTTTCTCAGCTACTTTAGTCCCTTCTAGTTCCAACCAGTAGCGCAACTCATCTGCTTCAGTCATCTGCTCCAACTCATCAAGCAAAGCAAGCGATATGCCGGATAAAGCTTTTTGAGATACTCCTCCTTCTGCAGCCGCTTGACACATTATCGTTATGATTTCAAAAGCTTTTATTTTAATATTTTCAAAAGTTATGTCCTCTTTTTCAAATATAGTATCCAGCATTTTACTCATTGTATACTGTGTCCGCGATCTGTCGCCATTTCTAACATGATCCGCCAGCTCGCGCTTAGAAACAAAAGAATACTGATGTTCTTCGGGAATAGGAGAGATGTCGTCAAAATGATTTATTTTAGCGGAATCGTTATGTATTACATTATTTCGCTTGGCATATTGGGCCTCTTGATAAGAAAAGGCCAAATAGCGAGGATCATCGTAACAACGCCCTATTCCGGCGGTAAGTATAGCCCCTGTTGAGTGCATAACATTTTTACTAACTCTCTCCACCATATTTAATAGATAATTGTACTGTTTTTCCATATTTAACATGGGTACATGGATTAAGCTAATAAATTGCCTTCCGATAGGGACTAAAAGCGAGCCTTTTTGCTTTTTAATGACCGTTAACATTGTTTCATATATGTTTTTTCTGAAAATCTGCTTACGGATCTCATTCATGTTTTTCGTTTTTACTGTAAAATTATCTATTCCAAAAATTATAACACAATTGGGGATCAAATTAATATTTAATACACTCAAGCGTTCGTAAAGTTCCTGTTTATGGGCGATATTGCCGTATATCAAATCATAAACAATCCCTAACTCCACCAAGGGAAGCATGCTATTAAGCTGCTTTCGCAACCCCTCGTATTCAACTAAAATTGTTTTCACCATTATGCAGCCTTCCCTTCTGACGATAAAAATAGGGATCCGAAACATAAGGAATAAAAAATTTCACACTCGTTCCTTCTCCGACGTTACTTCGTATATCCAAACTATAATCTGAACCAAACATCATCTGTAACCGTTTATGCACGCTAAGCAATCCTAATTTACTAGTACATCGTTTTTTAA
>DHAA01000113.1:613-1637 GCA_002397275.1 Thermacetogenium sp. UBA4966 | reverse complement strand
TACTTTAAATACATAATACTAGCACGGCAATTTATTGATTCCGGAAAATTTAATTGAAGTATATCCTTTACCTTTTCAGGACTCATACCCGCGCCATTGTCGGCCACCTCTACACGAGTTTATCGGATTGTCTGCAAGCCGTTATCTCAAGTTTACAGTGTTTTTTAACACGTTCGAAACCATGAATGAATGAATTTTCGATTATCGGCTGCATGATCATCATCGGAACCCAAGCATTTAACACCTCCCTATCAATCTCCCGGCAAATAAAAACGCGGTCTTTAAATCGTTCTCTCTATAGTGGTCAATAATGCGGATAATCCCAAAACATCAGGTTTATACTGCAAAACCGCTTCCACAAATCTCGACGGGCTTACATCGACGCCAAGGTCAACAACTTCAAACCCTGACCCCTCAAACATCATCGCCACTATGTTCTTGCCGATATCATGAATATCACCCTGCACAGTACCGATCACAATCCGACACTTATTAGAAAGTCTTATCTTTGATTGACTTGACTTTAAAATTTCAAGACTTGTTCGCATTGCTCGGGAAGCTAAGAGGACATCGGCAACAAAAATAACATTAGTATCAAACTGCTTCCCGACTATATCCATAGCAGGCATTAATGAATACCTTAAAATCTCTTGCCTATCATAAGCTTCTTCTAATGCTTCCTTTGTTTTTTCTTCTGCTTTTTCGGCGTTACCATTAATAACAGCATCGCGTATTTCTTGGAATATATCCCGCAATTCTAACCACCCGACCTATGTACGATTCTTCGCTGAATCAATCATTACTTGCAGATTTGCCCGCGAAGTCCCAGGTGCAAGACCGCCTCCGCTGTTCAGTATAAACCCTCCGCCCGGCTTACAAATATCAAGAACCTCTTTTGTTTCCTGCTTTACCTTTTCCACATCTCCGGTTAATAGAACATCCAGCGGATGAATATTCCCCATTAAACAAATCTTCTCCCCGATGGCGTCTTTACATGTCTTCGCATCAATCCCAAAATGGTAAA
>DHAA01000113.1:0-287 GCA_002397275.1 Thermacetogenium sp. UBA4966 | reverse complement strand
GCCGGCATGTGTTCTACCATATAAATCATTTTTAAAGGTCCATTGACGAACTGAACTGCCCTTGCCAACCTGATCAACGTCTCTGTCACCATTTCAAGCAACCTGTGTATCGCTGAGGGGTCGTCATATAGTCCATAAAGAAAACTGCTGTATCCTAGAATCGATGCCGCGGTTTCGCAGGGGCCAAGAGTAAAATGAACACCGTCCAGGAAACCATATTTTTCAATATATATCTTATTAAGATTTTCCCAAAAAAAACGGTATTCAGAGAGCACTTTTGGCCCTAG
>DHAA01000009.1 GCA_002397275.1 Thermacetogenium sp. UBA4966 | reverse complement strand
AAAAATATTTGAGCTTCAAACACAGAGAGAAGAGATAAAAGTTTTTGTTCCAGCCAATCCTGGAATTCACTGTGAGGACGCCAGTAACCGAGCAAAAAAGCCATCTCCTGTATCGAAATGGGATGCATACCAACAAATTCCTCCATTTCGATTTTGGGGCGGATCGGCAAACGTCAAGTCCCATATTGGGTGATGTATGCTAAATAACTCTTAATACTTCTAATTATCTTCTGTTATCTCTTGCTATCGCTGTATGAAGTTGCCCAGAGATTTTGGGGTGAAATGAAAAACCTCCAAACCGCAAAGCAGTGTGGAGACTCGCTTGGGAGTTTCCGAATAACTACTTAAACTAAAAGACGTGCTATTAAAAGTCAATAGTCAAAAGAAAAAAGATCTTTGACAATCACATAGGGATTCTGGTCACGCATTACCGTTGGGATGGGACCATTGATAATCGGGGTCATACGGCCGGTTATCCTTCCAGAGAGCATAAATCAGATGAACAAGTCTTCTGGCAACGGCACCGGTAGCAACCATTGAATGTTTTCCTTGGCTACGTTTTAAATCATAATAAGCTTTTAATTCCGGATTAAAACGCCGGGCTGAAACAGCAGCCAACCATAGGCTATTTCTGAACATAGGGGAACCACGTTTAGACATACGGTTACGGGTGCCCTCAAACAGCCCTGAAGCCCTTATGGAAGCATCCAAGCCGGCATAGGCTACAAGAGATCGGGCGTTAGGAAAACGAGAAATGTCACCTACCTCACCGATAATAGCAGCGGCCAAGACGGGACCAATGCCAGGGACGGTTTCAATGACATGACGATACGGGGTATCCTCGCTGGGGCGAAGTTCTTCCATAACCTCGTTGATTGCCTCCTCGAGAACCTTTATCTGCTCCTCAATGAACTCAATTTGCTCAACCAGCAAACGCAGCTGGAGAGAGAAAGCATCAAGAGCCAAGGAGATACCGAAGGTGCCTCTAGCCAGAGACTGGATTTTCTCAGCTCTCACCTCGCCTATGAGGCCTCGGGAATGTTCTTTCAGGAAAGCTGACAACTCAGATAGATCCACTTCTGCCAGCTCTTCCGGTTCGGGATAAGATTTAAGTAGTTCTCTGGAAGTCCGGATAAAGACATTAGAGAAACAGTCGGGGTATTCAGGAAAGATCCGGTCTAGGATACCAAGCACCCTGTTTTTAAGCCCACCGACCTGGCGAACGAACTCAAAGCGGAGTCGGGAAAGAGTCTGCAACCTGAGAATAACCTCAGAGGGAAGCTTGGTTTCAGGGGCTCTTCCTAGGCGAAGCAAATCGGCAAGAAGAAAGGCATCCTTCTGATCGGTTTTGGTTTTGCGCACATAGAGGTTACGCAAAGCATCCGACTGGATGGGGTTGATGACATGAAGCTGAAAACCCAGCTCATTAAGGTTAAGGTGGCAGTAGATAGGGAGCCAGTAATGCCCAGTGGCTTCAAGACAAAACTTAACAGCGTGGGACTCGATACCTAGCTTTTCCAGTGCTTGCAGGAGCTTAGTCATTCCCCTCTGGTTGTTATCCATATGCAACTGTAGAATAACATTCCCGGCGTCATTTTCAAGGCAAACTTCATGACGATACTTGGCTATATCAATGCCACCATAAATCATTTTTAACACCCTCGCTTTCGCTGAATTTAGGTAGGGTTCCCGCAACCCTTACGAGCCTCAACCTTGTGCGTAACTCGCGGCATACAGCAAGCCGTATCCGCAACGTGCTCATTCGAGTCCTCTCGTACGGGCGGGGCTTCATTCTTTAAGTCGGGACAGCTGAGCTTCCCAAGGATGTTGATCGAAGCCCCCTACCTTTACGAGAATATTTATCCGAGTTGCCCCGGAGTTCCTATGTGGTTGTCAAGGATCAAGTCTATTGGCTTGGAGCAAATTAAAACTAACTCTATAGTACAAGGAGGGGATATAGCATATATTTATTGATTGTTTTAACTTAAGCACATATTTAAAGGACGGAGGGAGATGTTCTGAAATGATTAATAAAAAAAGCATTTCATGTTGTTTAATACTACTATCTATATTTATTTTCACATTATCAGTTACTGAAAAACACGTCGAAGCAGCTCAAGTCTCGGGATCTAAGAAATTTTCGCATACTGCATACAATCTTAATTGGGGTACAAAAACTTTTATTTATCGTACAAATTATATTTGTGATTTTAGAACTGGAGCTTATTCATGGTATACTTATAAGGCCGCGATCAATCAAGATTTACTTGCATATAAAACCCCTAATGATTCTATTTATCCTTCGGAGTTAGGAAACGGAGCAGTTGGGATTCGAGATGTCAATATTTTAGATACGAATAATAATGTTAATAATAGTCAGGGTACAAATCAATGGAGTTCTGGTTTAATTCGTTCGAGAATACTACCTGGCGGGACGATGTACTTTTTATCAAGACACAGTTACATTCCGTTGGAGGGCATACCGAATGCTACTTATCGTGTACAGCTCAGAACCACGTTTGCCTTACCTGCTTCTTGGGCGCCTTTTTTGTGGACGGATTATACTTATACACCTTGGTTTTAAAGTTTAGGAACATCATAATGAATGAGTAATACAATAAAGTATACAAGGAGGCTTATTTTATGAAAAATAAGTATAGGGCATTACTCCTATGCGTTACGGTATTGGCTGTTACCGTTTTTGTAGGGTTATCAATTATGATAACTGATAAAAATAATGAGCAAAACAATGTACTTTATGCAGAAGACCATCCATCAGTAGATGATATTATGAAATCTACGGGAGATTATGTTCGAAACCATAAGAGTTCGTTTGAAGAAGCTGTCGAAAGTTTGAAAACGGTTTACCATCCGGATAATCTTGTTGCTGCGCGGATAGGTGATGTTTCCCTTACAATAAGTGAATTGGAGTTCAGAAAAGGTTTATCCGATTCCGTTAATCCTGCGAAAGGGACCCATCAGGCTGTTTTCAATGGATTAATAGAGGAAAAAATAATTCTTAATGAAGCTGTACAAAAAGGGCTTGTTCCTACGACAGAAGAAATTAAAGTTTTTCTTGACAGAGAGTCGGAAGAAAGTAAAACAAATCCCGAATATCAAGAAATTGTTGATAAACTAATTAAAAGTTGGGGTATATCAGAAGATGAGTACTGGCAGAAATATGAGTGGTACAATGCGTTTAGGATTATCGTGATAGATAAGGTTTATAAAGATGTTATCAGTAAAGCTGAGGAAACAGGAAAAATACCCCGAATAGCGAATAATGACAGTGCTTCAGAAGTACTGAATAAACAGGATGCGCATAAATCTTACTGGGACCAGTATAAAATGAAACTCAAGAAAGAAGCAGATATCAAAGTTAATAATAAGTATGCCGGTGAATTTAACATTGACCAAGACAAGTGGTATCTATCTCAGGAATAGATTGAAGATACAAGCAGTTGCACGTTGTCGCTTGTGCGCGCCGGACGTCCTCAATTAACGAATTGCTTGATGTATATGGGGCGTGCGTGTATCCTGACGTTTACACCAAACAACTAAAATGTGGCCGCACCCCCTTGTTATAGGTGGATAGCGGCCTTTTATTTTTACCACGAATATGTAATTGAACCGGGGCGGAGGCGGGTACATGAGAGATATGGCATCTTTAACAGGGGTTTTTCCTGACCCCGGTTTTTTTACGTTCATTTTTTAGTTGACTAATTCCATAATGAGGCATATACTAAATGTAAACATATGAGCATATGATCATGCTTTATTTAAAGGGGGGTGATTTAATGGGAGATGAGCGCGATATCATTGAACGCTGCAGCGCTACCGTTGTCCATGAGGACACGGTGGAACAGGTGAAAGAGAAGATGCCTGAGGATGAATGTCTCTTTGACCTGGCGGAGCTGTTTAAGGTGTTCGGCGATACCACCAGGGTGAAGATTCTTTTTGCTTTATTTACGGCTGAGATGTGCGTTTGCGATCTGACGGCGCTTTTAGGGTTGACGCAATCCGCTGTCTCTCACCAGCTGCGGGTGCTCAAGCAGGCGAGGCTGATCAAATACAGGAAACAGGGAAAGATGGTTTATTATTCTCTGGACGATGAGCATGTCAAACGAATTTTTGACCAGGGTTTGGCTCATATCAGGCACTAGAGACCGGTTTCCCCATAGCCAAAAGTCAATTGCGTGGAAGCGTTCTCCTCAGCAGACTTAGAACCGGCGTGAAAGCAAGCCGGGACGGCTCTTTGTGACGCAATGCGCAAGCGAGGAAGCGGACTGCCTGAGTAGATACGTTACAAAAATGGGAAAGAAGGTGGGTTGCATGAACGCTAACCCAGATTGCAGCTGTGGGAGTTGTACTGCTGATCTCCAAACGCCGGCCGGCGGTGTGTTAGCGGAGGCTAAGATATCTTTGCTCCTGAGGGGGCTTGACTGTGCCAACTGCGCCGCCAAGATAGAGCGGGAGGTTAACGAACTGGCGGGGGTTCACTATGCCTCTCTGGATTTTATGGCCAAGAGGCTGAGCGTCTATCTCGACAAGGAAGGAAATTTAGACGAAATAGCACGCCAATCCATAGAAATTATCAAAAAAATCGAGCCTGATGTGCAGGCCATAGAGGAGCATGAGGCGGGAAATACCGCGGATATCAAGGAAGATACGGTCGACAAAAAAGAGCTGCTCAGGATCGGGGCAGGGGCGGTATTGTTTGCCGGTGCCCTTATTTTTGACTTTACCTTCTGGACTGAATTTGTTTTCTTTTTGGCGAGTTATATTTTAGTGGGCGGGGAAGTGGTGTGGAAAGCCGTCAGGAACATCTCCAGGGGCCAGATTTTTGATGAAAACTTCCTGATGAGCGTGGCCACTATCGGCGCTTTTGCCATCCGGCAGTTCCCTGAAGGGGTAGCGGTGATGCTCTTTTATAAGATCGGGGATTTTTTGGAGGGGTTGGCGGTGAACCGCTCCCGCAAGTCGATCTCCGAGCTGATGGATATTAGGCCTGATTATGCAAACTTGCAGGTGGGGGATGAGATCAGGAGAGTAGCTCCCGAGGGGGTCAGGATAGATGATCTGATCGTTGTCCAGCCCGGTGAAAGAGTCCCGTTGGATGGAATAGTCGTCGAAGGGAGATCCGCGGTGGATACCTCTGCTTTAACAGGGGAATCGCTTCCCCGGGATGTGGAGGAAGGCAGTCATATCCTGGGTGGTTTCATCAATCAGAACGGACTGCTGAAGGCGCGGGTAAGCAAGGAATTCGGGGAATCCACCCTTTCCAAGATCCTTGATCTGGTGCAGAACGCCGCCGGCAAAAAGGCGCCCACAGAGCATTTCATCACCAAGTTCGCCAGATACTATACGCCGGTGGTGGTAGGCAGCGCTCTGGCCATAGCTTTGCTGCCGCCGCTTGTCGTTCAGGGCGCGGCCTTTTCCCAGTGGATCTACCGGGCGCTGGTATTCCTGGTTATTTCCTGCCCTTGCGCCCTGGTGGTGTCCATACCCCTGGGCTTCTTCGGCGGTATCGGCGGAGCATCCAAAAAAGGGATTCTTGTTAAGGGCGGCAACTACCTGGAGGCTTTGAATAATGTGGATACCGTTGTTTTCGATAAGACCGGGACCCTGACCAAGGGAGTGTTTAAGGTCACGGAAGTCGTGCCGGAAAGCGGGTTCACCAGGGAAGAGCTCCTGGAGGCAGCCGCTCAGGCGGAGGCATTTTCCAGCCACCCCATCGCCGTATCCATTTTGAACGCCTATGGAAAAACAGTGGATAAGGAAGCGGTAGACGGCTATGAGGAGGTCTTTGGGCAGGGGATTAAGGCCGCGGTCGATGGAAGGGGAATCCTTGCGGGAAACAGCAAGCTGATGATAGAAGAAGGCGTCTCTTATCAGGAAACAGATACCCCGGGAACTATCGTCTACGTGGCTATCAGCGGCGCTTATGCAGGCTATATCGTTATTGCCGATGAACTTAAGGATGACGCCCAAGAGGCGATTAATTCTCTGAAAGAACTAGGCGTCAGAAAGACGGTCATGCTTACCGGGGACCGCAGCGCGGTGAGCGAAAAGACGGCGGAAGAACTGGGCTTTGACGAGGTGTACGCGGAGCTTCTTCCCGATCATAAGGTGGAGCAGGTGGAACGGCTGGAAAGAGAAACAGCCCCCCAGGGCAAGCTGGTCTTTGTAGGGGACGGAGTAAACGACGCCCCGGTGCTGGCAAGGGCGGATATAGGCGTCGCTATGGGCGCCCTGGGATCAGATGCCGCCATTGAAGCCGCGGATGTGGTTCTGATGACCGATGAACCCACTCAATTGGTGAAAGCTATCAATGTCGCCAGAAGAACAAAAAGGATCGTATGGCAGAATATCGTTTTCGCCCTGGGTGTCAAGGGTGTGGTGATGGTTTTAGGGGCCGTGGGAATAGCCACAATGTGGGCCGCGGTGTTCGCGGACGTGGGGGTGGCCCTGCTCGCCGTCTTGAATTCAACCCGGGCTATCTATGTGAAAAACTTATAAGCAGGAATATAAAATGTCCACGCCGAAATCTTAATTAAGTATACAAATAAATAATATGTACACTTATCTGTTAATAACTTTTGTTCTAAACTTAAATAAGGGTTATTATGCCGGCGTTTGGAAAGAGGCCGGGGAGTTTAACCGGTCTTTGTCAGCCGGAGAATAGGGTGTTTTTGCTGGGTTAAGGAGGGTGGTTGCCATGCTGAAACAGAATCTGGATGCGGGTATGGAAAAGAAACTCTACCAAAGAGTGCTCAATTCTTTTACCAATGCCACCGGGATATTCTCGGCGATAACAGATTTAGAAGGAAATTGCATCCTTTCTTCCGAGCAAGGGGATGGCGAGTTCTGCCGTTTGCTTAAAGCCGGCCCTGGCGGACCGGCACGCTGCAATAAATGTTATGCTCAAGGCGGAGAGCAGGCCCTTAAATGGAAGGAACCCTATATTTTCAAGTGCTATGCGGGTCTTATCTCCTGGGTTTGCCCCTTTTTTATCGGGGGCAAGCACATCGGTAATTTTATCTGCGGTCAGGTGAGAATGTGGGGCCCTACTGAATTGGATGCCAAATGGATCAAGAAGCTGGCGGAGGAGAATGGGCAGGACCCCGACCTTCTGCTGCAATCATTAAACAGTGTCAAATTGGTTTCAGCGATGAACATCCAGGCCGCGGCCGATTTGGCTTTGATCGTTACCGGTTATATCGCTTTGAGCGGGACAGAGATCTTTGATTTTCATTTGAAATTGCGGAAGGCCGGTTTTTGGATATGGGCGGAGAATAAGAAACAGAAAGACCTCGATAGTGAATTCACTGCAGACGCCGCTGAGCGGGACATGAGCGATCTGGGGAGCCGGATCTTCGCGGAGACGAGAAAAGCGAATATTGAACAGGCAAAAAAGCTGCTGGAACAGTTGGTTCTGCAGATTTTTATCCAGAGCAAGGGGCAATTGGAAGTAATCAAGGGGCGCAGCTTAGAGTTCCTGAGTTTACTCACCCGTATGTCCACAGAATGCGGGGTAAAGTTCGGGGAAGTAATCTACTTGAGCGATCTGAAGCTCAAAGAAATAGACGACGCGGATACCGTGGAGAAAGCCATACTATGGCTTTTGTCGGTAGGAAACGCTTTTATCGATTTAATCGCGGAAAAAAATACAGACGGGGAAAAGGGGATCATCGGCAAGGTCACCGAGTATATCAAGAAAAATTACAGTTCGCCAGGCCTCTCCGTGAAAGTGATCGCCGCGGCATGCCATATGAATCCTGCGTATCTGGGGCAGCTTTTTAAAAAGAAGATGGGCTGTTCCCTCACAGAATATATTCATGATATCAGGATTGAGCAGGCCAAGCGGCTGCTCAAAGAAACTGATCAGATCACGGAGTCGATTGCTAAACAGACGGGGTTCAAGGATCGCAGCTATTTCTGTAAAATATTCAAGAGAAAAACCGGGTTGAACCCGGGTGATTATAAGAAAAATAATATCTTGTCGCTATAACCGGACCCCTCTTATTCTTCCGCGGCGAGAGCCCGGGCGATCTTGATGGCCTCACGGGCTGAACCGGCATAAGCGTCGGCCCCGATCTGCTGGGCGAATTCTCTGGTCACAGGGCCCCCTCCGATCAGCACCTTAACGGAAAGGCGCAGGTTGTGTTTCTGCAAGGCGTCGATCACTCTCCCCATTTCACCCATCGTTGTGGTCAATAATGCCGATAACCCAAGGATCTTAGGGCGGTGCTCCTCTACCGCTCTGACGAACTCTAGGGGGGCGACGTTGACCCCCTCGTCGATCATCTCAAATCCTGAGTAACCCAAATAAAGGGCTACGATATTTTTCCCTATGTCATGGATATCCCCTTCCACAGTGCCGATAACCATTTTTTCTTTCTTGCGGCATATTTTTCGAGTGTAAGGTTTTAGTTTAAGCAAACCGGCCTCAATGGCATGGGAGGCGTTGATCACATCGGGGATGAAGAAGTTCTCCCCCTGGTATTTATCCAGAATCTGCATGCTTGCCGGCAGCATGGCCACATCTAAAATCTCTTCGGCGCTCATACCTGTTTGCAGCCCCGAGTTAATTGATTTTATTACGCCGTCGGCATCACCGTCTAAGATGGCGGAAATAATGGCATGAAATACTTGACTACGGCTGCTCAAAGCATCACCGGCTTTCAACTTATATTTGCCTTCATCCTTGATGTGATGGCTGGCGCCATAAATTATACACAGTAAGTTGCTATAAATTGAACACAAAATAGGGCCTTTTTTGCATGATCTAAGTATTGTTACAACCTAAAATTAATATAGACGAAATGGCGGCTTACTACATTGTTAAGTTTAACACAATTCTGTTGTTAAAGAAAAACGAATTAATCCGGTTGGGTTTGGAGGTAAGCCGCGCCGGTTGCTTGAAGGCCCGTCGCGGCGGATTATATAAAAATTATTAGATGGGGAGGATATGTCCAATGGCCAACTTTGAAGAACTGTCGCAAGCGGTGTTCGACGGTGATGGAGAACAGGTAGTGGAGATTACGAAGAGTTTGCTGGGCAGCGGCGCGGACCCGCAGGAGGTGATCAGCAACGGCCTGATCGCCGGCATGGAGCGGGTCGGAGTGTTGTTCAAGAACAACGAGATGTTTGTGCCGGAGGTTCTCATGTCCGCGGGGGCGATGAATACCGGTGTGGAGGTGATCAAGGAGAGCCGGAAGAATTTTGATATGCCTTCCTCGGGGAAGGTCGTCCTGGCAACCGTCAAAGGCGACCTCCATGACATCGGCAAAAACCTGGTGGGTATGATGATGGAGAGCAATGGTTATACGGTTTATAATCTGGGGGTAGACATCGAGCCGGATAAATTTGTGGAGGCGGTTAAGCAGTACCAGCCGGACATCGTGGCCATGTCGGCTCTTTTGACCACCACTATGATGGAAATGAAATCGACCATTGACGCTCTGGTTGAAGCCGGCGTAAGAGACAATGTCAAGGTGATCATCGGCGGGGCGCCTATCACCCAGGATTTTGCGGATCAGATCGGCGCGGATGGATACGCCGCGGACGCCGCCTCGGCCATCGATCTCTGTAAGGGCCTGGTCGATGGCAATGCCCGGGATGCTCTGTCCGCGTAATAAGCCGGGGATGCAGTGGTGAATATGCGTTTATTAAATAATCGATAGGAGGCGACTGATAATGGATTATAAGCCTGTTAAGACTTTTAACGAACTGGCGGTTAAATCCCTTGATGATTTCATATATGGAATTGCTCCTTATCCCGTAACGGCGAAGAACGGCATGGTGATCGGCGGCGGCGCTGTTTATCCTGAGATCAACATGACCCTGCCTCCCATAACTGTTGACGAAAGCACTATGCCCGAAGTGAGAAAGCAGTATGCAGAGATGATCGAGGGGATTCTGAAGAGAGCCAAGGCCCTGCATGCCCCTGGAATCATCGTGGAGCTGGAACTCCTTCCTCCCACAACTATCGAGCCCAAGTGGGGGATTGAGATCAACAAGATCCTGCGGGAAAAGATGTATGAGTATGAGGAGAAGTACGGGCTGAAAAGCCTGCTGAGATGCACGCCTAACGACACCAGGGAGATCATGAGGCCGCCTTTGATGAGAAGGGGAGATCTGCTGGAGAGCATCTTCACAACTTTTGAGAAATGCGCGGAGGACGGAGCGGATATTCTGTCCATCGAGACCACAGGCGGCAAAGAGGTTCATGACGAGGCGCTGGTCACCTGCGATATCAGGAAGGCTATTTTTGCCCTGGGTGTTCTGGGGGTCAGGGATATGCGCTTTATCTGGTCAAAAATAGTTGAGATCGCCGAACAAACCGGTTCTATAGCAGGCGGAGACACGGCATGCGGGTTTGCCAATACCGCCCTTGCCCTGGCTGAACAATCGATGATCCCCAGAGTTTTTGCCGCTGTGGACAGAGTAGCGACCGTACCCCGAACTCTGGCCGGGTTTGAAGTGGGGGCCGTCGGGCCTGACAAAGACTGCGGCTACGAGGGGCCTTATATGAAGGCCATCGCCGGGGTGCCTATCTCCATGGAGGGCAAGACCGCGGCCTGCGCCCACCTGAGTTCCATCGGCAATGTAGCGGCCTGTGTCTGCGACATGTGGAGCAACGAGTCTGTCCAGAACATCAAGCTGCTGAGCGCTCCGGCGCCGGTGGTCTACACGGAGCAGCTTATTTACGACTGCCGGCTGATGAACGAGGCGGCAGCGGAGGGGCGAAGTTATGCTCTCAAGCTGCGGGACTGGCTGGCTGACTCCGACTCCAGGCTGGATCCGCAGGCCTATGTGCTGAGGCCGGACATAGTGCTGGAGATCAGCAAGGAACTGGTAAAGGAAAAGGATGCTTTTATCGCCACCAAGAAGGCGGCCGCTCTGGCGGTAGACGTCCTCAAGAGAGGGATGGCTGCGGGCGAAGTTCAGGTGCTGCCCAAGGAGAAGAAGTGGCTGGATATTATCAGTTCTCAAATTGAAACAATACCTGACGATTGGCAGGAATTTTGGCATGAGATGCAAAAAGAGCTGGATCTCAGCAAGTGGAGGCCGGAGGAATACGATTTGGAGGTAACCGCAGCTAAGACGGCCTCCGCCGGTTAAAAAGAATAGTGAGTGATTTCAGCAATAAATGGATAATCAATGAGTACAGGAAACTCAGACAGGCTGTAGTTAGCGGTGACAGAGTGCTGGTGTTAAAGACAGTCAGACAACTCCTGGAGAGCGGGGTTGATCCCCTGCGGGTAGTCAATCAGGGGTTGGTAAGCGGTATGGATGCCGTGGGGAATATGTTCAGGGATAACGAGATGTTCATGCCTGATGTTCTGATGTCCGCCAGGGCGATGAATGAAGGGATCAACCTGGTGAGAAGAATCCGCAGGACGCCGGCCAGGCGCCCTCTGGGAAAGATTGTAATCGGAACAGTGAGCGGCGACATTCATGATATAGGAAAAAACGTGGTAAAAATAATGCTGGAGAACGGGGGTTTCCTGGTCTATGACCAGGGGGTTAACGTAGAACCCCGGCAGTTCGCAGACGCAGTAAAAAAACACAAAGCGCAGATTCTGGCCTTGTCCGCTCAGCTGACCACCGCCATGCTGAATATGAAGACAACCATCGCAGCAGTAGAAGCAGCAGGTATGAAGGACAAAGTCAAGGTGATTATCGGCGGGTCAGCAACTTTTCAGGATTTTGCGGATGAGATCGGCGCTCATGGATATGCTCCGGATGCTTCCGCGGCAGTCCATCGCTGCAGGGAACTCCTGGAGAGTAATTCATGCGGGAGGCAAAGGGGACCGAATTTGAAAATCGTCAAATAAATAAGGCGTGAACATCGAGATGCCTGATTCACAGCATTTACCCAGCATCCATCCGAAACCGGGAAGAGCGGCGCCGCCGCCTCCCGGTTTTATAATCCCCAAACTTGCTGCTTTAACCTGAAAAAATGCTTGCATGAAATTGCCTGGGGATGATATGATATAGAAGACAATTTGAGAGCGAATTATTTCCTGTGTTTACCGGCATGGGGGAGTAGCTGAAACAGGTGCGGCGACATCTCGGATATTGTGCGGCCCGCTGCATCTGCGGAGAGGATCCGAGCAAGACCTTTGCTTGAAATTCTATTTCAGGCGGAGGTCTTTTTATATTCAAATCGGTGATTTGGGATAATAAACTGTGAGGAGGTCGGAAATGCAGGAACAAAAGTGGTACAGGATGGAGTCGAGAGAGGTAGAGCAGGAATTAAAAACTGATCTGGTCAGGGGCCTGTCGGCAGCGGAAGCGGAAAAACGTCTGCAGGAATACGGTCCAAATGCTCTGCGGGAGCCCCCGAGGCGCAGTGTTTTAGCCATGTTTTTCGAACAGCTGAAGGATGTGCTGGTTCTGATCCTGATCGCCGCGGCCCTTATTTCCTGTGCACTGGGGGAATGGGCGGATTCGCTGGTAATCCTGATCATTGTGGTCCTCAACGCCTGTCTGGGGGTCTACCAGGAGCATAAGGCGGAAGAGGCGCTGCAGGCGCTGAAAAAGATGACGAGGCCTATTGCCAAAGTGTTCCGTGACGGGGAGATCAGCCAGATACATCTGGAAAGCTTGGTTCCCGGAGATATAGTGCTGCTGGATGCCGGAGATTCTCTACCTGCGGATGTCAGGCTGACGGAAACAGCTTCTCTGCAGACAAATGAATCCGCCCTCACCGGCGAGTCCGTACCGGTGGAAAAGAGTTCACTGGTAATGGATCAGGAGGATGCTACGGTCGGTGATCGCAAGAATATGGCCTTCATGGGTACCGTCATCACCAGCGGACGGGGCAGGGGCTTGGTAGTGTCTACGGGGATGAACACCCAGCTCGGTAAAATCGCCCAGATGATCCAGGAGACGCCCCAGGAGACAACTCCGCTGCAGAGGCGGCTTGGGGAGCTGGGCAAGATCTTAGGCGTCGGTGCCGCGGTTATCGTTGCGGTTGTGTTTATCTCCGGGCTGCTGCGGGGAGCGGAGACACTGGAGATGTTCATGATCTCCATCAGTTTGGCGGTGGCCGCAGTTCCGGAAGGGCTTCCCGCGGTGGTGACCATTGTCCTGGCCATGGGCGTGACGCGCATGAGCCGCCGCCGGGCGGTGATCAGGAGACTGCCCGCGGTGGAAACGCTGGGCACGGTCAATGTTATCTGTTCCGACAAGACGGGGACCTTGACGAAAAATGAAATGACGGTCACCCATATTTATACCGGCGGGGAAATGTTTAATATAACAGGGATCGGCTACAAACCCGACGGCGTTTTCACTGATTCCGGAGGAGAAAAAATTCTGCCTCTGACCGATAATAATTTGCAGTTGATGCTCATGGGAGGGCTGTTGGGGAGCGACGCCCTGTTAGCGGAGAAAGAGCACGGCTGGGAGGTGGTCGGTGATCCGACGGAGGGCGCCTTGGTGGTCGCCGCGGCCAAAAGCGGGTTGAGAAAAGCGGATCTGGAGCAGGAATATCCCAGGCTGGCGGAGATTCCCTTTGACTCAGGCCGCAAGATGATGACCACCTTCTATGAGGTCGGAGAGGGCATATGTTCCTTCACCAAAGGAGCTCCGGATCTTTTAGCGGCACGGTGCGCCAAGATCGTCAACAGATGCGGGGAAGTCGAGGCATTAAACCCGCAGGAGCGAAAGCGGCTTTTGGATGTTAACTCCAAGCTGGCCTCCGCCGGGGAGCGGGTGCTGGCTCTGGCTGTCCGCCGCTGGCCTCAGCTCCCGGAGAACCCCCAGCCTGAGCAGGCGGAGACAGAGATGACCTTTGTCGGCTTTTTCTCTATGATCGACCCCGCTCGTCCGGAAGTAAAGGATGCGGTGGAGACCAGCCGGCGCGCCGGTATTCGCACGATGATGATCACCGGGGACCATCCGGATACCGCGCTGGCCATTGCTAAAGAACTGAATATCCGGCAAGAAGGGGAGCAGACTTTTACAGGGGCGCAGCTGCGGGAGATGAAGGATGAAGAGCTGCGGCAAGCCGTCAACAAGGCCGCAGTTTTCGCCAGGGTATCCCCTGAGGATAAACTGCGTATTGTCAAGGCCTTGAAGTCGCATAACCAGGTAGTGGCTATGACCGGGGACGGGGTTAACGACGCCCCGGCCTTGAAGCGTGCCGATATTGGGGTATCCATGGGGATCACCGGCACCGAAGTGGCCAAAGAGGCTTCGGACATGGTGCTCATGGATGACAATTACGCCACCATAGTCGGCGCTGTAAACGAGGGGCGTACCATATACAGCAATATCCGCAAATCGATCCATTATCTATTGTCATGCAACATCGGCGAGATCGTTACCATCTTTACAGCCATTTTGCTGGGGCAGGGCAGTCCCTTGACCGCTATTCAAATTCTCTGGCTCAACCTGGTTACAGATGGTTTGCCCGCTCTAGCCCTGGGAGTTGAACCGCCGGAAAACGGCGTCATGGAACAGCCTCCCAGAAAGCCGGATGAGGGTGTGCTGGCAGGGGGTATGGGGGCAAACATTCTCTGGCAGGGAGCGCTGATCGGACTGACGGCTTTGGTCGTCTACCTGCTTGCACTCCGCTGGGGGCGTTCCCTGGCCGAGGCCCATACCATGACTTTCGCGGCAATGTCTTTGCTTCAGCTGGTGCATTCCTTTAATGCGCGCAGCAGAAATCAGTCCCTTTTTACGATTGGAGTGGGCTCCAACCGCAGCCTGATCTATGCCTTCCTGGCTTCCGCTTCTCTTCAGGCAGTGGTGATCTTTGTGCCTTTCCTGAGAGGCTTTTTCGACACAGTGATGCTGCGGCCGCTTGATTGGGCCCTGGTTCTTGTCTTCAGCCTAACGCCGCTGGTCGCTGTGGAAATAGCAAAACAGGTGAGGCGGCTGCGCAAATAGATGTAAGATAGATGTAGTCAGTGTTTCACTTCAATCCCGCCCAGTACGGCCAAAGCTCTGATGATGAGTTTTTTCCGTGACGAGGGGTCGCCGTTATATTCTGCTTTCCTGCCGGAGATGATGCCCCCCGCACTCTCCTGTAGGAAGTCGACCCCTCCCAGAAAGGCGGTTCCTTCGCTGACTACGGTGAGTTCCCGGGGAACACGGATATCGATCCCGCCCATGAAGGCGACCAGGTTTAATACAACCTCGCGTTCCGGGATTTCCGCTGTTGTGAGGTCCAAATCCGCGCCTCCCATCAGAGCGAATACATTGGAGTCATCCAGCTTCCACCCCTTATTCTTGAACTCTAAACCGCTCATCACCGCCCAGTGGGTACCTTTTGTAGAAGTCATTTTCCTTGTTCCCCGGATCAGGCTCCAGCCGATGAGGATCACTACCAGCGGCCAGAAGATTTTCCAGAATAGTGAGAGATTAAAATAAAAGAGATTGAGATTGCGTCCTAAAAAGATTACTCCGATCGCCAGCAGAATCAAGCCGCTGATGATGCCGCCGCTATTAGCCCTTCTCTTTCCTTGCTCGTCTTTGCTGCCGGACAAGCCCTCTCCGAGGGCGCCGAAGCCCCAAAGCAAAAGGACTGCCGGCCAGTAGGTTGCGATCAGCCTGCCCAGGTTGACATCGGTTAAGCCCAAGTTGTTGAAAAGCCAGAGAAAGCCGATCAGCAACACCAGTCCGCCTACAAAAATCATGCTTTTTCCGTTCATTTTTTACCTCCTCATTACGGAAGTTAAGATGCGCGGGGTAAAACTAGCAAACACCCTTGCTGCTATTATCTTCTATTATCCCTGTTCAGGTCAAATTAATCTAAGATGAAGAGTAGTGAGCATATGCCGCGGCCCTGCTCACAAAGCAGCAGGGCGAACGGCAGAAACAAAGGCCTTTTGCAGATTATGGAAACAGTTTAGGTATTATGCCGGCGCCTATCGGCAAGAGAGATTGCCGCCGCTCCCAGACCGCTGATCTTCAACAGCCACCCTGCCGGCATACCGACATAGGGAATCCAGGTGATGAGGCCGATAATAATTGCTCCCAGAAGAGCGGAGAGATAGAGTTCCGGCTGTTTTCCACCCAGAGCATTAAGTATCTTTTTTCCCACCAGACCGCTTAAACCGGCGAAACCAAGGTAATAGGCGCAGGCCAGAACTACCCACAGCAAGCCTGCCAGCGGGATCCCCAGGATGGTGATCAACAGCAGGATAGTTGCCGGAACAGCCAGGAAGGCGATCAGGATTCCCCATAAAAAGCTGGGCAGGGGACGGCTCGCCAGTTGCTCGGCAATCTCTGCAGTTGCCTTCGGAAAAAGAATGCTGACGATAACAAGTACCACTGCTATCAGCAAGAGGCTCACCAGGCGCCACCAAAAGGCGCCTCCTTTAAACCACTGCCCTAGCTGACCGGTTAAGGCCTCTCCCACTGTTAAACTAACCTCATCCCCCTTCACCACAGCACCAGGCGCCCTCTCCAGCGTACTGCCGATAACGACCATATCGCCATCGACCTGGGCGCTGGATTTCAGATGGAGTGAACCGCCAACCACCACAAGATCGCCTGTTACCTTGCCGCTGACCGTAGCCGATCCCCCTACCACTACGACATCCCAGGCGGTTCCCTTGATCTCTGCCGGCCCTCCGACAGCCACGACATCGTCGGCCTTGCCGTTTATTTCTGTGTTGCCAAAGATATTCACTACCCCTTGCCAGACTTCTCCGTCAACACGCGTGGATCCGCAGAAGACAACTGTGTTGTTTACCTGTTCGTCTTCGGGGATATAAACCTCACCGCCAAGCCTTACCTGGTCCTGGGCGCCGGCGGGCGAGGGGCTGAGGCAGACTGAAACCCCTAGAAGGGCGAGAACGAGGAGAAAAAAGAGGAGTTTACTCTTCGTTTTCACTATTGTGCGCCTCCCTGCTCTCGGCAGCTTCGCCGGGGGGTTGTTTTTCGGCATTATCCGGCTGAGCAGACTCATTCGCCTGCTCCGTGTTAACAGCATCCGGCACAGCGGTTGTATCCTGCACAGTACTGTGCGCACCGTTTTTGCCTTTGAACCATGGCCGATTAGTGCCGAATCGTGTTGCCAGAGCGGCGCCCATGCCGAACAGGGCGGCCAGCGGCCAAACGATCCAGCCGACAAGCGGCACGGCTTTAATGATCCAGATGAGCGCTATTCCTTTTAAGGCCTGGATGATTGGCCTTTCATCCAGCAGGCGCGGCCACCTGTCTCCGAGCGCTTTGTCCAGCTGCTGTCCGGTGAAGAGGGCCATCATCACAAACCCGATGATTATGAGTATGGGCAGGCAGAGCAGCAGGAGAAAAGCGACAGGAATTCCGATGATCATTATTGTCAAGGCTAAAAGCAGCACCGGCAAGGCGACCCATCCCAGCAAGCCGATTCCTAATAGGCGGAACGGTTCTGCTTCCATGCTGTTCTTCATGGTTTTCAATTTGCCGGGGAAAACAGCTACCGCAACCGCCGTTAAGGCAAGCAGTCCGATCAGGGAGAGCAGCCAACCTGCGAAGCTAGCCCATGGCCTTGGGTATTCAAAGCTATAGCGGTGATTGTAGGGGAAGAGGTCTCGCCTTGTAATTTCGCCGTCTACAGAGGCTCCATCATCCTGTTCGACAAGCCCGGCCATGGTTGTGACATTTCCGGAGACCACGGATCCGGAGCGAAGCCTGATGTTGCCCGCTATGGCTGTTACGTCTCCGTAAACCTTACCTGCGATATCGATGTTCCCGCTCATAGCCACCACATTGCCCTTTATTATTTCATCAGATTGAATGGTGATGTTGCCTGTAAACTGCACCACATCCCCGCGGTAAGACTCGGTTTCTGCGGGAGAGTCCTGTGGGGTTTCTGTTTGGGCAAATGACAGCGCCGGCAGGAGGCAGAGTGCCGTCAGGAGCAGCGCGGCCAGAGCGTATTTATACCTCTTTGCCATGATTAAATTCCTCCTTCAAAATTAAACTTGCCTGTTTCCTAATACCTTGCCTAAAAGCATAATGGAAATAAACCCTGCGGCCAGGGTGACCGCCCAGGTCACAGGGGATATTGCCCTGGCGATAACAAAGAACGTTTCACTCAGGGAGAATAGAAATACGAGTTTCTGCTGCATTCCTGACAGCAGCGCTGCTAAAAATTCTCCCATACCGCTTCCCGCCTGAAAAATCACCGCCATCAGAGGCGTGGGCAGCAGGTCTAAAACAGTATCCATAATAATCCTGCCGCTCCGGCCAAGCGCATGGATTAACGGCAGCTGCTTCGTCCCGGCTAGCAACCAGCAGGAAAGGCTGAAGGCCAGAAGAAATATACCGGTCAGCCCCAGGTTCAAATTCTTCATAATACGGGGATTTCGGGATGCAAATCCCCTGAACCGGAGAGCAGCGGCCTTTTTTTGTTCCTGAACTTCCTGAAGATTGATGGCCTCCAGGACAGAATCGGCAAATCCCGGACCCGGGTCCTCCTGGGGAAGCTGGAGCAGGCTGAACATCTCTTCCCACTTTGTCAGTTCCCGGCGGCACTGGGGACAGAATTTCAGATGCCGCCGCAGCACTGTCTCATCCTCTTCGCCCAGTTCTCCATCCAGGTAGGCGGGTATTTTGTCCTTGTAAGCGCTGCAGCTCTTAGTCATACCTGGTCACCCCCTTCCCCCAGCAGCGGGTCCAAAATTTCTCTGAGTATCAAGCGCCCGCGGCGGATTCTAGTCTTGACTGTGTTCAGTGGAAGCTTCATGACTTCTGCGATCTCTTTGTAGCTTAAATCCTCAATGTGCCGCAGGATAATCGGCGTTCGGTACTCCCAGGGAAGGGAGGCCACGGCCTTCTCCACCATCTGCCTGGTATCTTTTGCCTCCAGTACAGGTTCAGGTGAAAAACGGTGGTCGGCTATGGCAGCCACTTCATTCAAGGGGACCGGGATAGCTCCTTTTTCTCGTTTCCGCCGGCGCCAACGGTCCCGGGCGATGTTTGCCGTTATGGTATAGAGCCAGGGGAGGAAGTCCGTATCTTTCCTGTAGTCAGGGAGCGCCTTGTAGAGGCGTAAAAAAACTTCCTGGGCCGCGTCCCGGCTTTCCTCCCGGTCGCCAAGCAGTCGCAGAGCTATACTATAAACCTTTTTTTGGTAACGGTCCACCAACTCGGCAAAGGCCTGCTTATCACCTTGCTGTGTCAATATGATCAGTTCCGCATCCGGCCGCGCCATTTAACTCCTCCCTGACCCTTCTATAATGTTAGTACGTAAATTATATGAGAAAGTTTCACGAATATCTATTTTGCCGAAATCCGTACTTATGGGGAAAGCAAAATGATGGGAAAATACAGGACGGAAAAACAAATAGCGGGGATGCAGGACGCGGTTAGGCTCTTATCAGGAATTTGGCTTCGTCGTTTAATTTCGCAATCTCTTCATCATTGAGAGATTTTTCAATATACAGATCAAACTCAGATTTATAAATATCGATCTCATAAGGAAACTCCATGTATTTTAAGTCCCTGTCAAAATAGATGCGCACAATCGGCTTTGCCGGGTCTTTTTTATGCGTATCGACGACCTGGCCGATCTGCCCGGTATTAAGCATAACAATCGAACCGATTGGATAAGGAGATATATTAGATAAAACCGCGGTAATCGACTTGCTATCAAAGGTCGGTTCGAGTTCTTTGACAATGCCGAAAGCTTCAGTAATCGTGTAAGCGCTGCGGTAAGGCCTATCGGAGGTCAAAGCGTCGAAAACATCCGCCACCATCACAATGCGAGCATATTCATGGATTTCCTCGCCCTTGAGGCCTCTGGGGTAACCGCTGCCGTCTATGCGTTCATGGTGCTGGTAGGAGATGGTAGAAGACAGGGTAGTGATTTCATAATAACTGCGAAGCTTCTCAAATCCAGCCAAGGAGTGCTGTTGAATTTGTTTAAATTCCTCAGGCGTGAGTTTTCCTTTTTTGTTTAAGATTTTTTTATCTACGCTGACTTTTCCTATATCATGGAGAAGTGCTCCCGTGGCCAATTCTCTCAGGTCCAGCCTGTTGTATCCGAGTGAAATGCCGGCCAGGACAGATAATATGGTAACATTGACCGAGTGATCAAAAGTGTAGTCGTCATAGGTTCTGATGTCGAAATAATTGATCAGAATGTCTCTGTTGCTGAAAATTTCATCAGCCAGTTCATTAACGGTTTGCCTTACGGCCCAGGTGTTTATGTTCTTTTCTTTCTCCAGGTTACGAAAACACTCTTTCACCAATAAAATAGATTCCGAACGTGTTTTTTCCGATACGACGTCGCGGACGTTGAGTTTTCCCGGGAAAAGAACGTCTTCAATGTATAAGGAGCCTATCCCCAGAGCAGCCAGGCGCTCGATAAATTTTTCCGTCAAGGTAAGCCCTGAAGCAAGAAGTAAACGCCCATCGCCGGCATAAACAGGACGTGCGATTTTCATTCCAGGTTCCAGCAGTGTTAATTTGATTCTCCTCATCAGAGTTCCCCCCGAATTATCATAATTTTAAAAAAATTAACACCAACAAAAGACCCATTTCACTAAATATTACATTTAACTTGGTCTTTCGTCAATATCAGATCTTGATTCATGATAGTTTTTGTTGAAAAAGTGGGTTTAGTGTTTAAAAATTAATAATTTTGCGAGGATAAATACAAATTAACATCTGAATCTAGCGGCAGGATGCCCCTAGAAAACAATACCATCTGTGCGGCGGGTTAGGAACGAAGCGTGGCTTTGATCCTCGTTTTATTCAACAGCAGTCCCAGCGCATCATGAATGCTTGTTACCAGGATATCCGCTTCCTTCACAGTTATTTGAGCCGCCCCTTCCCCTCCGATCACAACTATCCCCAGGGCGACTTTTTTAAGCATCAAGCTGTCGTTTACTCCGTTTCCGACAGCAACGACGTTCTCAGCGCCCAGCGACTCCACGAATTTTTCTTTTTCCAGCATGCCGTGGGAGCTGTTTAGAACCTTTATTTCACCCTTGATATGCAGGCACTTTTGACGGACCGTGCCGAAGGTGTCTGCCGTAATGATATGGATACTCAGATCGTCGGCCAACTGATTTAGTTTCTCTTCAACACCGCGGACCAGGCCGCCGTCGCAGGCAATGGCGCCGTTGTAGTCCAGGACCAAGTGCTTAAGGCATAGAGTCTCCCTGCCGGGTATATCAACTTTTATCAACTAATTTACACCCCCAAGATAGATTGCGCGGCTCCCCTTGTTTGAAGTTTATGTCAGTCTCCAGCCCCGCGGCTTTACATTTTTATTATACTTTATCATAATCCATGAGGCGGTTGCAGGTTGTGGTATACTGTTTTTTTTCGAACCTGATGGAAGGCTTATGATCGGCTCTTTTAATTGTACTGAGGAACAAATGGAAGGGTATCAACCGATAGCCAGAACTATCGTCGATTCTTTAATTGTAAAGTAATCGCCATTAAGAATTAGCTTAGCGAGCCATATTTATTGAATAAGCAGAAATCTCAGGGTTCGAGCTTTGCTTTTAACCGCCCGTAAAGCCCCTCGGTGTCTTGCGCGTCGGTAAAGTTGATCATTACCGGTTCTTTTCCTTTCCGCTGTATGACGATCATAGGTCCGGAGTCGGAGCGCAAAAAGAGGAGAGCCTTGCCAACCCCTTCTAATTTGTAATGGCCTTTCTGAATGGAGCCCATCCCCAAAGCATTGGTTCTTGTGCCTGAGGGAAGCGTATCTCTATCTTTTAGCTCCAGCGCCTCGATGTTGGAGTAAGGGATAACGGTTCCATAGGCTCCGCTGATCTTTAGACTATTATCTTCCAGGGTATATTGCGGCGGCTGGGCCGTCCAGATTATATCTCCAAAAACGGCGACGGTCACGACTATGCTGATCACGATTCCTATAATGCTTATTTTATTGGAACGAGCCGCTTTACCTTTCATGGCCTCCGATGTATAAAAGGAGGGGGGCGGGTTAAAGCGCCTGGCGCCGATCAGCGTGTAGATAAGAATTGCCATAAAAAGGGCTATACCTATTTCTATTCCCCACTTAAATCCTGCTTTCACTAAAAAATAGCCGACCAAAGGCGCGGGCGCCATTATCATTAACTGCCGCCCGACATAGTCTCCGATGCCTTTTTCGGCCATATACTCCTTTTCTTCTTTGGAAGAGGTGTTGTATCCCGCTATCAGGTCATAAACCTTAAAATACTTGATTAAAACGCCAAGAAAAAATAACAGGCCGCTGATAAACAGGTTGATAACCAGTTCTTCCACAGGCAGTCACCTCTGTATAACAACTTTTCTCTCTGGCATTTGATATATAGGGCAAAAATATCTCACGATCTTGATCATCAAGAAATATATGCCTTTGGTCGATTCCTCTCAGCATAACATGATAGATCCCCGTACTGCTTTGTATTCTCCTCTGCCTTGCCACAAAATGACAACCCGACATTATTTTACTGTTTATCTAATCATGTGGCAAGCGAAACATTCCCGAGCTACCCCCCCGAGCCACCCCCCAGGGCGCCTTTCATAAACAAAGCAGCCGCGAAGGCAACGACGCTCGCCGCAACTACCGGATAAATTCCATACGCCCAATTTCCCCCGGCTGCACTATAGGCAATCAGCGGCGGCCCTATAAGTATTCCGAGGTTCTGACCCAAAATTACTACTCCCAAAGCCGTTCCGGCTAGTTCCGGCCGCGGCGCGGTTTCAGCGGCCAATGTAAAGGTGCTGCTCGGTATGAAGCACGCGATTAAGCCAACGCCAATCATATAAGGAACAACTACAGAAACGCCGCCTAATCTAAAGCACCAAACAAGAATAATACTAAGCGCGGCCATGGCTGTGGCCAAGACTGCCTTACGATTCCTTGTGCGGTCAAGTATCCACCCGGACACGGAAGGCGGATACGGTTTAGGTTTGGCTATTGCCAAATCAATTGTGAAGGGCTCGTTTGATGACCATTTTTGGTTAACGCGGTTAACGCAGGGCTACTTGACAAAGGGCAAAAAGCCATGATAGAATTCGGACGTACGTACGACCAATAATTTTGGAGGCGCTATAGATGCAGCAAAAGACTGATAAAATAAAGCCGTCTGAGAAAATTCTTACGACAGCCTTTGAGTGCCTTTCTACAAGAGGTTATGCCAATGTATCCATGCGAAATATTGCTAAGGAAGCCGGAGTCGCGTTAAGCCAACTGACATACTACTATAAGAATAAAGAAAAATTATTCATTGAAGTTATCAATATGATGACGGTCCAATATTTACATGAAATAGAAAAAAATTTAGAATCTGTCATGGGTGAGAAAGAAAAGCTGGCGTCCCTCGTAAGGTTCTTTAAGGAACTGATCAGAAATAAACCAAAACTTTTAAAACTTTTTATTGATTTTATAGCACAGGCTTTATGGATTCCATCCTTTCGAGAACAACTGAACAGCTTATTTACTGAACTGACGCAGATTATCGAAGAAAATCTCTTGACCGACCCGAAAACCAAGAAAAAATATCTTGAATATTCTCCCAAAACGGTAGCTAAATTAATTCTTGGCGCTTTGCTCGGAACCTCTATTCAAATAGTACTCGGCTCCGACCGGGACAGTGCCTTTGAATCCTTAAATTTGGCAGAGAGTCTATTAAATTAGGAAGGAGTTGTATACTATGTCAAACGCGTTTGATAAAACAATCAACTTAGGATTAGGGCTTTTACAGTATTCACGGAAGAAGGTGGATGAAGCGGTTAAGGAACTGGTCGACAAAGGCGAGGTGGCCCAAAAAGACGCCCGACAGTTTGCGAGCGGGCTTATGCAAAGAGGCGAAGAGCAGAGAGGGGAACTGAAAAAGCTGATTCAGAGTGAGGTCACCAAGGCTCTGGATCATGTAAATGTGGCGAGAAAAGAAGACCTCGTTACTAAAGATGAAATTAGAGAAATTGTCAGAGAACAAGCGCGGCAAGTACTCCGGGAACAAGGGTGCTCCAAAAACGAGAGCACAAAGTAAAAGGATAAATGTTTCAGAGTGACGGAAAAGTGTCAGACTCGGGAAAGAGGGCAAAGCAGGATTGCAGCGGCGGCTGTTCTTGTTTTGGTACTGCTAATAACGTACAAAGGGAGCAATGCCAAATGATCGGCTGGATCGTTTCAAAATTGAGACTGGAACCGGATTCCTTCGCTGATATGGAATACGTGGACTGCATACGTGAATTGATTGGCCATGAAATGGTCAGGTCTATGAAAAATTATATACAACACAGAGACATTGATTCTTTAGAGCATAGCCTTTATGTGTCGTACAGAAGCTATCTTGTTTGCAGGAGGTTGGGTCTTGACTATCGTTCGGCGGCCAGAGGAGGATTGCTTCACGATTTTTTTCTGTACGACTGGCATATTGAAAAACCGTACAGGGGACTGCATGGCCTGAATCATCCTCGCGTCGCCTTGCAGAATGCGAATAAATATTTCCATTTAAACAAACTGGAACAGGACATCATCCGAAAACACATGTGGCCTTTAACGGTAACGCCGCCCAAATATAAGGAAGCATACATTGTGGCTGCTATAGATAAATATTGTGCATTTATGGAAACTTTCAATTTTGGAGAAAGAAAAAATGTGCATAGGTTGCAAAGCCTATTGTGCTCTTAACGCACCTTCAGCCCCTGCCGGGCTGGGCCTGTATTGGATTGTTAGTAATATTTATCAAATTATGCAGCTTGATGTTTATAAACATCTTTGTTTTAAAAAAGCATAGCGACAGGAAAAAGCAGACCGAAAACGGCGATAGTAAATTATGTCGGACGGATACACCATAAGATGGATTGGAATTACTTTGGGAGGGGGCTCGGCTAAATGCCTGATGCGAATATAACGAAACTGGCCCTTGCCAATTCATTGAAGGGGTTAATGGTAAAGACCGCTTTTAATAAGATTTCCGTAAGCGATATTGTAGATAACTGCGGACTAACAAGGCAAGCATTTTATTATCATTTCAGAGATAAGTATGATCTTATGAATTGGATTTATTATACGGAGACCGCCTGTTTTATGAATTCCTATAACAAAGTGGAGCATTGGCTGGATGGGCTGACGGATTTGTGTAATTATATGCGCCGAAATAAGACATTCTATATTAACGCTCTTAATACAAGCGGGCAAAACTCTTTTCAAGAATATTTGCATGATTATATCCGCGATATTTCGATATCTGTAATAGAGAGCATCGAAAACACAGAATTTGAAGAAGAAAAATGGGGATTTATCGTCGAATTTATTTCCACGGCTTTTGTCGGCCTAATTGGGGCTTGCTGAACATCAATAAAA
>DHAA01000011.1:6807-8000 GCA_002397275.1 Thermacetogenium sp. UBA4966 | reverse complement strand
TCATCGAGCCTCCAAACATTTTGCAGCGGCAGCAAATAGAAGGCCGGCTGGACATTCTCCGTATCAATGTCGTCGAGGGCCTGCACATGCTCAAGCAGATCATCAATCTGACGGCGCAGTTCAATAATTTCCTCTTCACTCAACTCCAGCTGCGCCTGCGCCGCCGCCTTTTCTACATCGTCCCTAGTCGCTATCATCCGGGCATCGCCCTCCGTCTTCCTTTGAATAGTTATGCAACCATATCATTACACTAAATTATAGCAGACACCGCGCTCCCCAGCAATAGAAGAAAAAGATAACAGTTCATCCGCGGCGGGCATGCGCATAAAAAAGATCACGCACGCCAGACCCGAATAGTGTCCGGCGTGCGTGCGTTAATGAGAGGAAATCAGCATACTATTGTATTGATAACGTAAGCTAAATCGCTTATAATATAAGTACAGAAAGGAGTTGATTATATGGCTACCACGAGTATTACCATTCGAATGGACGAAAACCTTAAAAAGCAAGCGGAAGTCCTTTTTGAAGATATGGGGCTGAACATGACCACAGCTTTCACAATCTTTACAAAGGCAGTTGTCCGGCAAGGAAAAATACCTTTTGAAATTGCCGCCGACCCATTCTACAGCGAAGCCACCCAAGCGCGGTTAATGAAATCCATCGCCCAACTTGATGCAGGCAAAGGCAAGGCACACGAGTTGATAAAGGTGAACGATGAATAAAATTTGGTCAGATGAAGCGTGGGAAGGGAAGATTACCTTTATTGGCAAACGCAAGACAGAAAGACTTTGAAACGGATTAACCAGTTAATACAAGATATTGACCGCAACGGATATAACGGTATAGGCAAGCCTGAGGCCCTATCCGGCAACCTTTCAGGTTTTTGGAGCCGGAGGATTGACGAAAACAACAGGCTTGTGTATCGCATAAAGAACAGGCAATTGGAAATAGCCGCTTGCCGCAGTCACTACGGCGACAAATGACCAGCTTTCAGGGCTGATTTTTGAGTTATCCACCAGGATTCACAGCTGCGGATATGTTCAGCGCCATAATTTCAGTACCATTTGGGAATAAAATCCCAAAATAGGAGGAAGTCTACGCAGTTTTTATTTTGCCTTTCTCTCGACCCTTCTCATGCCAACTGGTGGTTATTTGCATGATCGCCTCGGCCTCCTTTCTATCTACTTTGCTTA
>DHAA01000011.1:4714-6536 GCA_002397275.1 Thermacetogenium sp. UBA4966 | reverse complement strand
GTCAATACATCTCTAATCTGTTATATTGCTGCTGTTTACACCCTGCACCTACTGACAGTTTTCGCTTTTCCTCTCCTGTAACTTAAATACCCGCAGGCGCATAAGGCGCCGAGGCTGTCTACCCGGTTTTTGCTTTACCGCAGCAGTCCTTTCAGCTCACTTTCCACCGTGTCGTTTACCGCCAGGGTCCCGCCGAAATGGTAAAGTTGGTATCCGCGGCTGTTTCCCAAGGAGCCTACTTCCTAAAAATGCTAGGGAAGGTGATGTAATTAAGGTTTCCGTATCTGTGGATAAAAAAGCTACGTCTGACAGAAAGAATAAAGTGAAACAATTGATGGATGAACTTTTCGAGGATTAAAGGTTTTGCCTTTTTGTTTATCTCCCTGAGATAATGGTATCACTTGAAGAACATTTAAGAGCATACCTTTGTTCAATCTCTTTCTATTAATATTGTATGTGTTCTCGGTAGGATAGATAGAGCGCAACTGAATGCGCCCGAAACGATCGCCGTGCTTTTCTTCCGCTTCTTTGCGCGTCAGATTAGGGAGGGTTCCCGTAAGGACGAAAACCTTTCCGCTCCAGGGGAGTGCTTCTCCCCTGGCCGCAGTTTCCTGCTCCATCTTCAGCCCGGCCTTTTTTAGCTTATCCAGTACCAGCAGGGTCTGTCCCTGCTGAAAAAAGGCGACGATGCTCTCGGCTATTTTAGGGCCAATTTCCGGAATTGCGGTAAGTTCTTCAATACCTGCCCCGGCCAGCGCTTCCAGAGAGCCGAAACGCTCAGCCAAAATCTCCGCCGCCCTGATGCCTACGTGGCGGATCCCCAGCGAGAAGATAAGCGGCGCCGGGCCTCTTCCTTTACTTCTTTGTATAGCGGCAAGGATGTTATCCGCGGATTTTTCCCCCATGCGCTCCAATCCCTCTAAGTCCTCCCTGCTCAGGGAAAAAAGGTCCGCGGAATCTTTGACCAGCCCCCTGTCTACCAGCTGTATCACCAGCGCGGGGCCTATTCCCTCTATATCCATCGCTTCTCGGCAGATTGTCCGTATGCTTCCTTTTCCTGCAAGGTAATCCAATACTGCCGCCAGCTTTGTCTCGTTGCTATAGCTGCGGTTTTGCTCTTGCCAGGCCATGATAAAACAATACGTCATCTTTGAACCCACTTTAGAACAAATTGCTATGCGTTCCTGTTCTGGTCAAAGAAAGCAGAAGTTCATCGTCCTCAATTTTGTAAATTAAAAGCCAGTCCGGCGTAATATGACATTCCCTGTGTCCTTCGTAATTTCCTGCCAGATTGTGATCACGATATTTTGGAGGAAGCGGCTGATTGGAACACAATATATCAAGCACTTCCTCCAACAATCCGATATCATACCCGCGCTTTTTTACAAGCTTATAGTCCCTCTTGAACCTTGCGGAATATCTAATCGTCAGCATTTAAGTCCTCCATGAGTTCTTTAACGCTGTTGAACGGACCGCTCAGGTTACGCCTTAAGTTTACATCATCGATAGCGGCCAACGTTTGCGAATTGGGCGTATCGAGCGCAATGGGAAACGGGATTCCGTTCTGTCGGACGACTGTTCTCGCAAAAATATTGAATGCGGCTGTCATATTTAAACCTAATTCATTGCACAGCCGGTCAAATTCTTGCTTTAGCTTTTCATCCATACGGATGTTGATATTAGTCTGAGCCATATCATCACTTCCTTATCTCTTACTATTTTCAGTATATATAAATTAGCGCGCATTGTCAACAAATATACTTACAGTGCAATTTTTGTTGTTGAGATTGAATCCCGCGGTTTACACAATGTATAAACCCTA
>DHAA01000011.1:2788-4444 GCA_002397275.1 Thermacetogenium sp. UBA4966 | reverse complement strand
TTTCGCCTTCTTTCAGGGTATAGGGCAAGGATATGGCGACGCTGCCTCCGTTAAAGGTGCTGATCTGCTTCTCTCCGCTCTTGATGGTGATCTCGAAGACGGGCTTGTCGCCGACGGCTTCTCGCTAGGTCGGGGTCAGGTCCGCGCTGTCCACCCTGGAGATCATATCGCATGCCGAAACAGCTGCCGCGGCAGTCCCGTTAGAGACCGTTGCTGGGTGATAACAAAATATGGCATAACCATTGTATCCATATTGAAAAGACAAAACGCTTTTCAACTCGTTTGAAATCCAGAGTATTCGGATAAGATGACAACTTTTCACTGTTTTTGAATACTGTTTATCAACAAATCTCTTATATGCTCCTCAATAGCTCCCCCGCAATGTCCATATTCTCAATTCGCATAACGCTTTCTTCCGATGTAGGCATATCAAACCCTTCGCCTACATATTTCCCAGTGGCAACAAGAACGAAGGGCTCATCTTCAGCAATGTTGGCGACAGTTTGCAAAGTTGTCCGGCTTTTCTTTTGGGTTTCGCCGCCGGTTAAAGCTATCACATTTTTAATGCGCGACTTCAACTGGGATTCCAAATATTTCACATGCTTGGTGCGTTCGGTTAGGCCATAAACATATTTGGCGTTTACGGTTTTCAGTATCTGCTCAAAACTGAATGCCGACACATGATGGCATTCGTCCACAATGACCATGCCGTAATTTCTCACAAGCTCCTTGACCTCATCCCCGGATACTAAAGACTGCATAACTGCCACATCAATGATACCGCTCGGATTGTTTTTACCGCCGCCGATTTTACCGACGATGGATTTCTTGCGTTTGCGCCCCTTGGGTGTGAGTTCGACCATCGGTTCTTCATTGATTATTAAAAACTCATTCAGTCGCTCCACCCACTGGGACAACAAATTTGTACGGTGTACTAAAATCAGCGTATTTACCTTACGGTTCGCTATGCAATGCGCCCCGATAACGGTTTTCCCAAACGCCGTCGTCGCGGACAGAATGCCATTGTCATGCGCCAAAAGCACGTCAGCCGCTTGTTGCTGCTCGCCGCGCAGTTCACCGTTGAACACAACGTCAATTGCACGCCCTTTACTGGTTTCGTCAGTGTATTGTATGCTTACTTAATTCTGCCCGTTTTTCAGCTTCAGTACGGCTTCCCGTGTGAGACCGGTAATTTCAGCAATAATGTCTACCGGCAGTCCTTTTTCCAGCCGCCTTAGCCGTTTCCCTCTTGCCTTCTATTTTGCCTTCTTCTCGACCCTTTTCGTGCCAACTGGTGGTGATCTGCATGATCGCCTCGGCATCCTTTCTATCCGCTTTACTTATTTCCAGCTGTAACTCTGCTTCTTCTTCGCCGCTTTGTAGTATTTAAACTGCATGACGCTCCATTCTTTGTTCCTGTTTTTAGTATATAATGCGACGCTGTTGGATTCAAGGGTAAACATTGTAGGCTGCTCTGGCATCCTCAATCTTCGCTTTGTTCCGCCAGAGTGACTGTGTCGCTGATCTTAGCGATCAGGTCGTCCACCTTCTTCGCCTCCGCGGCGTCTTCATTTTCGGATTTTACTACTCCCACTGTTTCCCCTTCCTTCAAGATATAGGGTAATGCAATGGTGACCTTGCCTCCGTTGAAGGTAC
>DHAA01000011.1:0-2526 GCA_002397275.1 Thermacetogenium sp. UBA4966 | reverse complement strand
TGTTCGTCGGTGAGTTTAGTCCCTTTATCTACGCTCTCCAGGCTCACGATAATATGATCGCCATCTGCCTGCTCGGCGATGAGTCGATGGTTTCGTTGGGAATGGTCACTCTGCCCACTGGGGCCTCCACTATCAGTCCGGCCTCGCTCTGGGATGCTATACTCACTGCAATGTGCCTACGGAGCCGGGGGTAATCTTTACGGGTTCACCCCCTGTATAGGATAGGTATGCAGCGGCTAATTAGCGGCGCAATCTATAACTCTGGTCCAGACCATTTGCCTGCCGATACCGTTTGCAAAACCAAGCGGGCCTTCAGTGCTCCAGATGCCATAAGTCCCTTGAACAGGCCCGCCGATTGCGATAACGCCGATTCTAGGTCCCGCCCAAACCCTCTTTCTTTTAATAAATTATGTATACATCGTATTTACATTGCACATATTATGGTATATAATTTCCTTATAAAACACGAAGGGAGTGCGTACCCATGAGCGACACCACCAATATCAATCTGCGACTCGACAAGGAGCTGAAAGCTCAGTCGGAAGAGCTTTTCGCCAAGCTCGGCATCAACATGACCACCGCCATGAATATCTTCTTAAGGCAGGCTGTCCGCGAGCAGGCCATTCCGTTTCAGATAACCGCAAGGAAGGATTACCGCTTTCCGGCTCCGCCCGAAGTTCTCGCCGAGATTAAAAGCTATCCGACCTATGACGATTACGTCGCCGCGAAGCTCAGAGAAGCCGACATGATGTCCGCAGAGGACCCGACCGGCTGCTCCATGGACGAAATGAAGGCGCACGTCAGGGATCTTTTTAATGGCAAAAAGTAAATACCGGCTGCGCGTCAAGCCAACGTTTCTCTCCGACCTTGACAATGTTCTTTTGCATATCGCCGAAATATCGGGAAGCACGGATACCGCTATGCGTTTCTTTGATAAGATCAATGCCGAAATCGCAAACCGCCTGGATTTTGCGGAAGCCTTTGAGCGCTTTTATCCTTATGAGGGTTCGCCGTGCTACTACCGCATATACATAGGCAGCTATACGATATTTTATATCGTCAGCGAAGGCGTTATGGAAGTAAGGCGTCTTCTTTATTCAGGCGCGGATTACGCCTCGCATCTTGAATAATGTAATCGAAGCGCAATGCTCGTCGGGAAATACAGCTTACCATATTTCTTTTCTGATTCTCGGGGTAGTCTTTTTGCATAAATACAGAAAATATCGTATTTTATTTGAAGCTCTATCCTCGCCGGGTCCAGCTTCATCCGCGCGAGCATGCGCATGAAAAAGATCACGCACACCAGGCCCAAATAGGGTCCGGCGTGCGTGCGATAATGAGAGAGTAGGACAATTGTTGTTGTTTAGATTAAATCCTGTAGGTTAAACACTGTGTAAACCCTACAGGATTTCTGCTTTTCTTTTCCTGCGATAGAAATACCCGCAGGCGCATAAGGCAATCAGCAGGAACGCTGCTGTGGTCGGCATGGAGCCGTGATCCCCTGTTGCCGGGCCTGTTCCTGTCTGTTTGCCGTCGGCAGTAGGCTTACCCTTGTCGCCTTCCGGCGAAGGGGCCGGCTTGTTCGCTTCCTGCAACTCGGCCAGCTTTGCCTCCGCGGCCTTCAGCTGATCGAGCTTGGTCACCAGTAGCTTCTGTGTATCGGTCAAGGCGTTGTAGGCTGCTCTGGCTTCTTCGACCTTTGCTTTGTCCGCCAGGGTGACGGGATCGCCGATCTTGGCGATCAGGTCGTCCACTTTCTTTGCCGCTTCAGCGTCGTCCCTGTCTGCCTTCAGGACAGCATAGGCCTTTTCCGCCGCAACCAGTGTCTGATAGTTGGAGACCAGCTTGGCCTGAGCGGGGGGCAAGGCATCATAAGCCGCCCGAGCCGCTTCGATCTTTGCTCTGCTCTCCAGTGTCACCGTTCCGATAGCCGCGATTTTGTCCTCTACATCCTTGGTTTCATGCAGCTCGGCCAGTTTCGCCTCCGCGGCTTTCAGCTCTTCAAGCTTGGTCACCAGTTTCTTCTGTGTATCGGTCAGAGCGTTGTAGGCTGCTCTGGCTTCTTCGATCGCCGTCTTGTCGGAGAGGGTGACGGGATCGCTGATCTTTGCGATCAGGTCGTCCACCTTCTTCGCCTCAGCGGCGTCTTCATTTTCGGATTTGTCTATGCCGACTGTGTAATAGGAGAGGTGGTCTGTCGTAAAGGTGACCAGTCCGGTCTCTGCATCATAGGTGCAAGTGATCTCTTCCAACTCGCCTGCATCGTTCAGATACCATACCTTGACCTCGTCCGCTGTTTCCCCATCTTTTAAAGTATAGGGGAGGGAGATGGTGATGCTGCCTCCGTTAAAGCTGCTGATCTGTTTGTCTCCGCTCTTAATGGTGATATCAAAGACGGGTTTGTCGCCTACTGCTTCTTGCTGAGCCGTGGTTAAGGCCGTTTTATCCACGCTCTCCTGACTGACAGTGACGGTTTCCCCCTCTGCATGCTCCGCGATGGAGGCGAGGACATCATGGGGAAGCGTC
>DHAA01000038.1 GCA_002397275.1 Thermacetogenium sp. UBA4966 | reverse complement strand
GTAAAGCGGGACGCCTGGTGCAGATCAGCGAGGGCGGGATCAAAGACCTGCCTGCAGAGGATGATTACTAGGGAAAATTTTTTTAAATTCTCTTGACATCTAGAACAGCAACTTCTATAATTAAAAAAATCATATTAAACAAAGTTGTTAACTAGGATATAGGGATGAATAAAGATTAAGGCTGACCAGAGAAACTGGAGGCTGAGTCATTGCAGCGCGGCAAGGGCTTAGTCTTTTTTGTTTGCCGAGATCTGTTTTATGCAAAACTCGAAGATGTTAAGTGATATCATGACCAATAGCACTGACTGCCTGCATCTGGATTTAGGAACTTGTTTTTAAAAATATTTCTGAGTTGATAGGAATACTGTTATATTAAAGGCGCTGACTAGAAGACTAGAGGCCGCTCTCCTTTTTATTGGGATTGCGGCCTCTTGTTTTCCCCCTTCCGGCAGAGAGAGGCGGGGGAATTATGTTAAGGAGAGATGGAATTGAGCATTGCGGGGGTTAAGAAGGATCAAATGACCGCCAGGGAAAGAGGCAAGGCGTTTATGGAAGGAAAACCGATCGATAGGATTCCTTGTAATTTGTTTATGGGCGACTATGCGGCGAAATTGATCGGGGCCAAGGTATCGGATCTTCACCTCTCTGTGGAAAAAAACGTGGCTGCGCAGATAGCGGCGCACAAAATTTACGAAACAGAGGGCGCTGGGGCGGCCGTAGGATTGGGAGGCATCGCGGAGGCTATCGGGAGCAAGCTGGGGTTTCCTGAGCAGGGAGCGCCCTATGTGAGGGATTTTGCAGTAAAGGAATACGCGGATTTGGATAATTTATCGGTTCCGCATCCGGTAAAAGGGGGAAGGTTCTCGCATGTACTGCAGATAACGGAAAGGCTACTCGAAGAGCTTGGAGATGAAGTGCCAATATCAATAGGCGTTCCGGGGCCTTTTACTACGGCGGGCAACCTGCGGGGGACCCAGAACTTTATGCGGGATCTCTACAAAAACCCCGAATTAGCCCACAGACTGCTGCGTCTGGCGGCAGACAGCACGATATCTTTTGTCAAAGAAGCGGCGAAGCTCGATGTGTCAATAAGTATCGCGGATCCCACGGCTTCGGGAAGCGTGATCAGTGAAAATCAATTTAAAGACTTTGCATTTCCTTATCTGAAGGAGCTCGTCGAGGCGATCATCAAAGCCGGCAAGTCGAAGCCCACCTTGCATATATGCGGGAATACGAAAAAAATATGGGGATATATGGCCGACACGGGCGCCGGGATGTTGAGTTTGGATAATCAGGTAGACCTCGGCGAAGCAAAGCAGGCGGTGGGAGACAGAGTCGTCCTGATGGGGAATGTGAGGCCGACCGACACAATGTATCTGGGAACGCCGGCGGATGTAGAGGCTAATGCCAGGGAATGCCTGCAGAAAGCCTATGATAATCCGAGAGGGTATATTCTGGCGTTAGGCTGCGGTTTGCCGATCCGGACACCGCCTGAGAATGTGCATGCGTTAACGAATGCCGCCAGAAAATATGGACAGTATCCTTTAAATCCGGAGAATTTCATTTAAATTTGTTGTGAGTCTAGTTGATCGTCCGACAGTCTGTGACAGGGGTGATACCTGAATGTTAAAGCTGATTTCTAAAATAAACGACAAGCTGCTCAGCGTGTATATTTTCATCGCCTTCTTTATTCTGTGGGAGGTCGCTCCCAGCGTGGGATGGGCTAACCCAAATTTCCTGCCGCCGTTTTCCCAGATAATCGCCGCGGCCCAAGAGGTTACCGTTTTGCAGATCCTGATCGATACCTCGGTCAGCCTGAAAAGGATTATCGTAGGCTTTATTCTGGCCATCGTTTTAGCTCTGCCTGTGGGTTTCATACTTGGGGGAGCGATCCCGCGGCTGTCGAGATTTTTGAATTACCTGATGAATTTTCTGGCGCAGATACCCCCGTTTATCTTGTTTCCTGTTTTTGTAGTCATCTTCGGGATAGGAGAAAAGGGCATCTATGCGGTGATCCTATGGTCCGCTTTCTGGCCGCTAATGTTTACGACCATCGCAGGCGTGCAGCAGGTTGACCCGGTTTTGATCAAGAGCGCCAGATCAATGGGCGCAGGAAATTTGACCATTTTTTTTAAAGTTGTTGTCCCCGGCGCCATGGCTTCCATTATGACGGGCATGAGAACAGGAATGACGATGAGCTTTATGATGCTGATCGGCGCTGAAACACTGGGGGCCGATTCGGGGCTGGGGTGGCTGATTCATAATTCCCAGAATATGGGGTTTATACCGCGAACATATCTGGCGGCGATTCTGGTCGCTTTGCTTGGTCTGGCCATTAATTACTTATTTCAATGGCTGGAAGAAAATATTATTATCTGGCGGGAAGTGGAGCAGGAGAAAATTTGATCACTACGAGCATCAAGGGGGAAAGATGGAGGGCGCCATGAGAGAATTCGTGATGAACTTTAAAAAAATAGCATTTGGAAGCTTGTCGCTTATATTGTTTTTCCTGGTCTGGGAAGCGGCGTCCAGGACCGGTGTGGTTCCCAGTTCCGTCGTGCCGCCTCCCACTTTGGTTGTAGAGGCTGTGGTCAGGTCCGCGCAATCGGGTGATCTTTTTTTACATATGCAGATCAGCCTTGGCAGAGCGGGCGCCGGTTTTTTGCTGGCA
>DHAA01000065.1 GCA_002397275.1 Thermacetogenium sp. UBA4966 | reverse complement strand
TTATATAGACGATGAAGGCAGATTAATAGTGATTGCCTTGGTGGGAACTAGAGAAAACATATATGATAAGTTAGCTAGGAGATTAAAGTGGTAATGTCACTAGCCGCTTGGCGCGTTCGTCAATGAGGTGAAAATTAAGCTTCCCGCAGCCTGATAGTCCACTCCTGCAGCGCCTGTAAGAGTTTTTTGATGTTATTCCTAAACATTCCGTCTGTTAATTTCCCGGTTTCATCGAACTTGGACGCTGCTCCGGAAATGAAGACCTCAGGGCTGTTAACCGGGTGCATATTCAAGAGGACGCAGACCTGCCGCAGGTGATACTGCGCCCGGGCCGATCCAAAATAACCGATAGACGCTCCCATAATGGCTAGAGGCTTGCCTGCCAGGGGAGACTTGCCGGGTGGCCGTGATGCCCAGTCAATAGCGTTTTTAAGCACTCCCGGGATGGAATAATTGTATTCCGGGGTAGAGATCAGCAGAGCGTCGGCGTCGGCAATGCGCTCTTTGAACTCCAGTACCGCTGCCGGGAATCCCTCTCTCTCCACATCTTCATTGAACAGAGGAATCGGCGCCAGATCGAAGATCTCCAGCGTCATACCCGGAGGCAGCAATTCTTGAGCCGCTCGCAAGGCTGCCCTGTTATAGGAATCCTTGCGCAGGCTGCCGGCAAAACCCAACACCTTAACATCGTGACCAGTATCAGTCATTGCTTGCTATTCATCCTTTTTTGTAAAAACGCGCTTTGTACTCCATTGCGGCTTACCAATATATCCATTTAATCGCTGCGCAGCTTCTCCCTGAAAACAAGCGTTGAAAAACTGCAGAAAGCATTAGGGCAGAATATAAAACCATACAAAGTAATTTATGACTTCTATAATGTTTATGCTATGATATTTTTTTGTTAATGTCAACTTGGTGAATATGCTCGCTTATTCGCAGCATCTTTTATCCGCATTGCATTGTTCAGGCGCTTTGGCAATGATTGATAATAGGTGATACGCCTCTTTGCTTCCCTTGCTGCTGAGAGAGTAGTGCATCCATTTTCCCTCACGGCGGCAGCTCACTATTTCAGCCTTACATAAGGTTTTCATGTGATGGGAAAGGGTTGATTGCGATATATGCAACTCCTCCAGAAGCTCACAAGCGCACATTTCACCATTTTTAAGCATCTCAATAATGATAAGCCGATTAGGGTCAGACAGCGCCTTAAAAACTACCGCAGTGTCCTCATAACTTTTTTTCATTACCGCCGCCTCGTTTATCTATATGCTTTCACATGAGCGCCCGCAAAAGTACCGTCCAGAAGATTTTCATCTAACTGCGCGTAGATGTATCCGAGATTTTTATCTTCCGCAAAACCTTTGATAATTTCTTTTGTATAGATGTTGACAGGCGTTATTTCAATTCCGGTAAAGCCGACCTTTTTGAGAATACGCTCATACTCCTGCACAGCGAGCGCACCCGAAATGCAGCCGACCCACATCCCGACGCTTTTTCTGATTTCATCGGGTATGGCTTTGAGTTCTACAATATCTGCAATCGCAAGTCTGCCGCCCTTTTTTAGCACTCTGTAAGCCTCACGCAAAGCCGTTTCTTTGTTCTCGGTCAAGTTAATCACGCAGTTTGAGGTAACGACATCAACTGATTCGTTACCAAGCGGGATGTCCTCAATGTAGCCTTTTATGAACTCAACATTCTTTGCCTCGTGCTTTTTCTTGTTTTTTTCCGCTAACGCCAGCATTTCGTCCGTCATATCAAGTCCATAAACTTTCCCTGTTTCGCCCACAAATCTTGACGAAATCAGAACGTCAATACCGCCGCCGCTGCCCAGATCCAATACGGTTTCACCCCTTTGTAGATTAGCGAGAGCGATGGGATTTGCGCAGCCGAGCGACGCTTTGATTGCCTCGTCCGGCAAACCGGCGAGATATTCCGGGGAGTAAAGAGGCGAGTCGCTGCCGATGTCACCGCAGCAGCCGTCGCTTCCGCAGCAGCAGCTTTTCGATTCTTTAGAAACTTTCGCCGCGATGCCTCCGTAATGCTTTTTAACTTCTTCACGAATACTTGCCATGATAAAAACCTCCAAACTATAATAATTGTGTTATCATATTGACATTTATCGATGTTACCATTATATGCAATATATCGATGGTTGTCAATATATAATTATGAAGAATGCGCCGTTTATTTCAGCGTTTTGTATAGAGAATACCGTAAAGTGAGAAACACAAGGAGGGACAGGGCGATCCCATAATTAAATTCAGTTATTTAGGCATTAAGGAGCCGCCATTGTCCGGCCCCGTGAGGGCGGCGGCTATGAAAGCTAACTTGACATGAGTGCCCTCTGCGATACTTTATTTAAGGACCGTTGTGGAAAGCATTTCTATAAATACTTGGGGTATTAGGGCAAGCCCCTACCAAACGAATTTAGCTAAGCAAACTAAAGGCAGGGAGACCCTACGAATCCCCCTGCCTTTCATACTAACCCTTACAATTTCTTTTTGATGGGAAAGTAAATCTCGGTTACATATTCACTAGGTAGAATGTTATCGTCACAGCCCTTGATATACAACTCAAAGGGCGGTTCGGAAACGGTATACCCCTCTCGCTCAATCCATTCCATCAGCGCCGTATAGCATGAAGTGAAATCGTCGTACGGGCCAATATGGGTTGCAAAGCAGCAAAGTCCCGGTGCAAGTGCCCGCACGCGATCACCGTTGCCGCCCGATATCTCTACGCCTACTTCAATATCTGTGCATTTATGATCGAATTCTTCATCATGGTAGATAGACAGGAACGGACCGGCTGGTTTTAACCGGTTCTTTTCCAACCCGGCGCATAATGTGCCAAAGGCTTCTTCAAAATCTCGAACACTCATTTTCCGTCTCAGAGAATAGATGGTTTTGGGCTGCATTGACACGGTTTTAACCAAATAATTCGCTTGCATAATATTCTCACGCCTTTCTATTTTCTTAATGTCCTGCTCCATTTGAAGCAGTATGTGCTGCTGGTCCTTAATTTGCCGTAAGAACTCTATCTTTTTGGATTGAAGAAGGTCGGCCAGATAACCGTTGTCCCTTGTTGCAAGAACAGCGGAAATCTCAAGCAAAGAAAACTGATACTGCTTCAGCCTCGAAATCAGCAGCATATCCCGAAGCTGAGAAACCTCGTAATAGCGATAGCCGGAGTCCCTGTTGACAAATCCGGGCTTGAGAAGCCCGATCTGATCGTAATAGCGGAGCGTTTTTGTCGATACTCTGCTAATTCTGGAGAATTCTCCGATTGTCAGCATATAATCACCACCAGGCTGTGATCAGAACATGTTCTGATTCTGAGTATAAGGTTTCCAGTTAGGTTAAAGTCAAGCGACCTTTAAAAATATTTAAAAAGTTTTTTGCTATGAGTGCTCATTTCCATTTAGTAATGTTTTAAGGATGATCACAAAAATAAGAAGACATATGGAATATATGATACAATCCTCTCTAAATATCTCTTCTTTCATAGAGCCGGCGAGACAGTGCACAGGATAGGCCGAGTAAAATCAATCCGATCGTTACAGGCGACCCGTACATCAGAAATTGATGTGCCGATATGAATTGCCACACGGAAATCCAGTTCACAGCAATAGAGAATTCTTCCGCGGACCAAAAGCTTATTAACATAAGGATTAAGAGGAACGGTATATAGGTAAATAACTTAGCTTTTGTATAGCCCAGCTTGAAGTAAAGCGGATACTGTATAGCCACCAGCAGCGAGAAAACCGCCGATAAAACGCACAGGGAGAAGAGGGCTTCCCCCATGCTCTGATCCATGGGGAGTGGAAACAAGTTTGAAAGCAGCAAAGATAACAGCAAAACAAATGCGATTGTTATGAACTCCATCAAGAGTACAAAAGCAAAGCGGCCGATGACAATATCTCTGCGCCTCAGGGGCAGTGTCGCGTATAAGGTGTCCATGCCGTTTTTCTCTCCGATGGAAAAAGGGTAAGACATATACATCACAAGCCACATCATGAAAATTGCCGGTAAAACAGATAACGATTTTAAGGTTAGTCCGAGGATCAGTCCAATGACGATCAACAGGATAATTGACTTTTTATATGGTTTTAGAGTATAGAAATCCAGGCGGACAAAGGAGGCGATTTTGCTCATGCTGATTCTCCTTTCTTAGTGAAGCGCACAATAATTTCGTCAAGATTGCTCGGCTCCGTTATTATTGTTTTAGGCAGTGATTTCCAGAGCGCTTTCTCTATTAACCCGTCAAAACCGACGCCATGCTCTCTGTAACCGATGATTTGCTTTTTTTGCCCGGCGGAAAGAACGCCGAGACCGCCCTTTACGATCAGATATCTCTCCAATAAATCATCCTTCGTACCGCTGTACAGTACTTTCCCCTCGTTGATGAAAGTGATGTAATCCGCGATCTTTTCCAGGTCTGTGGTGATGTGTGTGGAAAAAAGCACGCCTTTGTTCTCGTCTTCGATGAAACCGCTCAGCAACTCCATCAGTTCGCTTCTTGCCACCGCGTCAAGGCCGCTTGTCGGCTCGTCAAGGATGAGCAAATCAGCTTCGTGAGAGAGCGCCGCGGCCAGCATCGTTTTTATCTTCATACCGCGTGACAGCTCTTTGATTTTTTTCTTACGGTCAAGGTGAAAGTCAGCGAGCAGGGCCTTGTACTTTTCGCTCTCCCATCGAGCATAAAAGGGCATTAAAGATTTTTCTAAATCAATTAGCGTCCATTCGTCCACATAAAACGGCCAATCCATCACCACGCCGATTTTTTCTTTAATTTCCTGTTCGCAGAGAATATGGTCTTTTTCAAATATTTTTATGGCGCCGCCGTCCTTGCGCAGCATGTTTAAGATCATCTTGATCGTTGTGGTTTTTCCCGCTCCGTTGGGGCCGATAAACTCCATGATAAATCCTTGCGGCAGAGCAAAAGACATGTTTTTAACGGAAAAGCTGCTAAAGTTTTTGTTGACGCCGTTCAGTTCCAAAATATTATTCAACTTACCTCTCATCACCTTTCATTAAGAGTTTTAACATAGCCACAAGTTCTTTATCGGAAAGCTTGCAAAGTCTTGCCGCTGTAATAGCATTTTGCAGGTATTCTTCCACTTCCCGCAATTTTTGTTCTCGCAGCAGCTCCGGATTCTGCGGCTGCACATAGCACCCCTTACCCTGAACATTGACCACAAACCCTTCCTGTTCCAAATCATTATAGGCGCGCATGGTTGTGATGACGCTGATTCTCAGATCTTTCGCCAAGCGGCGAATAGAGGGGAGCAGGTCTCCGTCCTTCAATTCACCGCTGAAGATGGCGGCTTTGATCTGTTCCTTTATCTGTTCATAGATGGGCGCCTTTGCAGTGTTGGAAATGACTATGTTCAAAAGCTCACCTCACTTCAATGTATATACTCTATATTAACAGTATAATCTCCTATAAACAGTTGTCAAGGATTTTTTAAATTTACCGCGATTACCGCGCATATCGTGGTGATTTTAATGGGTGAGCAATTTATTGAGCGGCGCGAAAGTGAAGAGCGGCGCGAAAGTGAAGAGCGGCGGGGAAGCAGAAGGCAGCGGCAGTAATAATTGCTGTTATCGTCCGGGGGAGGGGGAGAGGAAGGAATTATCTGACAATGAAAAGAACAATTATCAAACTAATAGAATAGTGTTATAATAATCCCTGTTATTTTAGTGAAAGGAGGATGTCTCAAAATGAATGACTAAACCAAGTACCGGATCGGAGCAATCTTACGAGGAGGTGGTTAATAATTTGCACAGGAAAGACAATTTAATATGAGCGCCTGGACCAGCTTTTTAGCTGGTTGACGAGGGAGGGGTTAATCGAAACATTCGGCGGGTGCCCCTCGGTTCAGTCACGACCGTTAAAGGTACTACAAAACCCGCGGGTAACTGCGGGAACAAAAGGTACCGGGTGAATTTGGCGTGAGGTATAAATACCAAATGCTGTTTATGCGTAAGGATAGCTATGCCTTCAGTAGCTATCCTTTGTCTATTGTGAGATATTTCACATTTATGGTTCGGATGAAGGTGTTTTTCAAAAATAGCCAGTGAACGGAGGTTCAAATATATGTGTGGGATTGTAGGATATATTGGCGGCCGCCAAGCGGCGCCCATATTATTGGACGGTTTACAGAAGCTGGAGTACCGCGGTTATGATTCTGCCGGTGTTGCTGTGCTTCATGACGGCAGAATAGAATTGCACAAGAAAGCAGGCAAACTTATTGAATTGCGGAAACAGATGGACGGTTGCCTCCCTGAGTCTACGGCAGGCATCGGACATACCCGCTGGGCCACGCACGGACGGCCTTGCGATGATAACGCCCACCCTCATCTGGATTGTTCCGGAAGGTTCGCGGTGGTGCATAACGGCATAATAGAAAACTACCTTACCCTGCGGGAGTGGCTGATTTCCCAGGGGCATGTGTTCCGTTCGGAGACCGATAGCGAAGTGCTGTCCCACTTAATCGAAGAATTTTACAGGGGTGACCTGGTGGAAACTATGCAGCGGGTGAGCAAGAAAGTGGATGGCTCGTACGCTGCGGTGGTATTGTCCACAGACGAACCTGATCGACTGGTAGCTGCCCGTTATGACAGCCCGCTGGTGGTGGGGCTGGGGGAGGGAGAGAACTTCCTCGCCTCTGATATTCCGGCGCTGCTGGCTCACACGCGCCAGACATATATACTTGAGGACGGCGAGATAGCCGTGCTCGGCAGAGAGCAGGTTCGGGTATTGAGCCATACCGGCCGACCGGTGGAGAAGCAGATATTCTCTGTTGAGTGGGATGCCGCTCAGGCGGAAAAGGACGGTTACGACCACTTTATGCTCAAAGAGATTAACGAGCAGCCCCGGGCCGTCAAAGATACTTTGAGCGGGCACATAGCTGAGGATAATAGCGGCGTGTCTTTGCCTGAAATTAAAATTCCGGAAAAACGGCTCAGAGAAACTAAAAAAATCTTTATTACCGCCTGCGGTACCGCCTACCATGCAGGTCTATTCGGCAAACAGATCATAGAGTCCTTAACGCGTATTCCTGTGGAAGTGGACATAGCTTCAGAGTTCCGTTACCGTAACCCTATCCTAGACAAACATTCTTTAGTGATCGTGATCAGCCAGAGCGGTGAGACTGCCGATACTCTGGCGGCGCTGCGGGAAGCCAGGCACAAAGGGGCTTGGGTGCTGGCAGTGACCAATGTGGTTGATAGCTCCGTAGCCAGGGAAGCCGACGGCGTTTTTTACACATTAGCAGGGCCGGAGATCGCCGTAGCCTCTACCAAGGCCTATACTACTCAGTTGGTGTCCATGTGTCTCATCGGTTTGTATCTGGCTCAGCGGCGCGGCGCGCTAAAGCCGGATGATATGGCTCAAATTATTGATGAGTTGCGTAAACTGCCTGAAAAAATGAGCGTAGTCTTAAAAAATGGCAAGCCAATTAAAACCTTTGTTCGACAGTATCGTGATTGCCAGAGTGTATTTTTTATCGGGCGGGGCATGGATCATGCCGTGGCTCAGGAAGGAGCGTTAAAACTCAGGGAAATTTCTTATATCCACGCCGACGCTTATGCTGCCGGCGAATTGAAGCACGGGACCCTGGCGCTGATAGTAAAAGGCGTCCCCGTTGTCGCTCTAGCTACTCAGGCGCCGCTGTTTGAAAAAATGCTCAGCAACATCAAAGAAGTTAAAGCGCGGGATGCTATGGTGCTTGCCGTGGCTATGCAGGGCATGGACGAAGCAGCCAAAGAAGCTGATCAGGTCATTTATATTCCCACTACTCATCAGATTTTTGCCCCTATCCTGGCGGTGATTCCCCTGCAGTTGCTTGCCTACCGGATGGCGGTGGCCCGGGATTGCGATGTGGATCAGCCCAGGAATTTGGCCAAGAGCGTGACCGTAGAGTGACCGTAGGGAGGAGAGCTGCAAACGAAGTTGTTTTTATTTAGCGCATATTGTAAAATATTTTTAAGCGCAGAAATGGAGGGAATTCAATGGCTGAAAATGTGGTCGGAAAAAAGGGGACAGGTACGGTAAAAAAGGGGCTGGCGGAAATGCTCAAGGGCGGAGTAATTATGGATGTAACTACCCCTGAACAAGCCAAGATAGCGGAAGATGCAGGGGCGTGCGCGGTAATGGCCCTGGAAAGGGTTCCGGCAGACATACGGGCGGCAGGCGGAGTGGCGCGCATGGCTGACCCTACCGTTATTATACGCATTATGGATGCAGTTACTATACCGGTCATGGCCAAGGCAAGAATCGGGCATTTCGTAGAGGCGCAGATACTGGAGGCTTTAGGAGTAGACTATATAGACGAAAGCGAAGTGCTTACACCGGCGGATGATTGCTATCATATAGATAAGCACGCTTTTAAAGTTCCCTTTGTCTGCGGCGCCCGCAACCTGGGGGAAGCGCTGAGAAGAATTGCCGAGGGCGCGGCCATGATTCGCACCAAGGGCGAACCGGGAACAGGGAACGTGGTTGAAGCTGTACGTCATATGCGCATGGTGATGGGAGAAATTAGGCGGGTACAAAACTTGCCCAAGGAAGAATTGATGAGCACGGCCAAAGAGATCGGCGCTCCTTACGAATTGTTGTTGGATGTCGCCGATAAAGGCAGATTGCCGGTAGTCAACTTTGCCGCCGGAGGGATCGCCACCCCGGCCGACGCCGCTTTAATGATGCAGCTGGGCTGCGACGGTATTTTTGTCGGGTCAGGCATATTCAAATCGAGCGATCCTCAGTCCAGGGCAAAGGCTATCGTGGCCGCCACCACACATTATCAAGATCCTAAAATACTGGCAGAGGTCTCCCGCGACCTGGGAGAAGCGATGCCCGGTCTTGAAATATCGACTATCGCACCGGAAGAGCGTATGCAAGAGAGAGGCTGGTAGGAGATAAATTATGCTGATCGGAGTACTTGCTTTACAGGGCGCTTTTCGAGAGCACCAGCATGCCTTGGAAAGGTGCGGCGCTTCGACCTGCCAGGTGAGAAAAGCATCGGAACTGAAGCCTATCGACGCTTTGGTTATTCCAGGCGGCGAAAGCACCACTATGGTCAAATTATTAAATGACTTTGGTTTATGTAAGCCGATACTGGCTATGGCGGAGCAAGGCATGCCCATTTTCGGCACATGCGCCGGGTTGATTTTGCTGGCCAAACACATTGAAGATTCCCAACAAGAAACGCTGGGATTAATGGATGTTGAGGCGGCAAGAAACGCCTATGGAAGGCAGGTCGACAGCTTCGAAACATCTTTAGATATACCTGTCCTGGGCGCCGAGCCGTACAGGGCGGTTTTTATCAGAGCGCCTTATATAACCAAGGCTGGCCAAGGTGTAAACGTACTGGCGTATTGCGAGCATAAAATAGTATGCGTCCGTCAGGATCGCATTATCGCTGCTGCTTTTCATCCGGAGCTGACTGCCGACTTGCGTTTGCACCGCTATTTTATTGAAGAGGTAGCTAAATAACGGCCTGATGGAAATGGATTTAATTCAACCGGTTTAAAAAGCAAACGGATAAAATAAGATATAAATAAAGGAAATTGCCCGGTATAGCTTATTTGATGACTGTACCGGGCATTTTGTTTTTTATATAGTAAATCCGCTGTAGCCCATGCCACCTGAATTCCCGGCATAATTAT
>DHAA01000056.1 GCA_002397275.1 Thermacetogenium sp. UBA4966 | reverse complement strand
CAGCCGGAAAACGACTTGATGGATCCTATAAGGAGCAAGAAAGTAGTAATTCTCGGCAAGGTCATCGGGCTCTTCCGAAAGCTAGATTAAGCCTAATACACTTGCATAATGAAGGCTATCACCATAAAAAGCGATATAAGCAGCTTGAAGAAGCATCCGCCGAAAATACCGATAATCGTGCCGAAGCCGACTTTCACCGCATCAAAGGCCTTGCGCTGTGAAAAAATTAATTCCGCAGCAACAGCTCCCAAAAACGGCCCTACCAGGATCCCGAACAAAGGATTAATAAAAACCCCTGCAATTCCCCCAAAAAACGCCCCCCATAAACCGGCCTTGCTTCCTCCGTATCTTTTAGCGCCAATCCAGGCAACAATATTATCTATAAAGAAAGAAAAAATAGTGATAAGAAGCATGCCTGCTAAAAAGAGAGGGGTTATTTGCTGAAAACCGTCAATAAACGCGTAGATAAGCATTGTAACGAAAACGATAGGGATTCCCGGCAAAAACGGGAGCAGAGATAGCAGCGCCCCTAACCCCAGTATAATAATTGCAACGATTTTGATCGCTTCACTCAAACGATTCATCCTCCCCATAAATGCCTATAGTTCTTAACCGTTCGTATCTCTTCTCCAAAAGTTCAACGATACTGCGAGAGACCAGATCATCAAAGTGGGTCTGCAATTTTTCTTTTACTATTTTATATGTTTTGTTCAGGTTTGTATGCGCTCCTTCCAGCGGTTCAGGAATAATCTCATCGATCAAAGCCATTGAATAGAGATCTTGAGCGGTTAATTTTAAATGATCAGCCATCTCGTCGCTTCTGCCGGTATCTTTACATAATATTGAGGAGCAGCCTTCCGGCGAGATCACCGAGTAAATTGCATTGGAAAGCATCAAAACCCTGTCGGCAATTCCTAAAGCTAAGGCTCCTCCACTGCCCCCTTCTCCGATAATCAGGCTGATAATAGGAGTTTTGAGAAGCGACATCTGCATTAAGGTTGCAGCGATCGCCCAGCCCTGGCCGCGTTCTTCTGCTTCCACCCCCGGATAAGCGCCTTGAGTATCAATAAAACAGATAACCGGTCTCTTAAATTTTTCCGCCTGTTTGACAAGCCTGCAGGCCTTGCGGTAACCCTCCGGATGGGGCATACCAAAATTTCTTTTCAGATTTTGGTTGGTATCCCGCCCTTTTTGATGTCCGATCACTGTTACCGGAACCCCGTTATATCTTGCTATTCCACCCACTATAGCCGGGTCGTCCCGAAAGCAGCGGTCGCCATGCAGTTCGATAAAACCGTCAAATATTGCCTCAATATAATCCATTGTTGTGGGACGCTCAGGACGGCGCGCCATCTGTACCTTTTGCCACGCTGTTAATGTCTTGTATTTTTCTTCTTTAAAACTCTCTAATTTAGCCTCCAGCGTGGCAATTTCTTGAGAGAAATCTATCTTCTTTTTAAGGGTAATATCCTTTAATTCGCTGAGTTTTTTTTGCAGTTCCTGATAATCCCTTTCGAATTTCATAGAGTCTTTAAAAGGCATTGCTGTCCACCTTGTGCAGGGCAATCACTTTGCCGAGAAACTCTTTCATCTCCCTGCGGGGGACAATTTCATCGATCATCCCCCGTTCCAGGAGAAGCTCCGCCTGTTGAAAACCCTGCGGTATTTTTTGATGAATCGTCTGCTCAATAACTCTCGGTCCGGTAAAGCAAACCATAGCTCCCGGCTCTGCGATGATCATATCTGCCAGAGTGGCAAAACTGGCGGTAACGCCTCCGGTAGTAGGATGAGTCAGAACCGAGATATACAACAAGCCTTCTTCATGGAAGCGGGCGGCCGCAGCGCTGGTTTTCGCCATCTGCATCAAAGACAACATCCCCTCCTGCATACGGGCGCCTCCTGAAGCTGTAAAAAAAACGAGCGGCATCCTTTCCGCGCAGGCTCTCTCAAAAGCTCTCGCAATCTTCTCTCCTGCTACAGAACCCATACTGCCCATCAAAAAACGGGTATCCATCACCCCCAGGACGACATCCTCTCCATTGACGGCAGCAGTGCCGGTAATTACCGCCTCCTCAAGACCTGTATCCTCTTTTGCTTTAGACACCCTCTCGGCGTAATCAGGAAAAGCAAGGGGATCGGTTGTCTGGAGCCCCTTATTTATTTCTCTAAAGCTATTTTCATCCGTCATAATCCAGATTCTTTCACCGGCAGTCAGTGGATAGTGATAGCCGCATTCGGGGCACACCTTAAAGCTGGTCTCCAGATCCTCCTCACGGTTCAGTTTCCCGCATTTTGGACATGCTCCAACTGATCCTTGTACAGCAGATGAATATTCAGTATGTGCCGGAAGGGTGATGTATTTTTTCCTGGGGTTAGGGTTGAATAGATCTTTTAGCATCCTCTTTCGCCTCCAGAGCAAAGAGAAATTTGCCTTCCGCGGCTGTAGCGCCGTCAACGGAAGCCATCCCCTCAGCCTTACCGATACTGCCCTTTATCTTAATAAGCTCTACTCTCAACAGCAGTTGATCCCCGGGAACAACAACTCTGCGCAAACGAAACTTATCGACTCCTGCCAGATAAACCAGCCTGTTTCTATATTTCTCGTCGCTGAGCAGGGCGCAGGCGCCTGCCTGGGCAAGCGCCTCCAAGATCAGCACGCCGGGGAAAACCGGGGTTCCGGGAAAGTGCCCCTGAAAGAAGTGCTCGTTGATCGTTACGTTTTTGACTCCCACCGCCCTTTTGCCGGGATCCAGCTCCAGGATCCTATCTATCAGCAGGAATGGGTAGCGGTGCGGCAATACCTCCATAATTTTATCCACAGTAACCAAGGAAATCACCCTGTCCCATAATATTTTTTCAGAACTAAAGCAGCGTTATGGCCGCCAAAACCTAATGAATCCGAAACTGCAACATTTACATTCTTTTCTCTGGCAGTATTAGGCACATAATCAAGGTCGCAGAGCGGATCAAAATTGCGATAATTTATCGTCGGAGGGACCAGGTTATCCCTGCAGCACAAGGCTGCCGCAATGCACTCCACTGCTCCGGCAGCGCCTAACATGTGGCCGGTCATGCTTTTTGTTGAGCTTATTGCAACCCGGTAAGCATGCTCTCCCAGGGCTTTTTTAATCGCTTTTGTCTCCATGGCATCATTGATCTCTGTGCTTGTGCCATGAGCGTTAATATAGTCTACTTGTTCGGGAGTAATCCGCGCATCGTTGAGAGCACGAGTGAAAGCCTGAGCGGCGCCCTTCCCTTCCGGATCCGGCTGTACTATATGGTAGCCGTCGCCGGCTGTGCCATATCCGGCAATCTCAGCATAGACATTTGCTCCTCGCTCAAGGGCATGCCCCATCTCTTCAAGAACAAGGACCCCTGCCCCCTCCCCTATGACAAAGCCATCTCTTTGCGCATCAAATGGCCTGCTGGCTCCCTGCGGGTCATCATTATGTGTGGACAACGCTCTCATGGCACAGAAACCCGCTACTGCCAGAGGGGTAATGCATGCCTCCGCCCCTCCTGTAAACATAATGTCCGCCTCATCGTTCTGAATGATACGAAAGGCATCACCAATGGAATTTGTACCCGCGGCACAGGCTGTTACCGTGCATCCGCTGGGCCCCCGGGCGCCCAGTATAATGGAAACCTGCCCTGATGCCATATTGCAGATCATCATCGGGATCAGGAACGGGCTGACGCTGCCGGGACCCTTTTGCAGTAAGATTTGATGCTGTTTTTCATTAGTTTCCAGCCCACCGGTGCCGGTACCGATCCAAACCCCTATTCGCTCCGCGTTTTCCTGGTTAACTGCTAGCTTAGCATCCTCCGCGGCCTGCCGCGCCGCTGCACAGGCAAACTGCATAAAGCGGTCCATCCTTCTGGCATCTTTGCGGCTTAAGTAATCGGCAGCATTAAAGCTGCGCACCTCCGCTGCAATTTTTGAAGGAAAGGCGGCCGCATCGAAGCTGTCAATATAATCGATCCCGCTTTTTCCCTCGATCAGATTGTTCCAATAGCTTGACAGATCATTTCCCAGCGGGCTGATCACTCCCATACCGGTGATAACCGCTCGCCTCTTAGACAAAAGCACATCGCCGCCTTTCTCCTCCTGACTCCGCTACCCCATACCGCCATCAACCGCGATCACCTGACCCGTTATATAATCGGCGTCCCCTGACGCCAGGAAAGCCGCGATACCTGCCACATCTTCAGGGTTACCGGCCCTTCTCAAAGGTATCTGCCGGAGAATCTCCTCCCAGTATTCCTTGCTCATCCCTGCAGTCATCGGCGTCTCTATATAGCCTGGCGCCACTGCGTTGGCAGTGATCCCGCGAGAACCATATTCCTTTGCTATCGAGCGAGTAAAGCCGATAATGCCCGCTTTGGAAGCCGCATAGTGAGACTGACCGGGATTGCCGTGCAGTCCCACCACAGAAGAGATATTGATAATATGCCCGTGTCTTTGTTTAATCATCTGACGGATAGCCGCCCTGGTACAAAGGAAAGTCCCCGTTAGATTGGTGTTGATGATTTGAAACCACTCCTCATCGGTAATGCGCGGCAGCAGATTATCTTTGGCAAGCCCCGCGTTATTGACCAGAACATCCAGTCTGCCGAAGGCAGCGATAACCTGATTGGTCATCTCTTTAACCCTGAGCGGATCAGTGACGTCGCAGCTGATGGCGACGGCAATTCCCCCGCTGTTCTTGATCTCATCAACAACCTGCCCACAGCTCTCAGCGGCCGCTTGGTCGCAGACGACCACCTGATAGCCTTCTCTGCCAAAGCGGAGGGCGGTTGCTTTGCCGATACCCCTGGCGCTTCCCGTGATCAGAGCCACCTCTCCCTTCATTCTGCTACCCCCTTAACTCTCAATAAAACTTTCTTTAAGGAAGCGAGATCCTGGACACTCCCCAGTACTTTATCCTTCGCAGTTTTTTTGACCAAACCGGAGAGTACCTTGCCGGGTCCCACCTCAACGAAATAGTCGACTCTCTCTGCGATATATGCAGTTGACTGCTCCCATTTAACCGGTCTGTAAAGCTGTTCCACCAGTATTTGCGGCAGATCGGATCCGTGTATCTCACGGGCTTGGACGTTGCTGACCACAGGAGTATGCGGTTCTGACCATTTTATTTTTTCTAATTCCCGCCGGAAAAGCTCCGCCGCCTTTTTCATCAGCCGGGAATGGGATGGTACGCCGACCGCCAGGGGAACCACACGGGCGCCCCTCTCTTTGAGCAGTTCGCCGGCTTGCAGAACGGCTCGGCGCTCCCCTGAAATAACTATTTGTCCCGGGCAGTTGTAATTGGCAATGTCGACGATTCCACAGCCGGCAGCTTCAGCGCATGCCTGCTCAACTGAATTTGCCGGCGCACCCAATACGGCAGCCATCAAACCCTGCCCCGCGGGCGCCGCTTGCTGCATAATCTGTCCGCGCTTGATCACCAGCCCCAGCGCGTCTTCGAAATTCAAAGCTCCGCAGGCCGCCAGAGCGCTGTATTCCCCCAAGCTCAATCCTGCGGTTATAGCAGGCGTCAAGCCTTTATCCTTGAGTACCATAAAAACAGCGAGGCTTGTGGTCAAAACAGCAGCCTGGGTGATCTCCGTTTTATCGAGCTCATCCTGCGTCCCTTTAAAACACAGGGCGCTCAAGGGGAATCCTAAAATCCGGTCCGCTCTTTCGTAAATCCGGCGTGCCTGCGAAAAACTTTCCGCCAATTCCTGACCCATCCCCGGATACTGAGAACCCTGGCCGGGAAAAACGACGGCTATTCCGGGCATATTTCTTTCCCAACCTCTCTTAATATCTTTTCAGCTCTTTCCATGACATCCTGTACAATAGCTGCGGCCGGCTCTACTTTTCCCACCAGCCCGGCGCACTGCCCGGACAAAATCGAGCCATTCTCCACCTCTCCCTTTAACGCCGCCGGGTATTTCCCGGCTCCCATCTCCTCTAATTGCGCGGGATCCAGTCCTTCTTTTTCCTTATCCAGATATCGCCGGGAAAACTGATTTTTTACCACCCGTAACGGGTGTCCGGTGGATACTCCGCAAACAACAGTGTCTCTGTCCCGGCAATTGATCACCTTCTCTTTGTAACCCGCGTGGGCGGGGGATTCCAGGGCGCAGATAAAGCGCGTGCCCATCTGTACCCCTTCCGCTCCCAAGGCAAAGGCCGCCGCGGCCCCGCGGCCGTCGGCGATACCGCCTGCGGCGATCACCGGGATCTCCACGGCATCCACAACCATGGGAACCAGGCACATAGTCGCTGTTTCCCCAATGTGGCCTCCGGCCTCGGTGCCTTCTGCTATGAGAGCGTCAGCGCCCTGACGGGCCAGCCGCCGCGCCAGCGCCACAGAGGCCACGACCGGAATCACTTTACACCCAGTTTCTTTTAAACGAGTCAAGTACCGTCCCGGGTTGCCGGCGCCGGTAGTGACAACGGGAACCTTTTCCTGAATAACAACCTCTATGATTTCCTCAGCATAAGGAGATATTAGCATTACATTGACACCAAAGGGTTTATCGGTAATTTTCCTGACCGCGGCGATCTCTTTTTGCAGCCAATCTGCATCCGCTGAACCGGCGGCGATTATGCCCAGTGCGCCGGCTTCAGAAACCGCCCCTGCCAGTGTGCCCGTGGCTATCCAAGCCATACCCCCTTGCAATAAAGGGTGTTGAATACCTAATAACCTCGTAATTCTCGTTGCAATCAACTATACATCACCTGTCCCCCCAACGCAGCAGAGACGCTCCTGCTGTAAGACCGGCGCCGAAACCCACCAGGAGCAAAATATCTCCGCGTTTGAACTTATTTTTCTCAGCTGTTTCAGCAATAAGCAAAGGGATAGAAGCGGCTGAGATATTGCCGTATCGATCAATATTGACCAGAACCTTTTCCCAGGGTATATGCAACTTTTTGGCCGCTGCCTGCAGAATGCGTAAGTTGGCTTGGTGCATTATGATATAATCCACATCCTCAGTACACAGATCTGCTTCCTCTAAAACCTGAGCGGCACACTTAGGTATACTCCTCACGGCAAATCTAAAAATTTCATTGCCCTGCATCTGCATGTAGTGCATCCTGCGGGAGACAGTCTCTTGAGACGCCGGATGGCGGGAACCCCCTGCGGGGATAGCAAGCAGCCCGCTGCCTGATCCGTCGGCGCCGAGATAAGTCGCCAGGATTCCGTTCTCACCTTCCCCTTTTCCCAGCACAACCGCCCCTGCGCCGTCCCCAAAAAGAACGCAGGTATTGCGGTCTGTAAAATCAACCACACGGGATAAGACCTCTGCCCCCACCACAAGTACATAATTATATTTTTTACCGCCGAGCAAAAAGTGTTCTGCTGTAGACAGGGCATAAATAAATCCGGTGCAGGCGGCATTCAGGTCAAAAGCCCCTGCTCTGCGGGTGCCCAGGAGATTCTGCAAAAGGCAGGCGGTGGCCGGCATAGGCATATCCGGCGTCATTGTCGCTACGATGATCAAATCCAGGTCCTGAGCTGTGATCCCTGCCTTATCCAGAGCCGACCGGGATGCCTCGTATGCCAGATCAGAGGCGGCTGTCTTATGATCCGCGATCCTTCTAAAACTGATCCCTGTGCGGCCGACTATCCAATCGTCACTTGTCCGCACTATTTTTTCCAGATCAGCGTTAGACAAAACCCGCTCAGGAAGAGCATATCCGGTTCCTAAGATTTGAGCTTTCAACACCCGTCCTCCATTATTGTAAGCCTTAGCAAAGGAGTATTGCCATTAAAATACACTATTACCTCACTCTTGTCAACAAAAGTGTGCACATAAAAACGCAAGGTGTTTTGCTTCTCTGGATTATAATACCTCGCCCACGGT
>DHAA01000041.1:1920-3500 GCA_002397275.1 Thermacetogenium sp. UBA4966 | reverse complement strand
GCTTGGCCTCAAGAAACTCTCCTGGAAGTGCGGTTTTCTTTTTCAGAACCCCGACCTGCAGCTGCTTTTTGATTCGGTTGAGGAAGAGCTTTTCAGCTGTCTCCCCGGCGTCAGGGATCGGGAGAAAAGGGTGAGTGAGATTTTAGAGAGGATGGATCTCCAGGATTACCGGAAGCGGCATCCGCAGTCCTTAAGCCGCGGTGAGCGGCAGAGGGTGGCCCTGGGCGCCGTTCTCCTGCGCTCCGCTGATCTCCTCATCCTGGACGAGCCCACCACCGGTCAGGACTGGAAGCATATCTCTTTAATTATGGAGATCGCTGCGGAAAAAGTGAAAAAGGGGGCATTGGCGCTGCTGATCACTCACGACCTGCGCCTTGTCGCCGATTATGCCGAACAGGTGCTCCTTTTTCGGGGCGGAAAATTAGAGAAGCCCGCTTTTAAAAATTAAAAGGAAAGGGTGAACGGAAATGCAGATCAGGAAAGAGTTAATCCCTTCGGTAAGGCAGATAGCCCAGATAGGGCTGTTTTTTGCCGCCCTTTTGGCTGTGCAGTTTTCCATAGTTCCCTTTACCGGAGCGGTGTGGGTTTTCTTCATTGTTGATTGGTTTTACAGCGGAGCAACGGTTGCGCTGACCATTCTTTGCGGCAGGGTGACAAAGTATCCCTATGCTGTGCTCATTCTGGCTGTCTGCAGCGGACTGCTGGGTATTTTCTACATGTCCTATGGGGGTCCTGTTATGCCGTTGTACGGCTTTCTTCCGCCGTTTATGATCCAGGTTGTTTTCCTGCTCAGCCATACCAACGGTGAGAGCTTGAAAGCCAACCTCCTCAGCGGCGCCCTTTATGGATTAGTTGCCGGATGTATTTTTTTCTTCATGGTGACGGGCGTTGTTAAAATGGAGATTCCGGTATGGCTGATGTGGCTTCGCATTCTGAATGTGACGGTCACCTCTGTTTTCGGGGGTTTCCTCGGCTGGAAGATAGGGGAAAAGCTGGCGAAGAGGAGCTACCATGCTTGAATTCGAGGCCAGAGGGAGTTTCATGGAAAGGCTTGACCCCAGGGCAAAGCTGCTGATGGCCTGTCTTTTTTCTATAGGAGCGATCACGGCTCATTCCTGGCTGCAGCTTCTGCTTTTGCTCCTCTGTCTCCTCGTCGTCTGGCGGCTTTCCCGACTCTCTTTCAGAAGACATCGTTTTCTGGTGGGAGCGCTTCTGATCTGTGCTCTCGTCGCTATCCTGACGCAATCCGTCTTTTACGGCACTTTTTTCGGCGGAGAGCCGGAAAAAATCTTCTTTGAGTTTACGGCGAAGGATACTCCAGTGGTAGGAAGGCTTGCCGTCACGCTGGATGGGATAAAATACGGCTGCATCATCGCTCTGCGCTTCTGGGGGCTGCTGCTTGCCGCCGCGCTGCTGCCTCTCACCACCCACCCCGCGGATCTGATGCTCTCCCTCGTCAAAATCAGGGTTCCCTTCTTTGTCGTTGTTATCTTCACCCTGGGTTTTCGCTTTATCCCTCTCATCCAGAAAAACCTGGCGCAGCTTATTGACGCCCAGAGGCTGAGGGGGATCAGACCCCT
>DHAA01000041.1:0-1674 GCA_002397275.1 Thermacetogenium sp. UBA4966 | reverse complement strand
GCACTGCGGATGAACTGGCTCTCTCCCTGGAAACCAGGGCCTTCTCCGCGACGGGAGAAAGGACATTTTACAGGCGGCTGTCCTTTTCCAGCAGCGATCTGGCGGCGCTGCTTGTCAGCGTGTCCGCGGTTATTTTGATCTTATTATTGGTTTGAAGTAATCAGGAAAATCAGAGGGGACGGAGTGATTGATGAGACGCTCGTTAAAGCAAATATTAACATTTTGGAGCATGCTGAACAAGCCATTTTCCTTTTAAGAAATAGACAGACATGCAAACGGCGGTGGTAGCCCATGTAACCGGATAGGTTATTGCCACGCCGCGGAGATCGGCGTAGTATGTCGTGATAGTAAAGAGCAGTATCGTTCTTAAAACGCATATATTCAGCAATACGATGATCATAGGCGGGATTGATTTGCTTGAGCCGCGGATGCTGTCGCCCAGCACCTCCAAAATGACATACAAGAAATAAAAGGGAAAAGTAGTCTGTATGATTCTTATCCCGTAGTCGATCACTAAGGAATCACGATTGAATAACCAAAATGCTTCTCTGCCGAAAATCAACATAAGCGCGCTGGTTATGATGGCAAGCGTTATCCCCATCAGAAGACAGTCTCTGGTACCCTTTTTCATCCTCTCTATTTCCCCCGCTCCGATGTTTTGCGCGGAAAAGGTTGTGATAGCTTGTCCGAAAGCAACTATCGGCAGATAGATGACAAGCTCCACTTTAAAATATGCCGCGAATGCGGCGATGGCCTCCACGCCGAAACCGTTGATGAAATACTGTACAAAAATGTTGGAAAGGGTGATCACCAGAGACTGGAGCCCGACAGGGACGCCGACATGCAAAATGCGGAAGATTGTCTCCTTGTCTATCCGGATTTTCGACCATGACAGATGGTGATCACCGTTTGTCATGCTTAAATGGATAAGCACGCATCCTGCAGCCACAGTCTGCGAAAAAAGCGTCGCCCAAGCCACACCCTCCACACCATACCCTAAGACAATTAGAAACAGAGCATTCAAAACTATATTTGTAATGCCGCCGATAAGTTGGTACAGCAAAGGGCTCTTCGAGTCTCCTACAGCCCGGAGGATACCGGAACCCATGTTATAAGTGACAACAGATAGGAGACTCAGAAAATAGATCCTTAAATAGGATACTGAAATCCCAAGTATTTCTGCAGGCGTATTCATCCAGCGCAGGAAAAGGGGCGCGCCGCTATAGCCTATCGCCATAAGCACGGCTCCTCCCAAAAAGCTGAGTCCGATAGCGGTATGGACAGCGCGCTGCAATTCGGCTTTTGATTTTCGTCCAAAGGTCTGTGCGCTGATTACGGCCGTACCTGCAGACAAACCGGTAAAAAAGCCAACGAGGCAAGTAATAATCAGGCTGCTGGCTCCTACCGCCGCGAAAGCCTCTTTGCCGAGAAAATTGCCCACGAAAAGTAAATCCACCGTATTATACAATTGCTGGATCAAGCTGCTGCCCAACAGAGGCAGCGTAAACAACAGCAACTGCTTCCAGATGACGCCTTCGGTCAGGTCCCGTGTTCCTTCTGTTTTTTTATAGGTTTTCAAAATGAATTATTCTCCATATCATTAGTCTGATTAAGGCGACTGTTTAGCGTTGCCCTGGTTTTCCGGAATGATTAGGGCAACACGCGGTCAGGAAT
>DHAA01000133.1 GCA_002397275.1 Thermacetogenium sp. UBA4966 | reverse complement strand
GGTTTGTTTCCGAGAGACTACGTATCTACTCAAAGATATATATTTTTTATATTTTTTTCACATCATGAAAACGTTTTCTATTGACGGACCGACCATTAAGATTTAAAATACTGTTAGTTATGAAATATGATTTCGCATCATGGAAATGCAATGACGCAAATCAAAAGACAATGGGAGGTCTGATCATTAATGGGTTACAGTAAGGGAATTAATGCCAGTACAGCGACACTGACCAAAAACAGGACCCCGGGCAATGTTTGCTCTTCCAGCGGCTTATGCTCAATCTGTGCAGACGGCTGTTTGGGCCTTTGTGAGGTAGGTAAATCTGCTTACCGGGGACGGGAACTTATCTATCCACAATCCTTCGGCGTCACTACCAGCGCGTCCCAGAAAGATTACCCGATCGATCTATCGCACTTCAACATTATGGGCACAGCCGTCGGGGCACATGGAGTTGAAGCCGACAGCGACAAAGCTGCTTTCCCAGCCGTTAATTTGGAAACACAAATCGGTTCCGCCGACGATATTAAACTTAAGCTGCCCATCGTAATTCCCGGTCTGGGCTCAACCCAAGTAGCCAAGGATAACTGGGATGGTCTAGCTATTGGGGCAGCCATATCAGGCGTTACTCTGACCATCGGCGAGAATGTCTGCGGCATGGATCCCGATAGTGAAATCAAAAATGGACGCGTGGTAGCCTCTCCGGATATGGAGCGCCGCGTTAAGCTGTTTCAAGAATGGTACAACGGTTACGGCGCTATTATTGTCCAGTGTAATGTCGAGGATACACGCCTCGGAGTGGCTGATTATGTTATAAGCAAGCTGGGCGTGGAAACGGTGGAGATCAAATGGGGACAGGGAGCTAAGGACATAGGCGGCGAAGTAAAACTATCCACGCTGGAGCGGGCTCGGCAGCTGAAATCACGCGGTTATATCGTCTATCCGAATCCTGAAAATCCGCTTGTGCAGCGGCACTATTCACAGGGAGCGGTAAAAGAATTTGAGCGGCATTCCCGCATCGGCATGGTTGACGAGGAGTCATTTATGGCCAGAGTCGCCGAATTGCGCAGTCTGGGGGCGAAACACGTTATGCTCAAGACCGGCGCTTATCGCCCGGCGGACCTTGCCCGGGCCGTTAAATTCGCTTCACTGGCTAAAATAGATCTTTTGACCGTAGATGGCGCCGGCGGCGGCACAGGGATGAGCCCCTGGCGAATGATGAACGAGTGGGGCGTGCCTACCGTCTACCTGGAGTCACTGCTGTGGCAGTACATGGAACGCCTGCGGGACAAAGGCATGTATCTGCCCAAGGTAGCCGTAGCAGGCGGCTTCTCCCTGGAAGATCACATCTTTAAGGGGTTGGCCCTGGCCGCGCCATACGTTAAAGCCATCGGCATGGCCCGTACTCCGCTAACCGCAGCTATGGTGGGGAAAACCATAGGCAATTATATTAAAGAAGGCAAAGTGCCGGGCGAAATATCCAGGAAATACGGTAATACGACTGAACAAATTTTTACAGCCGCCGCTGCTCTGCAAGAGCAGTATGGAGATGACGCCGCCAGGATTCCAGCAGGCGCCGTCGGTGTTTACAATTACTTCGATCGCTTGGCTGTCGGTCTGCGGCAGCTAATGTGCGGCGCCCGCAAATTTAACCTCGGGCACATCACTAGAGACGACCTGGCCAGCATTACCCGCGAGGCCGCGGATATTACCGGCATATCTTATGTCATGGATTTGGATGCTGAAGAAGCAGATAAAATTTTGGATTAGCAGCGTTTATATTACCTAGCATACAGTTGCTTGCTTTGAACTGGAATGAGTTATTGGAATCTGCAGAATATCATGACAGCATCAATAACAGCGTAATACAACAGCTTGCGGAAATCACTGCAAGCTGTTGCTGCTATTCATCCCTATATGTCCGACAATTATGGAATTAGACCCAACTCCCTGGCGCGAAGGACGGCATCCATCGCATTGTTGACCTCCAGTTTCTGATAAGCGACTTTGGTATGAACTCGGATCGTATTGATGGAAAGGCCGGTCAGTTTTACAATTTCAGCGTTTTTATAGCCCTTTGCCAAAAGCTCCAGAACATATTTCTGCTGCCGGGATAGCTTTACAGGTCTCAGCTCCGCGGCGCTCGCCATGCCTTTATAGCGTTTTGACTGCTCATAGGCCGCTAAATACACAACCTGTAAATACTTATAACCGGGCATGTTTGGATCGCTCTTTTTTTCTGACTGTTTCAGCAGCTTTTTCAGTACAGGCAGAATTGGTTTTCCCTCGTCCGCGAATATTCTGATGAAATAATAAGGCTCCATATCGGCCAGCGTTTTTTGAAGCAGTATGGCCGCTTCCTGTCTTTCGCCTATCAGCCACATTAAAACGACCAAAAGGACAGTAGCCTCGGCTTCATCAAGGAACCTGGAAAAATCCGCAGCCAGTCTTTTCAATTTTTCGCACATTTTCCGGGCTTTTTCAACCTCTCCCAAAACAATATACGCCCTTACTGTGGTGAAGTGCAGAAAAATTTTATTCAGCTCCGGTCTTTGATCTTCGATGACAAAGTAGTTGTCAAGCCAAGCCGCCGCCGCTTTCCTATTTCCCTTTAGTAGTTCTATTTTTGTTTCATAGGCTGAGAAAACGGGGAGCAGGTGTAAAAGATTTTCCCTATCTATAAGAGCGCGTATTTCAGCTCTGTACCGCGCGCTGTCTTCCTCTTTTCCCATGGCCAAAGCATAGGATGCTCTATGCATCTTCGATAAAAATTTAAGCTCCGCGGAATCCGTGTCCGGGTTTGGATTGATAAGCGCCGCAGCCTCTTTTAAAAGGTTTTTCTCATATAACAGCCCCGATCTCACCCCTGATTCGATAATCTCATAGTCGTTGCCCAGAAGCTCGTAGAAAATAAGGCGAAACTCGTCGAAGCCCACCTCCATGTTCAAACCGTAATGAGAAAAATCCCTGAAGGTACGGTGAAAATAAGGAAGGTTGTGGTTGAGCGATTTGAGCGACCGTGGAAGACCCTTTCCAATTTTAAGCCCGGCTCCGAATTTTGCCGCCTGTTCCGCAAACGAATATCGTGGATCCAGGGTAACCAGTATGAGAATTCCTTCAAAAAAAACCGTATGCTCCCTCAAAATACCATGGAGCCGGTCATAGATCCTGTCCAAATAAAAAAACATGCTCTTCGCCTCTCCGAGCAAAAAGGCGCCGTAAGCACAGCTGATGTATAAAAACGGATTTTCATCCAAAACATCGTCAGGAAGCCGGTTGATAAAATAAAGCTTTGAAATTTCCGATTCTGATTGCCCGCAATGTTTTAAAAAACCATACAAGGCGGCAGACAGTCCCTTGCTGTCTCCAGATTTTGCGAAATAACGGAGGGCGTTGAAATAATCCTCGTGCTCAAGGTAATAGTCGGCAACCCTTTGGTTCAGGGTATTTTGCTTCTCTCCCTTTGCCGCCTGTGTCCTCAAAAAATCCAAGAACAGATGGTGATAGCGATAAACGCCGTTCTGCCTGCTGATAAACAGGCTGCTTCCGAATAGAATATCAAGGATCTGCCCGGCTTTGGAATTTTCCGTAATCCGCTCGACGAGCTCTGCGGAAAACTCATCCACGATGGAAGTCTGCATCAAGAAATGTCGTAGCTCCTCATCGAATTTCTCCCATACCTGTGTCTCAATATATTGATCCAGCAGCCCGCCTTTTAATTTTTCATCCGCTATCATACCGCCGCCCAAAGCCAAAGCTCCAACAGCGATCGCCCAGCCCTCGGTGAGAATAAAGAGTTCCTCGGCTTCCTTCACAGTAATAAAGCGACCGAAGCTGGCGAAATGCCGGTGTATTTCATCGCTGGTAAAGGCAAGCTCCGAAGCTCCGATAAAAGCTATTTTTCCGCTTTCGTTTAAAGGAGAAAAAGGCCGGGGCAATTCGCCGCGGCTTAAAATCAATATGGTCACGGACAGCGGAAGCCGCTTAATTACATAAAGCAAGGACTTCGCGATTTCCTCGCTCGTTATAAAGTGGAAATCATCGAAGACAAGAACATACCGGCTGTCGCCAAAGGAAAGCCGCGTCAATACTTCGATGGTGTACTCGACAGGCGAGGCGCCGAATGCCGAGTCGTTAACCAGCCGGACCAGACTATCCTCCGGCGGGATCACTGAAAAAAGGGCGGCGCAAAAAAACCTGTAGAAAGCGGCAGGAGTGTCGTCGTATTCATCCAACCCAAGCCAGATGGACTTATAGCCTAATTTTTGTATCCATAAAAGAGCAGATACCGTTTTGCCGCAGCCGGCGGGAGCGCTTATGTAAACGCAACGTTTGGCCGCGGCCTTATCAAATTTGCCGAGCAGCTTCATTCGCGGAGCGCAAATTTCCGGAAGCTCGACAGGAATCAGCTTATCGGTCTGCAGGCTCTGTTCATCCATAAGGCGCCTCCTGTCACATTATTAAATCAAATAGTACCGTTAATTGAAGATTTTTGCAACAGAAAAAACTACCGCTATGTTTTTCTCGCCACGACCACAAACTGCCCGTTCTCAACGTGGTAGGCGCAGGTGGAGAGCGTCAGCAACTCGTCCCCGTAGGATGCCGTAACACCCGTATTATAAAGGGAAAGCTCTTTGATATTGGCGATATATTCGGCGAAAGCCACAGCATCCTCCGCGTTCAAAAAGTTGTAATGCTTGAAATCCGTGTCACCCTTCCTGAAAACCTTGCCGCGGAATACCGCGATGATCTCATATTCCCGCCGCTCATACAGCGTATGGAAGCGGATAGTCGGATGTGCTGCATAAAATCCCTCATCTTCGTAATTCAGCAGTCCGGCGAACATCGTGCCGTTTTTCATATGATGGCCGTAGATGATCGTGTTCGTGCCGAATGGATAGGCTGTGCATCGCTTGTCGATAAAGGGGAGGCCGCTTTTTGATTCTTCCTTGTCAAATCCGTGGGAGAGATAGAATTCTCCATCCTCGGGCGTGTACATGACGGGATAGTTGATCTCAGTACCGTCAATCTTTATCCAGCCCGCCATGTCCATATTTTGTTCATACAGCTCCCTATACTGCTCCAGCATGACCGTCTTTTGGGTTGTTTGCGTCGGGGGCTGGATTGACGTTATTTCATGGATATTCCACCCTGGTGAGGCCGGCGGCGTATTGTACGCCGCTATTGCCGCCAGTCTTTTCAGCTCCTTTTCCTCACGGACTTCTTGTATATAGTGCAGCGCCAGCATTGTAGCCGAGAAGATAAGGACAGCGACAAACATGAGGAGCATGAAACACACGCATCGTTCAGGTTTTCTGCCCGGTTTTCTCAACCGCGGTCCTGGTCCGCTATACGCATCCCGATTCCTCTCCTTCAAAAAAATGAGCGGGATGCCGAAAGCACTCCCGCTCACCTGCAACACCTGTTCACTATCGCGTTTGTGCGCCTTTTCTGCTGATCAAGACAACGGTGACAATGCCCGCCGCGGCCAGAGCCGACAGCAGCCACCAGACCAGGGCAGAACTGCTGTCGCCGGTTTTCGGTATATCGTCTTTCTTGCTGTCGTCCGATTCTGGTGTAGTGGGGGGAGTTGGCGTGTCTGTCGGGTCCGCGCTGGACGCCGGCGGTTCATCGCTTGGAGTGGGAGTAGGATCCGTGCCTGGTGTTTCTCCCGTGCCCGTCACGCCAATCGAGGCGATATCGGACCACGCCGATTCACTCTCCAGCGTAAAGGTATCATCATAAAGAACAACCTTAACCCGGAAGAAAACAGGGATCTGCGAGTCCCATTCATAGCTCTCGTTCCATATTTGCGCATAAGAGTATTGTCCCGGACCAATGGCGTAATCATCCAGATAAGTATTTGACGCTTCTTCGGAGACAGTGACCCAGGTTCCGTCGTTGCCGATCTTCTTCTCAACCAGCACAAACCATCTCTCAACATCGGATCGCGGCAGATTGTCGATCTTTAACGTAAGCCGAGCGCTGCCATTGGGATGCACCTGGTCCGGAGTGATAGCCTCCGCAGTCAGATCGTAGGGGGCATACGGCGCCGCGTCGTCCGCCGCAGCCATCGCTGTAAGCGGCAGAAATGTCATCAGCAATGCAAAAAGAATCGGGGAAAACTTAGCTTTTCTAGACATTGTAAAAACTCCTTTCATTGTGGGTGTATATGCTTTAGTATAGGAAATTCGCCAAATCGTACAATTACACTGATGTGATAAATCAAAAATAAATTTTGGGCAATTTCAAAGTCAATGCGAGATATTATTACAATTTTTCATTAAATATCTCACATCAATGTTAAATTGCTGGCATCCCGGATTCCCGGAAATAAT
>DHAA01000130.1 GCA_002397275.1 Thermacetogenium sp. UBA4966 | reverse complement strand
GTGCAAAAATTTAAGCGTTATTCCCAGATGTACGAGTGCTATACTCTGGCACACCTGGAAAAGATCATCAGAAAACAGTTTTTGCATTAAACTCTGCCTGGCATCAGGAGTGAAGACAGTGAAGGCAACCGGTTATGAAAAGTTAGCCTTATTTTATGATCTGCTCATGCAGGGGATCGATTATGAGGCTTGGACAGCTTATGTGGAAGAGCTGATCGTCCGTTCTCAGGGTGAGATTTATTCTGTGTTGGATCTTGCTTGCGGCACCGGTAATTCAACAATCCCCTGGTTAAAACGCGGCTACAGGGTTATCGGACTGGATCTCTCTGATGAAATGCTGAATATCGCCCGCCGCAAGACGGCTGAGCAGGGATACAGGATTGACTTTGAGCAGGGTGATCTGTGCTGTTTCCGACTGCCTGATCAAGTTGATCTAGCCGTCTGCTTCCAGGACGGGTTCAACTACATTTTAGATTTAAAAGACCTGCAATCTGCCTTCCAATCTGTCTATAGGAGCCTTAATGAAGGGGGATTTTTTGTATTTGATCTCAATTATCTGCCGCGCCTGCTTGCAGATAACGAGGAGCTATTCACAGCGGAGGAGGACGGTTACTCTCTGTCCTGGCGCACCAAATACATAGAAGAGGAACAGTTATGGGAGATTCATATTGAAGGTAAGATCAAAGGGGATAGGGGAGAGCAGGAGGAATACTTCTCTGAAATACACAAGGAGAGAATATATGACGGCGAAGATATAGTCCCCCTGCTGTCCGCTTCAGGTTTTACGGAGATGAAAACCTATCGCTCCTTTACATTTTATGCTCCTGATCAGCGAACACCACGCGTTGTTTATCTCGCACAAAAATCTGTACCAGAGGAGTGAGCTTTTTTGAGCAAGCGCGGTAATTTTCATTTCATCACAGGCGGCGCCAGAAGCGGTAAAAGCAGTTTTGCCGAAAGACTAGCATTGAATTCCGGTAAAGAAGTAAGATATATCGCCACCGCGGAGGCGTTGGATGAGGAAATGGCGACGAGGATCAAAGAACACCAAAAAAGGCGGCCGGCCTCATGGATCACTATTGAGGAGCCCTATCGGGTGACGTCGGTACTGGAAGACATCGGCAAGGAAGAGGGGATGGTGCTCATCGATTGCCTCACTCTGCTCATCTCCAATTTGCTCTTTCCCCCATCCGCAGGAGAAAATGGGGGACTTTCTGAGGATGATCTGCTCTTGGAGTTGAAAAGCCTGGCGCGTTTAGCGCGGGAATCCTGCGCAGATGTGATCATCGTATCCAATGAACTGGGGCTTGGCGTGGTTCCGGAGTATCCGCAGGCGCGGCTTTTCCGTGATATGGTCGGCTGGGCGAATCAAATTATGGCCAGAGAAGCGGATCATGCCTTTTTTTTGGTATCAGGGGTGCCTCTTGATCTCAAAAAGCTGTGCGTTACCGATCATCTATAGATACTGAAGGGAAAATAGCCGATGAAATATTTCTTTGTTGCGTTAACTTTTCTTACCCGCATACCGATATGCAATAAGAGCAGCTACACGAAAGAGGATTTCCAGAAGTGCGTCTTCTTTTTCCCCATTATCGGCTTAATTATCGGGGGAATTCTATGGGGGAGTTATATTTTGCTGGAAATGATATTCCCGCGGCCGGTTACCGCTGCTCTCCTGCTTTTAATCTATGTACTGCTGACAGGCGGCCTGCATCTGGATGGGTTGATCGATACGGTCGACGGTATTTACGGGGGGATGACTCCGCAACGCAGATTGGAGATCATGAAAGATACCAATCCGGGCGCTTTTGGGGTGCTGGGAGCTGTGGTGGTTTTGCTGGTTAAGTACAGCGTTTATGCCCAAATGGATCCGAGGATGCTCATCTTCCTGGTCGCCGCTCCTGTCCTGGGAAGACAGTCGATGGTCTGGATGCAGGTGTTTTACCCCTATGCCCGCCGGGAGGGACTGGGCAAACTGTTCAGCTCTTATAACAATATATCCCTTTTCGGCGTTACAACCGGCATAACCATCGTGATCCTCTTTGCTCTCGCTCAAATTGAGGGGCTCTATATCTTCTTGTCGGCCGGTGTTTTCTGTTTTCTCCTTGCCGGCCGGCTTTCCCGGCTGTTGGGCGGGCTCACCGGAGATACATACGGCGCAGCCTGTGAACTGACAGAGATTTTTGCTCTTTTAGCCGCCTTAATTATAGTATAAACAGGAGGTTTAGGGATGACGAAGCTGCTTCTCGTACGACATGGTGAAACTGTTTGGAATCACATTTCCCGCTACCAGGGGCATACAGATATAGAACTCAGTGAAAAAGGGCGCAAGCAGGCACAGCTCCTGTCCAAGAGCCTGCACACAGAAGAGATTAAGGCCGTCTACTCCAGCGACTTAACACGGGCTGCGGAAACAGCAAGCATACTCGCCGCGCCGCACGGCCTTCCCGTGCAAGTGTCGAAAGAGCTGCGGGAGATCAATTTTGGCGCCTGGGAGGGGCTAACCCACAGGGAAATCATGGAACAATTCAAGGACGTGGCTGCAGAGTGGTATGATCATCCTGGTAAAGTTAGGATACCCGGCGGCGAGAGCTTTCAGGATTTGAAAGAAAGGGCATATAGAAAAATACTGGAGTTATTGGCTGAAAACGACCCAGGGACAATTATCACCGTGGCCCACGGCGGCACGATCAGGGCTGTCGTTTGCGGACTGCTGGATATTGATCTAAACCACGCTTTTCAGATTCGCCAGGACAATACCGCCCTCAATATCATCGAATACCACCCGCAAGGATATACCGTGCTGGCGCTGCTTAACGGGACAAGCCATTTGCGCGGTATCTGATGCACTAATATATTGTTTCCCCAGAATAAAGGTGCTAATATAGAGATTAACAGCTAGATGGAAAGAGGGGATTCATTTTGAACGAAGAAAAGTTTGCAAAAATTGGTCTTACATTTGATGATGTACTGTTGGTGCCAGGAAAATCCTCGGTCTTACCCCGGAATGTTGATGTTGTCACAGATTTAAATAATAATTTCAGATTGAATATACCGATATTCAGCGCGGGGATGGATACGGTAACCCAGAGCAGGATGGCTATCGCTATGGCCAGAGAAGGCGGCCTCGGTGTTATTCATAAAAATATGAGTATTGAACAGCAGGCCGCTGAGGTAGATCGGGTTAAGCGTTCTGAACATGGAATTATTACCGACCCTATTTCCTTGTCCCCCCGCCACCTGCTCAGCGATGCCCTGAAGATGATGGAGCATTACCATATCTCCGGGATACCGATCACTGTTGCCGGGAAACTGGTTGGAATTATCACCAATCGTGATCTTCGTTTCGAGGATAATTTAGAACGCCCCATCGATGAAGTAATGACAAAGGATAAACTGATCATAGCCCCTGAAGGAACCACTCTTCAAGAGGCTAGAATGATCTTGCGGCAGCATAAAATTGAAAAGCTGCCCATTGTCGATGATGAGTACAATCTGCGCGGCCTGATTACGATCAAGGATATAGAAAAGGCCCGCCAGTACCCTAATTCAGCCAAAGATAAAAAGGGCCGTTTGCGAGTTGCCGCAGCCATCGGGGTAGGCGCGGAATATAAGGATCGGCTAAGCGCTCTGGTGCAGGCCGGGGCCGACGTCATCGTTGTAGACACTGCGCATGGACACTCCGCCGGCGTTCTGCAGGCGGTGGAAACAATCAGAAGCGCATATCCGGATCTGTTTCTGATAGCAGGCAATATCGCCACAGCTGAGGCGACGCGGGATCTGATTAAGGCCGGGGCCGACGCGGTCAAGGTGGGTATCGGTCCCGGATCGATCTGCACCACAAGAGTGGTCGCCGGTATCGGTGTTCCGCAAATTACCGCGGTTTATGAGTGTGCCTGTGAGGCTAAAAAATTGGGCAAACCGATCATCGCCGACGGGGGCATCAAGTACTCCGGGGATATCACCAAGGCTCTGGCCGCGGGCGCCAATGCCGTTATGCTCGGTAATCTGCTGGCGGGTACTGAAGAGAGTCCCGGGGATGTGGAGATTTACCAGGGAAGAAAGTATAAGGTTTACCGCGGGATGGGTTCTCTGGGGGCGATGCGTTCCGGCAGCGCGGACAGGTATTTTCAGGAGAACGGCCCTGAAAAACTTGTGCCTGAAGGGGTGGAAGGGCGCGTGCCCTACCGCGGTCCGGTATCTGAAATCATCTACCAGCTGATTGGCGGACTGCGGGCCGGAATGGGCTACTGTGGTGTGAAAGATATAGAAGAACTGCAGGAAAAAACCAGGTTTATCAGGATCACCAACGCTTCCTTGCGCGAAAACCACCCGCATAGCGTAGATATCACCAAAGAGGCTCCCAACTACAGCGTGTAGGGAAAGAGGATCATTTATGTTTTATTCTGTAGAAGAACTGCAAAAAAGACTGGCTGCATGCAATTATCTCACAGATAAGGATGTCGCTACCGTTATCTATCTTGCCGTCCGCCTGCAAAAGCCTCTTCTTGTCGAGGGGCCCGCGGGAGTCGGAAAAACCGAACTGGCAAAGGCGCTCGCCGCGGCTACCAACAGCAGATTGATTCGTCTCCAGTGCTACGAAGGCCTGGATGAAGCGAAGGCTCTCTATGAATGGAACTATCAGAAACAGCTTCTTTGCCTTCATGTAAAGCAAAACCGGAGCAAATCCTGGGATGAGGCCAAGGATGATATCTTTACCCCGGAGTTCCTGCTGCGCCGCCCGCTTCTTGAGGCTTTGGATTCCGAAGAACCGGCTGTTCTGCTCATTGATGAAGTCGATAAAAGTGATGAAGAATTTGAAAGTTTTCTGCTGGAAATTCTATCTGACTTTCAGGTTACTATTCCGGAACTGGGAACGATTAAAGCCAGGCGAATTCCGATAGCGGTACTCACCAGCAACAACTTCCGCGATTTCGGCGACGCCCTCAAAAGGAGATGCTTCCACCTTTATCTTGATTATCCAACCTTCGAACGGGAACTGGAGATCATCCACTTGAAGGCGCCGGAGATCGATCGGCTTCTGGCAGAGCAGGCGGTTCTCTTTATTCAGACCATCCGCAAGCAGAATTTAAAAAAGCCCCCCAGTATTGCGGAAACAATTGATTGGGCGCGGGCTCTTCTCACCCTCAATGTTCAAAAAATAGATGATCAAGCGGCGCGCGGCACACTGAGCATCCTCTTAAAATACCAAACAGATATCGAAAAGATTCTTCCCAGGATTTCCTCCCTTCTCTCCGCTGATTAGGAGGCGTTATCTTGCTCGAAGAAAAGATACTAAAATTCTGCAGGCTCCTGCGCAAAGGCGGGGTAAATGTCTCTGTCTCCCAAATTACCACCGCGCTGGAGGCTGTTGCCCTGGTTGGCCTGGCCCCTCTCGATTTCTACACAGCTCTTCTGTCCGCGCTGATCACAGAGCAAATGGATCGTCCTCTTTTCGACAAACTTTTTCATTTGTACTTTCCAACTTCAGCGCCGGAAGGCAAGCCGGCTCTCCGGAAAAGAGAACAGGCCGCTCTCCCTTGTGAGCTGGTGCAGGGCGTTGAGGGTCAGGGAATGGGAAGAGGGGCGGGAGCATCCCCTTATCTTTTGCTGGTGAAAGCGGTCAGAGAATTAAATTACCCCCTGCTGCGCCATCTGGCAGAAATAGGGATAGACAGCATCGGCGCCGTTGAGCAGAGGGCGGTATCAGAGATGGAAAGCCTTGTGGAGCAGGTAAAGGTCGCTGTCGGCTGGTACCAGGCGGTTAACACACTGGAAGTGATCCATGCGCAGGAAAAGGTAAGCGATACCGTCTATCTCCAGTGGCAGGACTGTTTTCATTATCTCGAACAGTACATCAATTCTCAGCTGGAGGAACTGTTTGTAAAAAAGTACGGCGAGGAGATCCTGGAGGAAATAGCGAGCGCGGCCAACCTCAGGGAAAAGGATTTTTATAAGCTGGATAAGCGGCAAATCGAGGCCATACGCAAACGGATAATTAAATTGGCACGCAAGCTGGCCTCCAGGTATGCTCGCCGCTATCGAAGGGCTAAACATGGGAAGGTTGACCTGCGCAGGACGGCGAAAGAGGCGTTGATTACCGGGGGGACTCCCCTGCGGCTGAAGTATAGAAAGAGGGTGATCAGTAAGCCGGAACTGGTCCTGCTGTGTGATGTTTCCGGTTCGGTAGCTGTTTTCAGTGATTTTATGCTGCAGCTTGTTTATACTATCCAGAACAGATTTAGCAGCGTAAGGTCATTTCTATTTGTCAACACCATCGATGAGGTTACAGAATACTTTAATAACAACGATATACAGGAAGCGCTGGAGATGGCCTTTGCTAAATCCAGGTATGCGATGAGCCCTTTTTCCGATTACGGCAGAGTCTTCCGCAGCTTCTCCGAAAAGTTTTTACCGCTTATTTCACCGCAGTGTACAATGATCATTCTGGGCGATGCGCGTAATAACTACAACTACCACGAAAAGGAATGTTTGCTAAATATTTCAGAGCAGGTGCGCAGGATTCTATGGTTTAATCCCCAGCCGAGGGAAACATGGGATCGTGAGGACAGTATCATGAGCATCTATGCGCCAAGCTGCAGACAGGTCTTTGAATGCCGCAATCTGAAGCAGCTGGAGGAAGTCATTGAAGCTATTTTGTAGTTTCTCCTATTTCTTGACACGATTATCGATAAATGTTAACATAATGTTAACTTAATATAAAGGTAATGTTAACAAAGGCACAGGGGAGAGGAGGTGAGGAGAATGCTTTCACAAAATCAGATCGTTTTGCGCATGTTTGTTTCGCTCTTTGTCGGCATGCTCATCGGTTATGAGAGATCATGCAATTTGAAGCCGGCCGGTATTCGAACATATTCCCTGGTCTGTATAGGCGCCGCCCTTTTTATGATGATCAGCGTTTATGGCATCCCTGGCTTAGCCTACGAATTTCCCGGGCTGCGCCTTGATCCCGGGCGTGTCGCCGCCCAGATTGTGACCGGTATTGGGTTTGTGGGAGCAGGGGCTATCTGGAAAGATCGCGCTCATATTCGCGGACTGACAACCGCGGCAAACCTCTGGGTGACCGCCGGTCTGGGCATGGCCATCGGCATGGGACTTTATTTTTTGACCTTCGTCAGTGTCTGCTGCGTGTTTTTGGCCTTATACAGTTCCCCCATTTTATGCCGCTTGGGACTCTTAAAATATCCTGCCGATGAAAAAAACGGAAAGAAACGCAATCAGGATCTCACCTATTAAACACAGCACGACACCTCCCAGCTAAGCAAAAGATCGCCCCCTTACCTCTCTTGGCCGGTTAAGCTATTCAAGCAAGAACCACTTGCTCAACAGGAGGTAAGAAGCGATCTTTGTCATCTATTATGCCTCAAGCGCCGGCAGTTTATGCGCCGCAGATAATGCATAAATCAATCATGGAGAGAGAAGAATACAAAGGAACAAGACGCATCAACGCCAAAGGGGGAACCTCTAGATGCCTGAGCTGAGGCAAGAGCCCATAACAAAGAAATGGGTGATCATTGCTACCGAAAGGAGCAAAAGGCCTTCAGATTTTGCTGCCAAGCAACAAGAAAGACGAGGAGGCGGTTTTTGTCCTTTTTGCGGAGGAAACGAAGGGAAAACACCTCCTGAAGTCATGGCCTACCGGGAGAAAGGGACAAAACCCAACACTCCGGGGTGGTGGGTGAGGGTTGTGCCTAACCTGTATCCGGCGTTAACGAAAACGGAGGCTCAGAATAGCGAGGAGAATAATTTTTATCAGACAAAACCGGGGCTAGGCGCCCATGAGGTTTTAATCGAATCCCCAGAACACAATTCCACATTGGAAAATCACTCTCCAGAACACGTTAATGAGATTTTTTTCGCTTGGCGTGACCGCTACAAGGCTTTGAGCAAGGCGCCGGGGATACGCTATGTACAGATCTTTAAAAACGAGGGGTCCATAGCAGGGGCCTCGCTGGAGCACCCGCACAGCCAGTTGATTGCCACTCCTCTGATTCCCCCTGTAATTGATGAGGAACTAAAAGGAGCCAGGGATTATTATCAGCAGCATGGAAAATGCATTTACTGCGAGATCATTGAACGCGAATTAAAAGCGGGGGCTCGTTTAGTGGCAAGTAATTATGATTTTCTTGCTTTTTGTCCATTTGCTTCGCGCTTTCCCTTTGAGACATGGATAATTCCCAGGGAGCATCAGGCCGGCTTTGACCTGGTTAACGATGATCAGCTGCAGAGCATGAGCGGTCTCGTACAGGAAGTCGCGCAGAAAGTATCGGGTTTGCTTAATTACCCTCCCTACAATATGATTTTACACAGCGCTCCTGCAGGGCACAGCGACTCCGCCTACTATCACTGGCATCTGGAAATTCTCCCGCGCCTGACTATTGTCGCCGGGTTTGAATTGGGCGCGGGGATCATGATCAACCCCACCCCCCCTGAATCAGCGGCAAAATATTTAAGAGAAGAAAATGCTAAATCAGCTTCTGAAAATGAGCCTGAAAAGGAGAGGTTGGCATGGCGGCAGATACATTAAAAATTTTATTGACATCTGCGGAAGTAACTCCCTTCGCTAAAACCGGCGGACTGGCAGATGTAGCGGGGTCTCTTCCCAAGGCTTTAAAGCGACTTGGTCACGATGTGCGCATAGCTATGCCCAAATACAAACAGATAACAGAAGGGAAATATCTTTTGGATTACCCTGTAGAGATGGATCATCACCTGGAAACAGGAATTATTAAAGAGACACGGCTCAAAGGCAGTGATGCGGAGATACCGGTATTTTTAATCGAAAGCTACAAATACTTTTACCGGGAGGGGATCTATGGTTATGCCGATGAGGCGGAACGCTTCAACTTTTTCAGCAAAGCGGTCCTCAATATGCTTCCCCAGTTGGATTATCAGCCGGACATCATCCACTGCAACGACTGGCAGAGCGGCCTGATCCCTCTCAGTCTGAAGACAAAGTACGCCGAGGACCCATTTTACAATAAGATCGCCACGCTTTTTACCATTCATAACCTGCAGTATCAAGGAGTATTCCCTAAAAACACCCTGCGGCTCGTAGGATTGGGGGAAGAATTTTTCAGCGCGGAGCTTCTGGAGTTTTACGGACAGGTAAATTTTATGAAAGCAGGCATTCTCTATGCCGACTTGATCAACACAGTGAGCAAAAAGTATGCTCTGGAAATCCAGACGCCTGAGTTCGGGGAGCGCCTCGACGGCCTGTTAAGGAAAAGAGCGCAGGATCTCTACGGCATTGTCAACGGGATTGATTATGAGGAACTCAATCCCAAGACCGATAAATATATCTACAGCAATTATTCGGCAGATTCCATAGCCCTGAAAAAAGAAAACAAAAAAATGCTGCAGCAGGAGATGGGGCTTCCTGTTAATGATACCCCGTTGATCGGCATTATTACCAGGCTTGTTGATCAGAAGGGGCTCGACCTGATCACCGACATTTTTGATATGGTGATGAATTTAGGAGTGCAATTTGTGCTGCTGGGGAGCGGGGAGGATCATTACCAAAAACTGTTCGCGCAGCTTAAGATGAAATACCCGCGGCAGACTGCGGCAAATATCGGTTTCAATGTGGAATTGGCGCAAAAAATATATGCGGGGGCGGATATCTTTCTCATGCCCTCCCGCTTTGAACCATGCGGCCTCAGCCAGATGATCAGCTTGAGATACGGAACAATACCCCTGGTTCGCTCTGTGGGCGGCCTGGCGGATACTATAGAGGATTACAATCCGGAAACGGACAAAGGGAACGGTTTTTCTTTTAAGCCTTATCAAGCCCAAGAGCTTTTTTCCGCGATAAAGCGCGCGGTGGATATGTATCGCTTGAAACCAGAACTCTGGAAGCGCCTGGTGGAGAGGGCGATGAGATCCGACTTTTCCTGGGAAAGATCAGCCGGGGAGTATGTCGAGATCTACAGGAAGGCCATTGACAAAAACATTGTTTCTGCTCATCATAACCGTGCCGTTATCTAAAGCAAAAACGGAAAACAGGGCCCTTGGTGGCTCTGTTTTTTTGATCTTAAAGGAATTTGCGGGCAATGCGGAGAAGTCAGCAGTAAAAAAGGTATAGAAAGGGATAATATATCTTGCCGGAACAAATTTTAGTTGTGCCTAATACTGCTGCTTGGCAAAAAAACGTTGATTTTCAAGGATTTCGGCCGGGAAATGGAACTGAGCTTTGGAGTCATTTCGCTGCCGAAGGGGTGTTTCGTGAGCGGGACAAGGTAGAAGAGGACCTCGGCTATAAACAGTTGATCGTTTATATGGTGCTGAGGCACAGAGATCAGGTTTTTATTTACCAGCGCATTCAGGAAACAGGTGAAAAGAGGCTCCTTGATATGTATTCATTTGGTCTGGGAGGGCATATCAATCCTGTCCGCTCTTCTGAGTTCAGGAGGCTGATCGCCTCCAATCTGATCAGGGAACTAAAAGAGGAGGTGTCTTTTCCAGGGCCGTTTTCTTATGGTTTTCTGGGCCTTCTCAACGATGAGCAAACAGAGGTAGGACGCTATCATCTCGGCCTTGTTTTTTCTGTTTCCTGCCTTTCCTCTCAAATAACGGTGCGCGAAAAGAATAAGATCCGGGGCAAGTTAATTCCGGCATCTGAACTGAATGCATACCGGGACAACCTGGAGAGCTGGTCTTCCCTACTGCTTCCGCATCTGCATACCATCTTTAACCGGAATTACGCTTAACTGCTCAGAAAAATGTCAGGGTAGACGCCCATGAAGCTGCGCTTCGCCATCAGATGGATGAAAATTTATACTGCTCAGGCCGGTGGATTCCGCTTGCTCCCTATTATGACTGGATGTGAGAAGCCTCCAACTTCCAAATTAACCGGCAACTTCGCTTCGCCTGATGCCGTTACCCGGAACTCCCTAATGGTCGCTTCACTGGAATCCAGCCGGCCATTACGCGATACTTGAGTAGTTTTGTTTACAAGGC
>DHAA01000100.1:60102-61392 GCA_002397275.1 Thermacetogenium sp. UBA4966 | reverse complement strand
ATCGGAAACTCCGGCCTCATCATAGGTAGCCATCTCGCGCACGATCTTCATCGCGGCGTCAATGAGAGTAAAAGTGAGGGCAGCGCCGGTCCCCTCACCCAAACGCATATTCATGTTGAGCATAGGACGGGCCCCGATCCAGGTAAGCATGATCCTGTGCCCCGGTTCCTCTGAGAGATGCGAAGCCAGCATGTAATCCACAGAGCGCGGCGCCAGCGCACGGGCGATCATCGCTCCCGCCCCTGAAATAAAGCCGTCGATGACTACCGGAACCCGGCAGGCGGCGGCGCCCAGGATCACCCCGGCGATACCCCCGATCTCAAACCCTCCGACCTTGGCCAGAACGTCGAGGCCATCCCTGGCATCAGGCTTGTTGACCTCCAGGGAGTCTTTCACGATCCGCTCTTTACGCCGCAGGGCGTCATCACCAATGCCCGTCCCCTTACCGACGATCAGATCCACCGGAAAGCCGGTGAAAGCGGCGAGGATAGCGGTGCTGGGAGTGGTGTTGCCGATTCCCATATCCCCTGTTGCCAAAAGCTGCGTGCCCTTCCTCACTTCCTCTGTCGCTACTTCGATCCCCGCTTCCACCGCGGCCCTGGCCTGCTCCCTGGTCATGGCCGGACCCTGGGCGATGTTATTGGTACCGGGGCCGATCCTGCGCGCCAGCAAACGGGGATCGTCCACCGCTTTGATCATCCCCATATCGACGCAAACCACCCTCGCTCCGGTATGCCTGGTGATCACATTGATGGCCGCGCCTCCGTTGAGAAATCCTCCCACCATTTGCTGTGTCACATCCTGGTCGGCGACGCTGACCCCGAGAGAAGCCACTCCGTGATCCCCGGCGCAGGTAATGACCGCCTTGTTGTCCAAGCAGGGCTTTACCTCCCCTGTCATCCCCGCTATTTTGACAGCAACATCCTCCAGCATCCCCAAACTCCCATAAGGCTTGATCAGGTTTTTCTGGTGGCTGCGAGCCTTTTCCATGGCCTGAGAGTCCAATTCCCTGATCTGGTCAACTGTTTTTTCCAGCATCATAAAACAAACCTCCTCACAGTTATTATTTGCTACTTTCAACAAAAAAGCCCCCAACTCTCCTTGAAGAGCCGGGGACTTTTCCATCATCCCTCAAAAATGTTCCTTTTGGAACATGATGATCGCAGGCAGGTCTCCTGGCTTCCGGTTCATCCTCCCCTGCGCCTTCCCGGACCGGTTGTCCGGTCCAGTGGCCTGATGCAGGTTTGTCTCCGGTTACAGTGGCGGGACCGCTCAAGGATTTACACCTTA